>JAGWZB010000151.1 GCA_018969045.1 Planctomycetota bacterium | reverse complement strand
CGTGGGAGGGAAAGAGAATCGACTCAAGGGTTTCGATTCGAGTGAAACGCCGATTGACGCTACTGAGGTCGGGTCCATATCCACCGCCACTGCCGTTCATCTTGTGGCAAGCATTGCAGCGGGCTTTGGCGTAGACCAATTGACCTCGCTCACTGGAGCCTTGTCGACCTTGTTCGCCGTTTAGGAATTGCTCGATGAATTCAAGCGACCAGCGAGGGTCAGCCGTTTCACTGGCGAGCACCGCCGGAGGAGCATCGGGATACTTGGAAGCATACCAGCGTTGCCAAGCTGCAATCGGACTTGGATCTTCCGGTTTTGGATCTTCGGAACTTGGCTCCTCAGCCGGTTCCTGGATCAAGCTGGCGGTGCTGGTCGCCGTCCAGTACTCGAGCAATTTGATCACTGGCGCAGGATCCTGTCCTGCTTCGACCAATTTGCATCCTTGCAGAATCGCTTGTCGAAGGGCTTGAGCATCCTCGGTGGCCGCATCGATTTGAAGCAAGCAGTTGCAAACATCCCCCACGGCAAAAAGATCCAGAACTCCCAAGGATCGAACCAGATAATCCCAGTTGGCTTCGTTTGGCTTTTGCGACATTGCCAGGGCGATGGTAGCGCGCCGATCAGGGCTCTTGCGCCATCGTTCCCGCAAATGCTCCATGGCTGACTCATCGTTTTGCATCGACAAGATTGCGGTGATGCCGGTCTTAAGGCGTTTCAGCACGTCGGCTTCGAGGCCACCTTGATCGATCGCAGAGTCGAGCTTTCTGAGTTTTTCGATTTGCTCGGCGTTGAGTTGTTCTGGGAGTTTGTACAGCGCTGCCATCGCCGCATTGGGGTACCGCTGGCCCAGATCCAGGATTTGCAAGGCCTCTCGCTCGGTAAGAAACTTTGAGAGCGACTCGGATGTCTTCATCACATACAGCGCGTACGATCCACCGGTTTGATCCTCGAGGCTCGCTTCGAGGAACTGCAAGGTAGCCATTCTTTCCGAAGAAGTCCACTCGTGAGGCATCATCGGCAAATGCATCGCGATGAGCATTCGGTCAGGCATCGCAGCATCGGTTTTCAAATAAGCGACCGCTTCTGGGACCAAGTCGACTTGGGCGAAGGTCGCGAGTCGAATCAGTTCCCCGTTGATGGTTGAGTTTCCGGTCGGAAATTCCTGGGCGGCAAACGCACCGACTTCTGGAAAATCGGCAGGCTTGGCTCCGCAGACATGCAAGGCAACTTGCATGGTTCTGAGCAGGTCCAAAAAGTCTGCGTCGCTGACGAACCCCTTGGAGACCCGCATCAAGTGATCCATAACTTGGGCGCATGTCGTTGGGTCTCGATCGCGATGCACCAAAGCCAGCGACGATTGAATGACCACTTTGCTGTTGCTATCGGTCAAGAGCTTGCGCCATTGGTTCGATGGGATATTCATCAGGAGGCGACGTCCAAGGAAACGTTCCTCACGCAGATCGCTCAGTAGCAACGGACGTATCTGGGAAGGTTCGCAAGGCTGACCGCAACGCACAAGCGATTCGCAAGTTGCAAGCCGTACTTCGGGTGACTCGTCGGCGATTAGTTCTTGCAAGCGTGCAAAGGCAGCCGGATCCGAAGCGCATAGGCCCATCAACCTTGCCGCTTTGGCGCGTACTTGGTCATTTGGAGTTTTGGACAACTCGACAAGAACTTCTGGAGTTGGTACCGGACCGAGCAGCTGCATCAAATCCAGAGCCTGGGTTCGATAACGAGCGGGATTCTCCTCACTAAAGGCAACTCCCAGAACTTGCTGGTCCCAAGCCTCACCGATTTCTCGTTTGGTGATCGCTACAGCTTGGCGTGAATACGCCGAGTAAAGTTGAGGTTGGCGGATCGCTTTGGCGATTCCCTCACCAAGGTTTCGGACCGCATCTGGGATCTTGCCCTGCCAACGCACCCGGTAGATTCCTCCTTCGGTACCGCGTCCACCACAACAAAAATACAGCGCCCCATCGGGTCCAACTTCAAGGTCCGTGACGTTCATAGGAGTACCGACCACAAAGTCTTCGGCGCGTACCTTTCCTCGATCCAGCGTGTCGACTTGGACTGCTACAATGCGCCCCTCGGACCAGTCGGCCGTAAAAATCGCACGATGATATCGAGCGGGAAAAGCAAAGTGATTGTAGATCGTGATTCCCGTGGGAGATCCACGGCCAGTGCTTGCCAACGACCCCAATCGATCCGGATAGTATTCCGGCCAATTGGCCCACCCGCTTCGCCATCCAAACTCCCCACCTTCGACCACTCGGAACAATCCAGTGGCCCTGTGCCATGCCGAACCGATGTCGGCCTCCATGTCGCTGTCATGCAAAAACATCGAACCATTGGGGTGAAAGGCAAGGTCATACGCGTTCCTCAAGCCTCCGGCTACAACGCTCAGTGACTTCGAAGACATGTCGTACCTGACTACCGTACCACCAGGAGCCTTCACTCCCATCGCATGCCCACCTGGATCCTCAAAGCGTGGACGAATCAGATCGCCTTCATAAGGGCTCATCAGTGGTTGATACCCAGCCGGCGAGTCGGCCAAGCCGGCATGATTGCCGATCGATAGATACAGGCAACCGTCGGGCCCAAAGGCGATTTGATGGGCACCATGCTCTCCAGGTGTCCCCTTGAACTTGGTCAGCGTTTCGCTCTTTTCAAGCTCCCCATTGCGGTCTTCGTCCATCAACCGATAGAACCCCGAACCATCTGGCCCCTCGCCAGTAACATACACATCGCCGTTGAGGGCCAACAAACCTTGAACATTCTCCACCAAATCGCAATACGGCTTGGTCGTATCCGGAACGCCATCGCGATTGGTGTCATACATCAGAATGAGCCCACCACCTTCGACCGCAGCGATGATGTGTCCGAATTCATTGAAAGTCATCGCGATCAATGAACCCACCTTTGCATCGGCCACTTCCTCGATCTGAAATCCAGGCACGATCGTGAATCGTTCATCCAGCGGGTCTTTCGTCTGCGCGACCTGCTGAGCCGACAGCCCAGGTGAATCGGTCTCAGACCGGCTCAATGCCGTATCTTGATTCACCGAAGATGGGTTTGAATTACCAAGTGCCATCTGTCGAGCAGTCGCGGGAACTTCGCTCAAATCGACCGCTTCAGCCCAAGTCCCATCGTTGAAACCCAGGCTTTGCCAATTTCGAGGAGCTCCCTTGGATGCCTTCCAATCCGAATCCGAAACCACCAACCGCCAGTTCCCCTGCTTGGGCTTGAAATAGAACTCGACGCGAACCCCAGGGGAGCTAGCCCCCGGAGCCTCGGCAGCAATCGCTAGGATGTTCTGGCCAGGCCTTACTGCCTGCTGCAAATCGATCCGCTGCTTACCCTTGGTCGCCTTGGCAGGACGAACTCGCTGTCCATTGAAATAGACTTCGGTTCGAGCTGGACCATCGATATCGACGAAGCATCGTTCGATCTCTGGAAGCTCCATGGTGCGACGAAAATAGCAGTCGCCGGGTTGCTGAGTATTGGGCGCGAGGGGATCGGCCCACATCAACCAAGCTACCGGTCGATTCGGATCGGTCGATTTGGCATCCGGTGATGGATTTCCCGGCGATGGATTACCCGGTGATGGATTGCCCGGCGATGGATTGCCCGGTGAGAACTGATTCGCGGCTCGGCCCATCGGAAACGGGATCCACGAGGGCTTGCGAGGTTCCTGCGCGTTGGCCTCACTAAAGCTTAGCGAACAAACAAGGATAGCGAACCCAAGCAGGCCGCAAGTTGGCAAGGTGACCTTGGCGATGGATGGGTTGCGATACCATTGCACTTGATTCGAATCGTCCATTGCATCTTCCTTGATGGCGCTGGGGAGATCGTTTGGGGTTTGGGGCAGATTGATCGACGACCCTACGAAAAAAACGACTTCGCAATCAAGACCAAATGCTCAGGCTTTCCTTGCTTGTCTATTTTTCGCAAGCGATCTGGTTTCCCAATCGCGCGTCGATTTTTCGCAATGAAGCTTGTCAAAATTGCATATTTTCCTATACTCCTGCGTCGAGCCAAGCGATTGGCAAGTCATCCCGTTTGTCTTAAGGTCTTATCCAACATGGACTTAGCTCCTTCAAACAACCAGATACCAACCCGTCCTGTCGATCAGCTAGTGCTGGATCTGCTTCGGCGGAGTGATGGGCTGACGGTCGTCGATTTGACAGACAAGCTGGAGGTTACCGCCACGGCGGTCCGCCAAAGGCTCGATCGGCTTGAAAACGCCGGATATGTCGAGCGACGCAAAAATTCGGTTGGTCGAGGCCGACCGACGTTTTCGTACTTTCTGACCGATTTAGGTTGGAGGCAAGTCGGAGTCACTTACACCGATTTGGCAGTAGCCCTTTGGGGTGAAATCATGTTGCTAGAGGACGGCCAGACCAAGGACAAGCTGATATCACGGGTATCGAAGCGCATGGGCCGTGCCTTCAG
This sequence comes from Planctomycetota bacterium, assembly GCA_018969045.1. Lineage (GTDB taxonomy): Bacteria > Planctomycetota > Planctomycetia > Pirellulales > Pirellulaceae > JBKCUI01. The sequence goes on along the minus strand of JAGWZB010000151.1, from coordinate 6,191 downwards.
CGACTTGATCCCCCAAGGATCGGTCGAAGATCGGATGAAATCGCTTGCCGGACTGATGGCTGCCCGGCGCATTCCTGCGTCTTTTGTCAGCGTCGAAGGGTTGCCTGTTCTGTCGGTTCACGCCTGCCCGTATCCGGACCTGACGAGTCGAGATGTCGATCGGAGCCTGTGCCATTTAGAGCAACAAGTTCTCAGCGAGGCGGTTGGCCAACCGCTAGAGTTGAGTTGTTGCAAACTCGATGGGCATGGGTCTTGCCAATTCAAACCAACTCAAAAACCAATCCCACAAACCTCAAACCTTTAACCTATTAGAAACAAACTGGAATGAGTCACATCTTAAGAATCGAAAATTTACACGTCTCGGTCAACGACAAACCGATCCTTCGGGGCGTGAATCTTGTGATCAAATTTGGTGAAACGCATGCGCTGATGGGTCCAAACGGTTCTGGCAAGAGCACGCTGGGGTTGGCCATCGCCGGCCATCCGAATTACCAAATCACCGAAGGTTCGATTTGGCTCGATGATGCGAATTTGACAGAGATGGAAGCCGACGAGCGGTCCAGAGCAGGGATTTTCATGGCCTTCCAGCGACCGGTCGCGATTCCGGGTGTGAAGATGGCCGACTTCCTGCGCCACGCGGCGACCAATGTGCGGCAGCCGGATCGCAAAGAGGGTCAGGATCTAATTCCCATGCGAGAGTTTCGCAAGGAGCTCAAATCCAAGATGGAGCAACTCAAGATGGATCCTGAATTCGCTCGCCGTTACGTCAACGATGGATTTTCCGGGGGGGAAATGAAGCGTGCGGAGATCCTGACCATGGCGATGCTTTCGCCCAAGTTCTCGATACTCGATGAAACCGATAGCGGTTTGGATGCCGATGCTGTGCGTCTTGCAAGCGCTTCGATTGCTGAGATCGGACGTGACAAGATGGGGCTGCTGATCATCACCCACCACGACAAGTTGCTCGAACACAATCCACCTCAGTTCACCCACGTGATGCTCGGAGGACGTATCGTCGAAACCGGTGGTGCGGAACTTGCCCGTGAACTCCACGACCAAGGATACGACCGAATTCGCAAAGCCTACCCGGATGCGGAAGCTGCCAACCAGCAGATGCTTGCCAAAGAAGAGCCTGTGGCCGTTTAATACGAACTCTACCCGAAAACCAACCAATCATGTCTACCGATACAACGACCAATGAAGCCATCGGCGAAATCAACAAGTACGATTTTCGCACCGAAAGCAAAGCTGTCTTCAAGGCCCGCAAAGGCCTCGATGCACAGATCGTCGAGCAGATTTCCGAAATGAAAAACGAGCCGGCTTGGATGCGGGAATTCCGCCTGAAGTCTCTCGATATTTTCAATTCCAAACCGATGCCCAGTTGGGGCGGCAGCATCGATGTCAACTTCCAAGACATCTACTACTACCTCAAGCCCACCGACAAGCAAGGTCGAACCTGGGAAGACGTCCCCCAAGAAATCAAAGACACCTTTGACAAATTAGGGATTCCCGAAGCAGAAAAGAAATTCCTTGCTGGAGTCAAAGCTCAATTCGAGAGCGAAGTCGTCTACGGATCCCTCAAAGAAGATCTCGTCCAACAAGGAGTGATCTTCACCGATACCGATACGGCGGTCAGAGAACACCCAGATCTGCTCCGTGAGTATTTTGGGACCATCATTCCTCCAAACGATAACAAGTTCGCTGCACTGAACTCGGCGGTCTGGTCCGGCGGTTCGTTCATCTATGTTCCCAAAGGGGTCAAAATCGAATTTCCGCTCCAAGCCTACTTCCGCATCAATGCTGAAAACATGGGGCAGTTCGAACGCACACTCATCATCGTCGATGAGGGAGCAAGCATCCACTATGTCGAAGGCTGCACCGCACCGATGTACTCCTCGGAGTCGCTCCACTCGGCTGTCGTCGAAATCATCTGCAAACGAGGTAGCCGATGCCGATACACCACGATCCAGAATTGGGCCAACAACATCTATAATCTGGTGACCAAACGCGCCGTGGCTTATGCCGACGCCACCATGGAATGGGTCGATGGCAATCTGGGTAGCAAACTGACGATGAAGTATCCGGCCGTGTACATGCTCGAACCAGGGGCTCGGGGAGAGATCCTCTCGATCGCCTTTGCTTCTGGCGGTCAGCATCAAGACGCGGGAGCCAAACTCGTCCATGCCGCTCCACATACCACCGGCCAGATCATCAGTAAGTCGATCTCCAAGAATGGCGGTCGTGCGAGCTATCGGGGTTTGGTCCGCGTTGAAAAGGATGCCCGCAAATCCAAATCCAATGTCGTCTGCGATGCACTCATCCTGGATTCCAAGAGCCAAAGCGATACCTATCCCTACATCGAAATCCTCGACCAAGATGTCAGCATCGGCCACGAAGCAAGCGTCTCTAGGATCGGAGAAGAGCAGCTCTTTTATCTGATGAGCCGAGGGCTCAGCGAAGCCGAAGCAAGCACCATGATCGTCAATGGGTTCATCGAACCGCTGGTGAAAGAACTTCCTATGGAATACGCAGTCGAAATGAACCGCTTGATCCAGCTTCAAATGGAAGGATCGGTGGGTTAACAACCATGACAACCTCTACGCTGACCGATCGACTCGGCTCCTTAGAAACCTTCAATCAATCCGCCCTGGATCGATTCCTGGAAAAACGAATCGACCCGCTATGGCTCAGCGCCAAACGCAAAGAAGCTTGGGAAATCTACCAATCGCTCGACTGGCCCAATCCTCGGGATGAGAATTGGATGCGATCGGATATCCGTGGACTCAAACTTAGCAAGTTTGCTCCAAACGTCGATGAATCGACCCAAATTGCATCGGGCTCACCGGTCCGATTGCTCGATGGAGTTGATGTTTCGGCAAGCGCTAGAAGTGTCAACGGAGTGGTCGTTTCTGAAACGCTCGACGAGAAGTTATCGGCAAAAGGGGTCGTCGTAGGTTCGCTTTCTCGGTGCGCTCGAGAGCATTCGGGTATCGTCGAGAAGCACCTTCACAGCCTCATTTGCCCCAAGAGCGATCGCTTCGCCGCTTTGCAAACCGCCATGTGGAGCGATGGTTTCTTGGTCTACGTACCCCGCAACGTTCGAATCGAACTGCCGATCCATCTGCACGCTGCGTTGGGAGATGGACAAGTCGATTTGTCCCATACATTGATCGTGCTCGAGGAAGGCGCCGAGGCAACGGTGCTTTTCGAATCCTCAAGCCCTGATCCGATGGCAAGCGGTTTCCATTGTGGCGGTGTCGAACTTATTCAGCACGGCAACAGCCACCTGCGTTACGTCAACCTTCAGGATTGGGGCAAAGGTAGCTGGCATTTCGCCCACCAAAGAGCCTCCGTCGGTCGAGATGCCCAGCTCCAATGGACCGTCGCCGCGATGGGATCAAGGTTTGCTCAAGTCGACCAGAGAGTCCAGTTGGTCGAACCGGGTGCTTCAAGCCAAGTCAACGGAGTCATGTTCACCCAAGATCGCCAACACTTGGTCTACAACACACTGCAGCATCACAACGCACCCCACTGCAATAGCGATTTTCTCTACAAGAGCGTCCTGCAAGACCGCTCGCGCACGGTTTGGCGAGGAATGATCAAGGTCAGCCCAGGAGCACAGAAAACCGATGGCTATCAGCGCAACGATAACCTGATGCTCTCGGATGCAGCACGCGCTGATTCCATCCCTGGATTGGAAATCAACGCCGATGACGTTCGATGCACCCACGGTAGTACCAGCGGTCGAGTCGACGAAGAATTGATCTTCTATGCCCAATCACGCGGCTTCACCCGCTCCGAAGCAATACGGATGATCGTCACCGGGTTCTTCCAACAGATCTTCGATCGAATTACCATCGAAAGCGTCCGAGAAGCTCTCGGGGCCGCCATTGCACGCCAAGTCCGGCAGTACGAGTAGCAGAAACTTTATCAATGTCGACATTCCACTACGTTTGCCCTCGGCAGCAGATTCAACCCAATCAACCCCAGACATTCGAGGTCGATGACCGCTTCGTGGTTCTGGTGGAAATCGATGGGCAAGTCCACTGCATCGAAGATATGTGCACGCACGATGGCGGAACCTTGGGCGATGGCCAACTCGATGGCTCCTGCTTGGTCTGCCCCAGACATGGTGCGAAATTCGATGTCAGAAACGGCAAAGCGATGTGCATGCCTGCCACCGAAGACACCCCGAGCCACACCGTGAAAATCGACGATGGCAAGATCTACGTCGCCCTAAGTCAATAAACATCCAAAGAAGGGAGAATCGAAACCATGTCGGAAAATTCAGAGCCTGCGGCAAGCGATTGCTCGATCAGCGAGGACAAGGTTCGAGAGGAACTCAAACGGGTCATCGACCCGGAACTATTTGTCAATATCGTCGATCTTGGCCTGATCTATGTCGTCGACATTCAACCCGGCGAGGAAGGCAAGCAGAATGTCAACGTGGAAATGACGATGACCAGCCCCATGTGCCCGGCCGGACCGCAACTGGTCGCCAACAGTCGCCAAGTGATCGAAGAAATCCCCGGTGTGGGTGCCGTCGACATCAAAGTTGTTATGGATCCACCTTGGACCCCCGATAAAATGACGGAAGACGCAAGAGACCAACTCGGGATTTTCTAACAATGAGCCAATCCAGCACGCGGGTAACCATCGACGATATCCGCGACGAAGTAGCGGATCTGGATTCTCCAGAAGAACGGATCGCTTATCTGATCGAACTCGGGCAAACCATTCCTGATCTTCCCAAAGAGTATCAGACCGAAGACTACAGAGTACTGGGTTGCCAAAGCATGGTTTGGCTTGTGCCCAGTATGCATGGGGACAAGATCGATTTCAGAGGCTCCAGCGATGCACCGATGGTCCGCGGGTTGGTCGCGATTCTCTTGGCAGCCTATTCTGGTCGCAAAGCATCGGAAATTCTTTCATTCCCAGTCGAAGACTTTTTTAACCAGATCCAACTCAAGGCGTTCCTGACACCCATGAGGAGCAATGGGCTCTATTCGATGGTCCAGCGAATCCTCGCCATCGCCAAAGGAGCCTCCTTGGTGGCCGAACCACTGGCTGCCAAACCCAAACTCGTTTCGGGTTACCCTGTGACCTTGCCAGCCATAGCGATCGAGTCTTGCCGAGCCGACTTTCCGATTTTGGCCCAGAAGCTTCCTTGCGGTAAACCTTGGGCCTACCTCGACAATGCAGCTTCGTCCCAGCGGCCAACGTCGGTCATCGACTGCATGAGTCGTGTGTACCGAACTCATTATGCAAACGTCCATCGCAGTGGTCATCAACTTGCAGCCGAGACGACTCTGGCGATGGAAGAGGCTCGCACGGCTTTGGCAAGTTGGCTACAAGCCGAATCCTCAGCCCAAGTCATCTTTACTTCTGGGACGACTGCGTCGATCAACACGGTAGCCCGAAGTTGGGGAGATGTGAATCTCAAACCTGACGACGAAATCGTCCTGACCGAGATGGAACACCACTCCAATATCGTCCCATGGCAGCAACTGGCCCAGCGAACCGGGGCGCAAATCCGTTGGCTTAAGGTTCGCGACGATTACCAACTCGATATCGAGTCGCTCGATGCTATCCTGAGCCCAAGAACCAAGATCGTCGCACTCACTGCGGTTTCCAATGTCCTAGGGACGATCAATCCCGTTGGAGCCATTGTCCAGGCGGCTCATCGCGTGGGTGCAAAAGTGCTCGTCGATGCGGCGCAGAGTGTCCCTCATGCCAGCGTATCTGCATTGCAATGGGACGCTGATTGGGTTGTATTTAGTGGCCATAAGATGCTTGGACCCACGGGCATCGGCGTGCTGTTTGGAAAACGCGAATTGCTCGAATCGATGCCTCCATTTCTCGGTGGTGGAAACATGATCAAATCGGTGAGCAAAACCGGATTCGTGCACGCTGACTTACCGCATCGATTCGAAGCAGGGACAGGTCCGATCGTCGAAGCGATCGCGATGAAACCCGCTTTGGAATACCTCACTAGGGTGGGTAGCCAAGCGATCCTCGATCATGAGCGGCACTTGGCTCGCAAGGCCATCGAAGGCCTTGGTAGCATTCGGGGCCTGCGCCTACTAGGTCCATCGATCGAGAACAAAACAGGGATTGTTTCTTTCGCGGTCGATGGAATCCACTCCGATCAAATCGGCCATTACTTGAACGCTTCTGGAATAGCGATTCGC
>JAGWZB010000150.1 GCA_018969045.1 Planctomycetota bacterium | reverse complement strand
CAACTATCGCAAAGCAAGACTGCTTAAAGGAGATGTCGGTGGCTTGATACCCAAGCTTGGTCATGACGGCCCTAGCGCCAAGGGTGACGATACGAATTAAGGTTGATCGTCGATTTCTTTGGCCGCTTTTTCGTAAAAACTAGCCAAAGCGCGTTGAAGCGACAGTTGGTGGGGTTCGAGCGTCAGGGCTTTGATTTGTGTTCGAAAGGCTTCTTTGGGGTTGCCGTTTTTATCCAGGCAGTGAGCAAGCGTGTCTTGGTAGGCAGATTGGTCGGGGACTAGATTGCACGAGCGGCGGCTCAGCATGAGGGCTTCACGCGGATCGGCTTGGGTATTGATCATCAGCCAAGCGAGTGTGTTGAGCGAATTGGCAAGCCGTCTTTTTTCCATCGGTTGGAACACTGGGTTGGCTAGCCTCATGTCTCGGTCGATGGCATCGATTTCGTTTTTCAGAGAGCTTTGGCACTGCTCCTGTTGGGCCAATCTCTGTCTTTTCTCTTCAGGCGTTTCGCTTAGGCGGGCAAGTCCAATCAGAGCATCGACGTTGTCGCTTGCAAGCGCGATCGACTTGAAATACGCTTCGCGGGCTTTTTGCTCGTTGCCTTTTTGAGCCTGATGATTTCCTTCGAACAGGTAGTAATTCGAGGCAAGGTCGATCTGATAGTTTTCAACCTGCATGCGAAAGAGTTTTTCAGATTCGTAACGGGAAATCCATTTTTCGAGGGCTTTGGCGGCATCTTCATCGCGATCTTGCTCATGGAGCATGGAGGCCAGCAGTTGCAGGCCGATCACGGCGATGCTGTCTGGACTATCTTCTAGCCCCTTGAGAGATTCGCGCAACTCCGATTCGGCCCAAGGAAACTGGCCGCGATTGATGAGCAATTGGGCCAAGTTGGTCCGCTCGTATTTGAAGTTGATCGATCGGAATTCAAGTGGGTTGTTCTCTGTCGGTACGATCGTCGAGGGTGCTTCTTGAACGCTTAGAGTTTGTTCGTTTAGATTCTCTTTGTTCAGGACGATAGCTTTGCGGTCGAGTGCGAACTGAACGATCTGATCTGCCACTTGCTGTTTGCCTTGTTTGGCTAAGCTTTCGGCCAAGAGGTAGTGCAAAATGGGAGGAACCGTTTGTGGGAATTGCTTTGGCAACAGCAGGTACTGTTGCAGGACAAGTTCGGGAAGTTCCGCATCGATCGCCCATTGGGCAAACCCAACGAGCCAGTCCGGGTCGGGTTCACCCGATAGGAGTATAGGGGGTAGACGCCCTGCGATTTGGTTCGCGACGTCTCGGCTTTGCGTATGAAGGATTGCTTGTTGGGCAACCCAAGTCGCAAGCGAAACAAACACAGGTACATGGCTTTGGGGGCTGGAGGCCTCGACCAGTTTCTGTTCTTGATCCAGGATGGCCATCCAACGATCTAGCGGCCAGGGTTCCGATGTGGAATAAGCCAAACGGACCCATGCGGCTGCTTGGCTCGTCGAGCCCTCGACGGCCGTGAGTATCTGCTGGGTTGAATTCTCCGCTGGAGCGTCCAAGAGGGCGTCGACGATGCGGGGATCAAATTTGGGACTCAGCTCAGGATTGGCCGATACTCCGGGAATCTTTCGGGGATTCAGCCTTGTAAGAAGTTCTAATGCAGCGAGTTTGGATTGGATTTCATCTGAGTCGTAGCAGCAGATTCGGCATAGGGCAGCGATTCCGTGAGAATTGCTCAGTTGTGCCAATTCTCGAATGTGCTTGGGTTTGTCATTGACGCTGGCTAGCTTATAAGCCTCGATGATTCTGCGTGTTTCGATCGAGTCGTAATTCCAATTCCATTGGAGTTGTGTGCTTTGGAGCAAGAATCGGGCTTGGTTGGCGATTTGGGGGTCGGAGTCCCGTGTGGCCAGTCGCAAGGAGTCTAGGGCCCGGGTTCCATAGGATTCCAAGCGTTTAAGGGCCTCGGTACGCTGGGTGTAAGAATCCGATCCGAGCTTAGCGATCCACGCTTGGATATCTTGGTCGGTAACGGCGTTTTCTTGGGGGGTCGGGATTGCCTGCGAACTGGTTTGGGCGTGGAGATTCTGGAGGCCCAAGACGCTAAGGGATGCCAGCATGAGGGTCCTTATCAGGGTCTCTGTTCCAGTGGGTGTCGATAGGCAGTTTGGGTGACAAAACGGCTGGTCGCGGGGTTCGGGGGCCATGGTCATGGTGCGAATACAATTGGAAAAATTGGAATCGTTTGGGGAAGCTTCGCAGCCCAGGTGCTCAATCGACGCAGGCAGTGGATTGTACCGTTACGAGCTAGGCTGGGTCAGTCCGGTCGGAGGGGCTAGGCGGAGAATGTCGAGAAGTGTGATAGAAATGGCACATTTTTGGGTTAGGGGGCTGTAAAGTTTTGACAGCGCTGGGGAATCCGCGATAACATAAAGAGGTTAGGGATCGTCAAGACGGTCCTGAACCCTTCGCTCGTCTATAGGTAGCTTGGAGAATTCGCGTCATGGCGAAAAAGATTCAGCATGTATGGGGAATTGAGATTGGACAAAGTTCACTCAAGGCCCTTCGATGCCACTTGGAAGGTGATCAAGTGGTTGCCGACACCTTCGATTTTATCGAATATCCGAAGATTCTATCGCAACCGGATGCTGAACCCGAAGCCCTGATCCATGATGCGTTGGGTCAGTTTCTCTCTCGCAACGACTTGACCGGAACCACCAGGATCGCAGTGAGTGTTCCTGGGCAGAGCGGTTTGGCTAAATTTTTTAAGCCCCCACCGGTGGAGGTCAAGAAGATTGGGGACATCGTCAAGTACGAGGCCAAGCAGCAAATCCCCTTTGATCTAAATGACGTGATTTGGGATTTCCAGCAAATGGAAGGCGCGCAGATCGAAGAGGGCTACGCGCTGGAGAGTGAAGTCGGATTGTTTGCGATGAAGAAGGAAGCGGTTTTTCGGGCATTAAAGCCTTACCGAGACAAGGGGATCGATATCGATTTGGTGCAATTGGCTCCGATGAGCATCTACAATATGGTTGCCCATGAGCGGTTTGCCGAATCGATGGCTACCGAGGAATTCGATCCCGACAGGCCACCGAAGAATTCCGTGGTGCTCAGCATCGGGACCGATGCAAGCGATTTGTTGGTAACCAATGGATTTCGAGTTTGGCAGCGTTCTGTTCCCATCGGTGGAAATCACTTCACCCGCCAATTGACCAAAGACTTGAAGTTGACGTTTGCCAAGGCGGAGCACTTGAAAAAGAATGCCATGCAGGCTGACGATCCGAAGTTGGTTTTTCAAGCCATGCGTCCGGTGTTCAATGACATGGTCACCGAGATACAGCGGTCGCTGAGTTTCTACAAATCGCTCAATAAAAAGGCCGAGCTTGACGGTATCTTGGTGATGGGCAATACGGCAAAAATGCCGGGATTGTTGCAGTTTCTGAACAAAAACTTGGGGATGGATGTTGATCTGTATGACCGATTTCCCAAGTTGACTGGATCGGAGGTCCTTGGTGCTCAGCAGTTCAAGGAGAACGCGGCGGCTTATGGGGTCGTCTACGGTCTGTGTCTGCAACTGCTTAATCGCGGCCCGATGCATACGAATCTGTTGCCACGCGACATTGTCTTAGATCGCGTGATCCGCAACAAGAAACCTTGGGCTGTTGGAGCTTTGTCCTTGCTTTTGGTTGGATTTGCAACCCATCACGCGATGTTGGGACAAGCCTATCGACCGCTTCGGCCAGACCTTTGGCAAAGTGCCGAAAGCAGTGTTTCGAACGTCGACAAGAACTCGAAAGATGAATTCACCAAGGATGAGGAGTTCAAGGGTAAGCTGAATCTATACAAGAGCGTGGGCGTTGAGGTCAGCAAGGGGGCTCAGCAGCGGCTTATGTGCCTTGAGCTTTACGAGGCGTTGGAGCAAGCCATGCAGCGAGACCCGGTGCTCATGGAGAAAACTCCCCAGGAACGTCCTTACAAGGATCGGATGGAATTTCATATCACCAGTGTCGAGCAGATGTACTTCGACAGTTTGGCTAATTGGTACAAACCGGCATTGAAGCAGAGCTATCAAGAGGACCTGAAGTCTCGCGAGCAGGCTGGTTTTGCGAAAATCAAGCGTCCTGCAGACAAGGATCCCGATCCGACCGGACCAGGTTGGGTCATCGAGATCAAAGGGTATCACTATTACAATGGGACCGAGAAGAAGGGTCGAGAGGGGGCTGCTCACGTTACCAACTACCTAGTGGAGTTCTTGGAAAACGGAACCGCAAAATTGCCAGGTGACAAGCCGGGCGAGGAGCGAGAGGTCTCGATGTACGACTTGGGAGTGCGTCGTCCGGTATTGATCAATCGGACGGCTCAACCCAAACGTGATTTTAAGGTTCCCAATCCGGAATACATTCGATTGCTGGAGGAACGTGGGATCCGAGCACCGGCAGGTTTTGGTACCGGTGGACCTGGCGGGGGGCCTTCGCTCACTGGAAGCGGAGGTTTTGGTGGAGGGCCTAGTCTTGGCGCCGGGGGTGCTGCTGGTGGCGGGTCGGAGCCCGAATCGGGCGGCGGACTTGGGCTAGGTGGCGGGCTTGGGACCGGTGGTGGTGTGGCTGGCGGTGGGCCTTCGGGCGGAGGAGCCGGTGGGGGAACCTCTTTACCGGAGATCAAAGATGCACAAGGCAACATCGTGCCGCCGGATTTTCCAGCCCCGAAGTTCGATTTTGTGGTTCAGTTTGCTTGGAAACCCGGTGAGTTGGCCAATATCACCGGTCCTGCTGCTGCTTCGGCACCAGCACCTGCGGCACCAGCAGGTGGTTTTGAGCCCGAAAGCGGAGGTTGATCCCTGTGGGTCTAGCCATGTTCAAAGGCCCACAGTCAGACACCCAATGAACGAAAACAAAGCAATAGAAGTACGGACCCATCAACCGGATCGCACTTCAAAACCCTGAAAAAATAAGAAATACACCGATAAAGCTATCCGACTTGGAGAATTCCCATGGATGACTTGAAACGCTACCTCAAAGAGATCGCCAAATACTCGTTCTGGATCATCTCAGGGCTTGTGCTACTGCTCTCAAGCGTGATTTTCTATTTGACGTCGACCAGCATGTATTCGGAGATTTCGCAACGGATCAGCACGATCAACGGCGTTTTCTCAAAGATCAATGAGGTCGGAGGCAAGACGGCCACGCATCCCAATGAGATGTCCCACAGCCAGATGGAAAAGCGTCTCGAAGGGCTCGTCTCGGATGTCGACCAAGCTTGGCAGTTCCAGTACGAACGACAAAAAGAGTTTCTGACTTGGCCTCAAAATGCCTTTCAGTTTCCAAAGGTGCATGAGATTTTTGACAATTTGAGGCCCTTTGAAAAAAAGGTAGCTTTTCCGTTGCCAGAGACCATTCCAGCTCCGTTGGATCAAATCACCGTTCAGGATCGAAAGGTCTACAAAGACTATATCGAACCTGAATTTCCAGCCCTTGCTAAGCGCATCGGAAGCACTTGGAAGTTCGTACTCGACCAGAAGGCGATGGCACCTGGGATGGGTGGCTTTGAGCCTCCAAGCGGTGGAAGTTTTGCCCCGGGCGGTTTCGGGGCAGGTGGGGCTGCGAAGGCCGATGACACCAAGGATTTGGTTCGATGGTCCGAAACATCTCAAAAAGAACTGATCTCCACTGCGATGCCTTGGTACGCTCGGTCCACACCACCGACGATCCATGAGATTTATTACACCCAGGAGGATATTTGGATCCTCAGAGGTTTGATGGATATTCTTGCGAACACCAACGCGGAGGCCAAAGAGAACTTTCAAGCTGTGGTGCGAGAAATCGAATGGATTCGTTGGGGCTCGAAGGCCAGTCGCGATGCAGGTGCGCTATCTGGATCGGGGGCAGGTGCCGCCGGGGGGATGGGTGGCATGATGGGCGGGATGATGGGTGGTGGCCCGCCTGGCGATTATGCAGGTGGCGGTGCCGGAGGCCCGCCGGCAGGATACGGAATGGGTGGAGGCGGAAAGGGAGGTTCCATGGTTCCTGCTGGTGCTGCTAGGGCTAAAGATCCAGCCGAAGGTCGCTATGTTGATACATCGTTCAAACCATTGACGGGTACCCAGCTTCGCGGGGCTATGAATTTGCAGAATGCAACCGATGCGGTCATCGCAGTGGCAAAGAGAATCCCAGTGAGGATGCGGCTAAAGATCGACGAATCTCAGCTTGGACGCCTGATCACCGAATGCGGGAATGGCAAGATGATGCTCGAGGTGCTTCAGGTCCGCTACAACACCGAGTCGGCATCCAGTGGCGGGGCTGCAGGTAGCGGCGGGGCTGCTGGTGGATTCGGTGGAGGCGGAGAAGAGGGCAGCATGCCAGGCCTGGGGGCCGCTGGCGCAGGTGGCTCGGGTGCAGAACTAAGAAGCGACGGCGATGAGCCAGAGTCGGGCGAAGGTGGCGCCATGCCCGGTATGGGCTCGCTTGGAGGGGGCGCTTCCAACCGATCTAGCAACGGCGAAGTTCCAGTGGAAATTTTTGGACTCATCTACTTGTTCAACCCGCCAGCGAACTTAAGCAGCACGAAAACGGCCGAAGAGCCAGCGGCAGCGGCCGGACCGGCTGTTGATGCCAATGCTCAAGCTGCTCCGCCGGCTGCGGCAAATCCGCCAGCGGCCAACCCCAATCCACCGGCAGCTGACCCGAGTGTTCCAGGGGCGGATCCCAATGCACCATCAACGGAACCCAGTGCGCCTGCGGCAGATCCCAGTGCGCCTGCTGCCGATCCTAATGCGCCTGCTGCAGACCCCAGTGCCCCCGCGGCAGATCCCAGTGCGCCTGCGGCAGATCCTTCGACCAATCCACCGGCCAATCCCCCTGCGGAAAACAACTAGCAGGACCATCTACCAAGGAGTTCGTTTATGTTCGGAAAAAAGAAAAACAAAGACGACGCAGACGCTAAGCCAGTGGAGTCTAAGGCCGAAGAAAAATCGACGGCCAAGACCAAGTCGAAATCCAAAGGGAGTTTTAATGCCAAGGAGTTCATGCTCTATCATGTCGAGAAGTTTGTATTTGGCTTGATGCTGCTGCTCAGCGCAGGATTGGTCTACTTGGGGATGACATCCAAGTCGATCGAGTCGAGCAAAGATCCCAAGAAGCTCTCGGACAAAGCCAGCCAAGTGCTCAGTCAGATTCGGGAGAATCATTGGGACGCGATCAAGGATGAAGAAGCTCGGGTCAAGGGGGTTATCGATGTGAGCTATGCTGAAAAATCGATCGACTCTACCAAGCCGATTCCGAAGGATCTTTATCGCCCTGAGATTCCTGTCCCGGGAGCGAGGATTACCGGATATCGTTCCGATCCGGATATCCTGCCAGCAACATCCTTGGAAGCCAATTACTATTATGGACCTATTGTCGTAGGCAATGCAAACGCGCAATTGGTCGAGTATCTTGATAAGCTCAAAGATGCCGAGGAGCCCAAAGCTCCAGTAAGGAGAAGAGACGATCGAGACCGAGGAGGTCGCTTCGGCGGTGGTTCGGAGGGCGAAAGTGGTCCTCCTGGATTGATGGGTGGCGGTGGGCCTCCGGGATTTGGGGGTCCTCCCGGAGCCGGTGGTGGATTAGGTGGAGGGGCAGTCGCTGCGAAGCGTTATTTGGCTGCGGGGTATGATCAAGGTTTCCCTTCCCATACGCTCGGGCCGTCCAATCCCAATGATCCAAAACGCAAATCGATCGGTCCTCGAGACATTGGGTTTGTCAGTGTGATGGCGATCGTGCCGCACCAAGACATGGAGAAAGAGTACAGGAGCAAGTTATCTCCGGGGGGCAATGTCATGCCCGGTCGAGACACACCCAACTATGTTGGATTCGAGGTCGAGAGGATCGATGTTACCGACGATCCGACCAAACAAGTTCAGGAGACGGATTGGCAAGCCTTGCCCAATGCTGGTTCTGAGCGACTCAAGGACTTGGCCAAGAATGTTTGGCTGGGAACTGCGCCGGAGGTAGCCGACGGAGGGTGGACGACGCCCAATATCACGATTCCAGTCCCTCCGCTTTTGTTGAAAAACTATAGAGATTTAGTTTCCCACAGCGAGATACCCAAAGCTGGATTGGGCGGTGGAGGATTCCAAGCACCTGCGGGACCTGGGGGACCAATGGGTGGATTAGGTGGGGGAGGAAGTAGCGGTTTTGAAGGTGAGTCAGGAGGCGAACCAGAGAGTGGGGCTTCTGGTGGTTTTGGCGCCGGTCCCGCTGGCGGTGCTCCCGCAGGGTATGGAGGTGGCGGACCACCTGCAGGTTATGGAGGCGGAGCAGGAGCAGGCGGACCACCAGCAGGCTATGGTGGCGGAGCAGGAGCAGGCGGACCACCAGCAGGCTACGGCGGCGGAGCAGGAGCGGGCGGACCACCTGCAGGCTACGGTGGCGGGGCAGGAGCGGGAGGACCCCCTGCAGGCTACGGTGGCGGATCTGCCCCGGGAGGCTTTGGTGGATTAGGATCAGGCGGCCCTCCAGGCTTTGGCGGTGGATTGGGTGGAGCTGGGGGAGCTGCGTCGGGTCCTGCCCGCGAAGAAATCCCAAGAGAGCTTCCATCCACGAAATACAAATTGGTTAGGTTTTACGATTTTGAAGCCAAGCCAAACCGAATCTATCGTTACAGGGTTCGGCTGTTGATGGTTGACCCGAACTTCCCCGAATCGGCTTCGATCCAGCCTCGATCCGCGGTCCTTGATTCGGCCAGTGGAACTCTGCGTCGAGTCCAAGACTTGCTTGTTAAAGAAAAGCAAGACAGGGAAGCTTTCAAACCGGAGAAGGACAAAGACGGGCGAGAGACCTACTACAAGCGTAATTCGGCAAGAAAGACTGCTTGGTCAGATCCCTCTGGCCCGGTTTCAACCAAGCGATTGGCAGAGGCCTACATGAGCGACCTGAACGTCGCCTACGCTCCTGATTCGCAAAAAAGGTGGTTTGAATCCTTCCCGCCCAAGGGCGAGATGGTCTTTGCCGAGTACGATCCGAAGCTAGCAAGTTACTTGCCTCGCAAAGAAACGGTAGGTCGAGGCCATGTGTTCGGACAGCCGATCAAGGAGCAGGGCAAAGACGTTCCTTTGGAGATCATCCATCCGATTACCAAGCAGATAAAGGCAGTGGAAAAGCGAGATGGAAAAGTCTTTTTGACCGTGATCGACATGCATGGCATGCAGCCTTTGGAGATGAAGCTACCTAAGGATCCAACGCTCAAGAGCGGTTCGGATTCGGTTGCTTTTGATCCGGATTCAGGGCGGATTGTCGTTCTCCGTGAATTCGATGACTTCACCGGATTTGGAATGTTCACACAACCTGACAAACCAGCCATTGGCCCACTGGGAGGCGGCTTGCGCAACGATGGTGGTGGCGCAGGACCAGGTGGCATGGGCGGAGGCCTTGGGGGTATGGGTGGTGGACCTGGTGGTCCTGGAGGGCTTGGTGGCTTAGGCGGCCTGGGTGGGCTCGGCGGCGGTGGACCAGGCTTAGGTGGTCCAGGTGGCGGGCCGGGGCTTGGTGGCGCGGGTGCTGGCGGACCAGGATTGGGGGCTGGCAAGTAATCACTTCGACGAATCGCAGCCCATCGGGCCGATTCAATGAAAGCAAAGCAAAAAGAAAAAACCGCTGTCGAGAGCCAGCGGTTGTTTCTTTTTAGTGACGGGGGGAAAACGTGGCAGAAACCGAGAATAGCTGTCATTATTTCCCAAATATTTTGATTTGTGGTTGACGAAGATTTCACGCCCTCTTAAACTCTCGCTCCCTTCTCGCCTGAGGAGGCTTGTTTGAGCGTGGAGCGTCCGAGTGAAGGCTTGGAAAAGACAACTGCGCGTTGAGAATAGCTTTAGATGAGGTAGGTTAACTGTGTCAGGATCGCACGAAGTCATCAGGATACGCATGGAAGCTTATGATCATGCGGTCTTGGATCAAAGTGCCCTCGAAATTGTCGAGACGGCCAAGCGGACGCACTCTGAGGTGCACGGTCCGATTCCTTTGCCGACTCGAATCGAGAAGTACACAGTTCTTTCTGGTCCGAATATTGACAAGAAGGCTCGTCAGCAATTCGAGATTCGGACTCACAAGCGTCTGATTGACATCAAGCAAGCCACTGCCAGGACGATCGAGGCGCTCAATAAGTTGAGTTTGCCTGCTGGGGTTGATATTAAGATCAAGGCGACCTCCAGATAGTGGTCTGAGGGTTGATGGTGGTTCGGGGTGTTCCCGATTTGAGTTTTCCTCAAAGGTTTTCCTCGTATGGTGCGGATGTTTCGGGGGTAACTGTCGACAAGCGACCAGAGTCGCGATGGTTCGGCAAGTCCTGCGAAGCAACGATTCACGGAACTGAAACATGAGAAAAGGTATCCTTGGCCGTAAAATCGGCATGACGCAGATATTTCAGCCCGATGGTAGCATCGTGCCGGTGACTGTGATTGAAGCCGGGCCTTGTAAGGTGTTGCAGGTAAAGACCGTGGATCGCGATGGTTACGATGCGGTTCAGCTAGGGTTTTTGGATAAGCCCCGAAGGTTGGCCTCCCGATCGGAACGGGGGCATGTGGCTGATATATCTAGCAAGCGATCTGCGAAGCTTCAAAAGGCTGGTTTGGCCTTGGCTCCTAAGTCTGAGGGTGAGCCCAAGAAGTTCATCAAGGAGTTGCGAGGTGATGCGGGGATGTCGGTCGGTCAGGATGTGCTTGCCAGTGTG
>JAGWZB010000149.1 GCA_018969045.1 Planctomycetota bacterium | reverse complement strand
CTTGCTGACCACGGAAGGGGAGTTTGCCGAGAATCCGAGCTCGAATGGCCCGGCAGATCGTAAGCCAAAGAGTATTGTCCTGAGCTCGAATTGGTGGAAGCCCCCCCGAAAGTTGTCCGGTTTTGGCAGTCATCCAACCAACCCAATCCGAACAAGTGGAACTGGAGCAGAAAATCGCTCAGAAAAATCCAATGCAACTGTCCGCTAGCAATTCGCTTGACGTTTCCACGCCCCTGCGAGATCTTGCCTTCGTACTCCATGTACAGGTTGCGATGAGGAGCTAATCTCCAAAAGCGAGTCCCGCTGGACCATTGGCTGGGATGGTTTTCGCTAGCAAAAGTCAATAATCCCAGGTTTTGATCGCTTGGGTTCGCTTGCATCCGAGGCGCTAATTCTGATAGGAAATACTCTGGGATTTTGATCAGCCAGTCCCAGTGGTCCCCACGCTCGAGTGAAACATGTCCGGTATGATGAAGGATTACAAAGGGTGAAATCAGCACTTTGGACTCCTTCGTTAGGCCTTTCCTGGGATCTAATGGGAACTTATCCATCACTCTGGCATCCAAATCCACGTTATAGGCCTCAGGATCGTTTTGTCCGTAGGTCTAGGAAGTTTTTCAAGGAATTCAATGTTGGCGTCGGGAATTGCCGAGTTGGACTCCGGGAAATTGGCTTCCGAGATCAACACAACAGCCCTTGGACACTTGGGTCGACCTGGAACTGTTTGCAGGTCGTAAATGTCCGTAGGCTCGAAAGTTGCATCCAGACTCCCCCAAATTATACTCAAACGCAAATGTTCTGTGGGCAATCCTCCTTCAAAGGCGGATTTCCTGCCGTTGTGACCCGCCAATCCGAATTGGTATGAAGGTTTACCGCAAATGGGAATTGATGAATCCAGGTCCAAGAACCGTCACCCTTCCACCGAGCGATCGACTCGTCGTATGAGCTTCCGCTCTCTGCTGTGCGAGCAGCTTGAGCGTCGCGAGGTGATGGATGCTGCTGGCATTTTCGATGCAGGCACCGATCCGGCTTACTTCCAAAGGATGTCGGACCAACTCCGTGGGCTGAACTCCGGAGATGGGGGTAACAACGGCGGTGGTGCCAATGGCGGTGGGGGCAACAACATTTTAGGAGGGGCAGGTGGTGCCGGCGGTGGTGGGAACATCAACCTCTCGGGGAATCGTTGGGTCAATCCCGTGGGTGGATCGAGTCCAAACAACGGTGATCCTGCAACGGTCTCTTGGAGTATCGTTCCAGATGGTACTCAGGTTAGCAACATCAACGGTGGACTTGCCCCATCGAACTTCATCGCATTCATGGATGGGATCTACGGCTCGGCTCCCGGTCCGGTTGCTAACCGTCCCTGGTTCAACCTCGTTCGTAGGACTTACGAGAACTGGGCAAGCGCCTCGGGCCTTAACTTCATCTACGAACCCAATGATGACGGTGCTGCGTACAGCGCCGCTGCGCGCGGCGTGATCGGTGTGCGAGGCGATATGCGAGTCGGTGGAAACGCCATCGATGGAAACTCGGGGATTCTCGGGTTTGCTTTCTACCCGACTGGTAGCGGCAACACCGGAACTGATGGCGACATGGTCATCGATACTTCGGACAACTTCTATTCGCTAAACTCCGACGGTGCCAACGGCGAGAACCGCGGATTCCACAACGTTTTGTCTCACGAAATTGGGCACGGTATCGGGTTGGGTCACGTGATTCCTACCGATCAGACCAAGCTTATGGAGCCCTTTGTGTCGTTTGCCTACTACGGCGCGCAACTCGACGACATCATCGCTACCCAAACGCTTTACGGTGACACCTACGAGCAAAATGATGCGACTAGCCAAGCATCTAATCTGGGGCTCTTGGGCAATGGAGTCAATCAGTTTAGCGACCTTTCGATCGATAGGAGCGAAGATACCGATGTGTTTCTCTTCACTGTCGGAAGTGCAAAGGTAAAGAGGATCACATTAACGCCTGAGGGAAGACAATACGACGTAGGTCCTCAAGGCGGTCAGATTTCTACGGTTAACTCCCTGTTATATCGCAATTTATCGTTCCAAATAGAGAAGCTCTCAGGGGAAGTTGTAGCTGTTGCAAACACTTCTGCAGCGGGCTTACCCGAGATTTTACAGAGCCCAAATCTTAATCCAGGAGCCTACTTCCTACGGGTGCTTGCAGGGACAGCCGGCGAGACCCAAATGTATAGCCTGAGGATCGAGGCTGAAGCCAAAACATCTACAGGGCCGATTCTTATCGGTGTTCAGCCCAACAACAGCGAATTGATCGAGAACGGATCGATCCGTACGGTTTCCCCCCGCGAGCTGACTTTCCGGTTCGATGATGCGCAAATCATCGATCCCTCGACCGTCAGCGGTATTCGTGTGACACGAGCCGGTGGCGACGGATCTTTTGGGCTTCCAAGCGCTTCGAGCGATTTTGGCACCAACGGCAAGGTGGATATCCAGCTGACTTCAAGGAACGCAACCGATTCGTTCCAGATCAACGTTTCCAGGGCCGACCTTGGAGCAGGTGCCCCTCCACAACTTAGCATTTCTGGAAGCGTCATCAGCTTGGTGCTCAATTCCCGAACCGGATCGACTGCAACTGCACAGCAACTGGTTGATTTTATCAACTCGCCATCCTCGCCGTTGGCTTCGAAGCTTTCGGCAAAGATCAATGGTGGGTTCGCATCGACGGTTCTTGGAAGTGCCGACCCTGCGACCTATTCACCAATCCAGCTTGCCAAGAGCAACGACGTTGTCATCAACCCAGGTGCGGTGATCATCGGCGATCGTCCTAACGAGAACGAAGTCACGTTGCGGTTTGCGGAAAACCTTCCCGATGACAACTACCGATTGGAGGTCTATGGATTTGACGATGCTCTGCGGGGCATCACTGGACTTCGTAATACCAGCGGCGATCTGTTTGTTCCTCGCGATGCCAACACTCGCCAGGATACGATTGAGTTCCGCATCGATCTTGGTTCTAAAGTCACGGCCGTGGTTCCCCAACCGGTTGTGCGCAACAATTTGGGTGTATTAGAGCAACGTCGCGACACGATTATCGTGTACTTCGACAATGAGAAGCTCTACGTCGAGAATGACTCGCTGGGTAATCCCACCGCAGGTAGCGCTGAGAATCCTGATTTCTATCAGCTTCATTACACTGCCAATACCGTTCGCAATACCGACGATATCACCTTCAAGCCTGAGCGAGTTACTTACAATGCTTCGGCCAATACTGCAACCTTGCGGTTCTCATCGGACATCGACTTACTCCCAGGACCGTTTATCCCTTCAAGCAGTTTCCGACTTCGAATTGGCACTCGGGAAACCACCCCGTTCCAGCCCGTTCGCAGCGAAGCTGCCGCGACGGCGATCTCCGACCTGAACACCAACGGCGCAGTCAAACTCCGATTCGCTGCCAAAACACTTGGTGAAGCCGGCTCGGGATTGCAAGTCTCCTTTGTCAACTCGCTTGTTGGCGGCACGCCAACGGTCAGCAGTGTCGGTGGAGTGATCGTCGTCGATATGGCTAGGGCGGACGTAACCGCCAACGAAATCGTCGATGCATTGAACGTATCGACGGTATCCTCTCCGCTGATGACCGTCACGCTCGAACCAGGCAGCGTCGGAACGACCGTGGTGGGCAATCGCGTGATCAACTACTCGCCGATCGCACTGGTTGGACTTGGTTCCTCCTTCGACACTTCGACGAATCTTGGCACTTTAGGCTCAAAGGACGTTCCGCTGACGAGCCTGCTTTTGACATCGAATATCGATCCGGAAGTCCATGCATTGGATCTGATCGGTGCCAACAATGATCCTGGGGTTCGCAACGTTCCAGAAGCTTTCGAAAACTATATCAATCCAGCGTTCACCGGTGACAATTTTAACGGTATTCGAACGATTTATTACAACTTCAAGAACGCGTATGGATCCGTAGCCGGTGCCTCGCAATCCAATGCGATAACCGAGAAACAACGTGCGCGGATACGTGAAGCATTCTCGCTGTGGTCTGAGCAGATCGGCGTTCAGTTTGTTGAAACACCCGACAGCGGCTTTACGATGGCCTTAGGTGCTTTGGCTGCCCTGCCCTCGGGTGGATTGACCGTCGAAAATGCTGCCAGCGGTGGTTGGGGCGTTCGGATCGATCCAGCCTACCAAAATAGCTTGGCGGTCTTCTCGGCCGACAATACTTGGAACGACAACTACGGAGAGAACTTCACCAGAGCTGCGATGGCCAGTATCGGATTGATGCTTGGTCTTTCTCGGGCCGGTGATGCGGATCCTTCCACCTTGATGAACTTCAATGCAGGATTCATCAACTTCCCTACCACGTCTAACCGCAACTTCGAGCCGATCTTCCCAGGCAATCTGGATGTTCTTAGGGCCAACTACCTGCATCGGTCCGAAGGCAGCGACATCGATCTGTATCGCTTTGACATCGACTTTGGTCCCAACGGTCAGTCTCGCCAAGGTGCATTGGTCGTCGAGTCGCTTGCAGAACGGCTTGCAAGCAGCAGTCCTCTAGACACTCGATTGGCTCTGTATAAACGAACTCAAGCCACTGCGGTTTCTAATTTGGGTGCAGGGGGCGGGATCGAAGTCAAGTTCACGGCAGTTCAGCCGGGCAAACTTGGCAACAATTTGTTGGTGTTTGTCACTCGTTCGAACAGGGGTGTTGGAGCCCAACCGATCGTCAATACGTTCCCCAATGCGATCTCGATCGATTTGAATTCGACCGTCGGCAGCGAGTCAACCCTTGAGGAATTCCTAAGGGCCCTGGACAACGATCCGTCTGCAAGATCCTTGGTCAGGGTCGATTTGCTCAAGGGGGATCGCGCCACCAAAATCGGTAACAAGGATATCACGTATTCGCCGATCATTTTGACCGGTGGCAATATCAACTTGATCGCCCAAAACGACGATTACTTTGGCAAAGATTCCTTGATTCGGATGAATCTCGATTCAGGTGTTTATTACATCGGAATCTCCGCCTCGGGCAATGACAAATACGATGCGTCTGTTCCTGGAACAGGTAATGGAGGAAAGACCCAAGGCAGGTACGATCTGCGGGTCACTTTCCGTGCTCAAACCGATGGATCCGATACCCTTCAGGACGTCGATAACGGCAGCGGTGATTTGAACGTCACGTTCGACGGCGATGGAGATGGAGTTCCTGGAGGAGTCTACAACTACTGGTTTGAGACCAGGCCTTTGGATCGCGTGATGCGATTCAACTCCGGTGGAACCGCATCTTTGGATACCCGAATTGTCACCGTTACCGGCGGCAATGGTGTCGTTCGTCGTTTCGAATTTAGCCTCGATCCGATCGTCGGTGTCGGTAACACCGCTGTGATCTTCAATTCGACAAGCACAGCAGGTGACTTGGCAAATGCTCTTGCAAACGCGATCAACGCCCGTACCGAGTTGGGTGTGACGGCCGTTCCCAATGGAGCACGCGTGACTCTTCGCGGCGAACGCCTAGTTCAACTGTCCAACGGCCTGACGGCCATAGACTTATCGGGCAAGATGATTTTTGTCGACAAGTCCGCTGGGCCCAATGCCGATGGTTCGCTTGCCAAACCGTTCAATAACATCTCCGGTGCCGGTGTGGCAAACGCCTTTGCTGCAACTGTTCCAGGGGATATCGTTCGGATCGTTGGCAACGGTGGTGCTGACGGAAAGCTTGAGACCGTTGGCGATAACTTTGCCTACGAAGTGGGTTTTGGCGTTCTAGCAGGTTCTGTCCTCTCGGATGGATCTACCATGGACGTGCCCAAGGGCGTCAACGTCATGGTCGATGCTGGGGCAGTCTTCAAGATGCGTCGCAGTCGTATCGGAGTAGGTAGCTCGACCCTAGGTGTGGATCGCAGCGGTGGAGCCTTGCAAGTCCTCGGGACACCTAAGTTGTTGGATCGCAGCGGAAACGCGTTGAAAGCCACTGACGGGACCGATGCAACCGGCAGCGTCTTTTTCACCTCGTGGCTGGACCAGTCGATAGGTCTTGATAACTACGCTCCTACGACGGTCCCCGCACCGGGCGATTGGGGTGGATTGGTCTTCAAACGCGATTTGGATAAATCGGTCGGACGCTTTGACCTCGAGGACGAAGGTGTCTTCCGCCAGTACGTCAACTATGCGGATATTCGCTATGGTGGATCCAGCTCGGTGGTGATCGACTCGGTACAGCAAACAGTCAACAGCATCCAAATTGCTGACATGCGTCCGACGGTGACGTTCAACCGAATCACTAACGCAGCCGATTCGGCCATGAGTGCTACTCCGGACAGCTTCGAAGAAACCCTCTTTAGCGATGTTCGGTATCAGCGCAAGGGTGCTTTCACGCCCGATTATGACCGGGTCGGTCCTGAGATCCATGATAACCTGCTGATCAACAACTCGATCAACGGCATCTTTATCAAGGTCTCAACACCCGCTGGAGGTGAGCTCAAACAACTGACAGTACCTGGTCGATTCAACGACACCGATATTGTTCACGTGATCGCTGAGAACATTGTCGTTTCAGGGAACCCAGGTGGCGGTCTGCTAGACAGCACGATCGCTCCGTCGAACTTGATCTCCCTAGCACCTTCGTTAGGAGGAAGCCTCACGCCGGGAGATTATCAGTACAAGCTGACCTTTGTCGACAACAACGGTTACGAAACACCTCCTTCGGAAGCCACCCCACGGTTGAGTTTAGCTGGCGGCCAAACGGCAGTACGCTTCATCGGGCTTCCTGGTGTGTCGGGTGAATATGTGGCGCGTAGACTCTACCGAGCCGATTCGGTCGGTGGAGCCTACAGACTCGTCGCTGAACTCGATGGAACTTCAACGACTTACACAGATCGAGGCGGAGTTCTTTCGGACCCAAGCGATGCGCAAGCCACCTTGCTTTTGGATCGTCCCGTGGTCAGCTCTGTCGGCGTCAACGCCACAGCAGGCGGAACCTTGCCCATCGGCGCGTTCAATTATAGGATCGTGATGGTGGACGACGTGGGCCGCGAAAGCTTGGCCTCCAACGCAACGTCGTCTGCGACGACCACTCCTGCTGTTGGTTCTATTCCTGCGAATCGCTCGATTCGGCTAACTTCGCTCCCAAGTGTTCAAACCGGTTTCGCAGGAAGAAGGGTTTATCGAAGCGCTGTGGGGGGTGTCGGGCCCTATAGCTTGGTGGCGGACTTGCGCGACCCTGCCATCACAAGCATCATTGACAACGGCACATCGTTGCCCGGAACCTTGAGTGTAGAGACATCGGGCAATATCCGGCCCCGGCTGGATGCTTCGTTGGTGATGGATCCGGGATTGATCGCCAAACTCGAAGGGGCCCGTATTGAGCTTGGCCACAGCACACAGCTTTTGGCTGAGGGTGTCGATGGTAGCCGGGTCGTGTTCACCAGCAAACAAGATGATCGCTTCGGAGCGGGCGGAACGTTCGATACCAACAACAATGGACTCAATGCTTCGGCGGATGCGAAGGTCCAAGATTGGAGCGGTATTTACGCATCTCCAGGAGCTAACCTGAGCATTGATAACGCCGTTGTCGCTTACGCCGGTGGTATCTCTCGTTTGGAAGGAACCTTCAAGGCGTTTAGTCCTATTGAATTGCAACAAGCCGATGCTCGAATCGCCAACTCGGTATTCGAGAACAATGGCAACGGTATGGGCGGCCAAGGACCCATCGACCGGCTTGGACGACCGGCCAATGAGAACTATCCTTTCGGAAATAACAACAGTCGGGGTGCGACCGTCTTTGCACGTGGCACGCAGCCGATTTTTCTCAATAACACATTCCAAAACAATATCGGAACGGCCATCACCCTTGATGCCAATTCCATGGATGCGGAGTTGCGCGGTGACCTAGGTCGCCAAACCGGTAGCGTCGAGCGAGATAGAACTCTTGATTGGAATCGTGGACCTTTGTTCCGTGGCAATCGATTCTTCAACAACAGCATCAATGGGCTGGAAATCCGTGCCGATGCTTCGACAAACGACCGTGCCGAAGATAACCTTGCGGTTAGAGATCTTCAGCGGAACTCAATGACGACCGAAAGCGTTTGGGACGACACCGATATTGTGCACGTCCTGTTTGATTCGATCACTGTAGGAAACTTGCAGCATGTCGGTGGTCTGCGATTGCAAAGCGCCATCAATGAATCCTTGGTTATCAAGATGGAAGGTCAAGGCTCGAACTTTGATCAAGAGCGAGGGACTGGCTTTACCGCAACCGGCAATTTCTCCAGCATCAGCGATCGCGTTGGGGGGACTGTTCAAGTCATCGGCATGCCAGGCTTCCCGGTCGTGCTGACGAGCCTTCGTGACGATAGCGTTGGGGCTGGCACCCAACCTGACGGACGTCCGCAAACCGACACCAACAATGATGGAATCGCTAGTATCCCTCGAGCAGGTGATTGGCGAAGTTTGCTTTTCGATTCCTTCAGCAACGATCGCAACGTGACGACAGTCCTGGAGACCGAATCGAGGAATGTGGTAGCCCCCGGGATCAATGACTCAGTCTTGACAGCGCAGTTCCTGGGTGCTTTAGCACCCAACACTTCAACGACCGATGAAAACCTAGTTCTCGGTTTTACGATCCAGGGCGTACTGAGCGAACCGGGCGATCAAGACCTCTACAGCTTTAGCGGCACTGCTGGAACCGAAGTCTGGTTTGATATCGATTACACCCAAGTAACCCTCGATACAGTCATCGAGATCCTAAATGCCAACGGGGACTTGCTTGCCCGCTCTGACGATAGTACCGCTGAGCAAACCAATCCGTCGCTGTTGTTTAAGGATCCGTCGATCATCGCCGATCACGTTAATCCGATCGTTCAGCGAACCCGCTCAACGGCCCGTAGGAATGCATCGGGATTGCTCAAAGAGGATGGGACGACCAACACCAAGGACGCAGGCTTGAGGGTTCTCTTGCCGGGATTGTCGGGCGCTCCGAGCACCTACTTCTTCCGAGTTCGCTCCAAGAGCACCAATATCGATCAAGCTACCGGTGGTATCACTTCCGGATCCTACACGGCTCAAATCCGCCTCCGAGATCAACAGGAATTCGGTGGCTCGACCGTTCAATTTGCAGACATTCGCTATGCAACCAACGGTATTCAAATCAACGGAATGCCCAACAATTCGCCGCTGACCGGCGAAGCCAACTCAGCGATGTATGACGGCACCACGACCGACGGCATCACCAATCTTGGTCCCTTGCACCTGACCAACAAGGCTGCAATCAGCGTTGCTGGAACACTCGTTGGCGGAACCAACCGCTACCAATTTACCGTCGGAGATTTAACCAGCGAGTACGTAAAGACGCCAAGTTTTGCGTCGACGTATCCGGTGGTGATCGACGTGGACTATGCCGACGGCTTGAACCGTAAGCGATTGAACATTCAGGTCCTATTCGATGACGACAACGACCCGACGACCCCTGGGATTCCAGTGACGCCCACCAACCGGACCCGTTCGGCAATCGTGGACGATCTACCAGGACCATTGTCTGGTTCGGATCTAGTCGATTTGACCCGAGGTTCTGTCGGTACAGGCGACCCATTTGTCAGCTTCCTGGGAGCCAATGAACTACGCCGTGGCACCTACGAAGTTTTGGTAACCGATGCCGAACCATTCTCGACCAAGGCCGGTGTTTACCAGATGGAAATCCGTGCCGGAGATCAGCTGACGAATCTCCCCCGCAATTATCGCGGATCCTACAGCACAACTGTTGAGTTCCTCCCAGGTTTGACAATTCCAGATCGAAGCACCGTCGATGTGACCGATGGTGCGAATCGAGTCACTCTGGAGTGGACCAGAACCGGAACGGTTAACTTTGGCAATATTCCGATCTTGTACTCGGCAGCCGACAGTCCTGCTCGTCTGGGAGATCGATTCCGAGACATCATCAACCAACTCTTCCAGCAACAGCAACTCAATGTTCGAGCTGCCGATAGCAATCGACTCGTTACAGGCAACGGCAACGGCGTGATCGACTTGTTCGGAAACGTCGAAGTCATCGATACCTCGAACGTCTTTACCGTTGCGGGTACATCAGGCATCCAACGATTCGATGGCCTAAGCGATCAAAATATCGCACGAGACCAGGGGCAGTTCATCGTATCGAATAATTTGATTACCAAGAGTAGAGACTATGCCGTTTGGTCTGCACCCGCTGACAAGTACTACGCGGATGCTAGAGCGCAACAGCCACGTTTTGATGCCTTGGGGAATCCCAACTACGTGGGCTCTCCGAACCTAGGCGGATCCTACACCCGAAATCTGCCAGTGGATAACGTAGTTCCTTTCGGGGCCCAAACCGGCACTCCGATAGCTCAACGTGCTGGTGTGGTCCCTGGAATGGTTGTGGTGAACAATATTTTTGATTCCTCAGGAATTGGAGGTTTGCACATCCAAGGTGAGACTCCAATGTGGCGGATCACGGCTCGGCCTGGTGCTGCGGATCTAACAACGCTTAATGATCCGCAGTATCCCGATCACTCGGGTGGTTACATCAACGATGGGAACATCTTGGATGTCACTTTCCAGCGTCAACGGGTTCGGTTCGAATTCGAGGACATCGCCGGTGCTCCAACTCCAGGGCCTGCTTTAGGTAGTGGTGTCGTCGGAGGTAACGGTTGGAACGCCGATAATATTCCGATTTACTATCGCGAAGACGGCGGCAGTCAGTACATGCGTCTTCCA
>JAGWZB010000580.1 GCA_018969045.1 Planctomycetota bacterium | reverse complement strand
AATCATCCCTATCGGGGTCTCTCGAAGCCACCTTGCGCGCTCCCAGGCAAGCTGCTCTTTCATCGTGAGTATCTGCATCTCTTGCAAACAACTCGGGTCACGCTCTTGAAGCCATCGGATCAAAGATGCTTTGGCCTGGTCAGGATCCACCCCCTTTTGCAAACGTACCAGTCCCAGCGAAACTCGCTCTCGGGTGTCGACTCCCGATCGAAGCGAATATCCAACATCGCTCAGCAGAACCGCTCCATTGGTCGCTAGCCCCGTTCCCAACTGAAAATGCCCCGCGATGTGACTAAGTCGATTTCCAAGCTCCAGCGGACTGCCGATGTCGATGTCCGAAAACTGCTTGCAATTCCCCGGACCATACTCAGCCCTGGTGGCTCGATCGACCAGCAGAGAATCCGGGTTCTTTAACCGATCGATTTGACCGAGAATCTCTGGAACGTCCAACACCGGATGATCCACTTCCATGGCCATCATCCCCACCGTTCGAAACGAACCTTCCGGTGGCGCTTGGCTGCACTCAGCAGGCCTGGGCGGATTCTGCCAACGCATCAACATGATGAAAAAAGGATCCACCCTCTGAACCATAGGATGACCCTGCACCAATCGCATCCAACTCCGATCGAACATTCGAGGCTCGTACAGATGGACGTAATCACAAGATCGCAGCACAAGATCCCCTTGCAACTTCCCGTAAACAATATTGGCCGTATTGGCCACCGCACCTCGGAATCCTAACTGCATGAAGATCAGCAGAAGCGCAAAGGATACTCCAAGCACACAAGCCAGCGTCCTTGCTGGTTGCGAAAGCAGATTCAGTAGCGCTACGGGAGTGCGCTTCCAACGGCCTCCTATCGTGTGCATCGTGCTTTAGCGTGCTTCGATGGTCCGAAACTCCCAGTCTTTTACCGCAACCTTCGATTGGTAGGCGCAGTATCCCAATGGCCGTGATCGCATCACTTCTGCTCGCACCGAGAACTTTCGCTCCCCACGTGGTACTTCCAAAATCTGCTCCTCGTCCATCCATACCGTAATGTTCTTGGCATCCACCCTCACCTTGAACTTGTACCACTGGCCGTTCTTGAAATTCCTAAAACTGGCGGTCTCGTTCTCGCTGGCATCGTTTCCATCGATGCTGCTGATACCGACCAAACCACCACCCCAACCCCCAACAATCAACGAGCAATGCTCTTTGCCGACCGGAAAAGTAACTCCGACAAAAAAGTCCGAACCGTCGACTCGCTGCGCAGACCACTGCATCTCAAAATTCTCTGTTGGGAAGTCCTTGCCCAGCTTGGTAACACCGGTCAAAGGACCCCCTGGCATGAGCGTCAGTACTCCTGCTTTGACCTCGACCTGGCCTTCGCCCCCAAAATTGGTGCTCTCCCAACCTTCCAATCCTGAGTCAGGTAAAAGCTTCTTCCAAGCCACCTTGGAGTCCTCTTGCTTGACCTGGGCTTGAGCCTGTAGCTTGGCCTCCTGGGCTAACAGTAAACAAGTCGCGTTTTTCCCAAACAGGACCCCAAACGCAACGAGACTCAGTGTCATAAAGAATCGGGGAAGTTGATTTTTCATAGGTAAAACACTCATTGGTTCCATCGGTGCAGGGAGGATGCAAAGCAGGTACGCCATTCCATTATACACACTTGCGGAAATCAAGCCGCACCGTCGCATCAATCGGTCCTTGAGGAAGA
>JAGWZB010000579.1 GCA_018969045.1 Planctomycetota bacterium | reverse complement strand
GGAACCGGTAGCGGTGCGATGAGTGCATCGAATCCTTCGGACAAGGCCACTGCGACGGCGTCTGAACCGACCTCATCGAAGCGGCCCACCCTCGAGTACGATCTGCCAGAGGGTTGGAGTGTAGGCCAAGGCTCCCAATTTCGGCTCGCTACATTGAACATCCAATCCAGCAATGGGCCTGGCGAAGTGACCGTCAGCATGGCGACCGACAATCCTCAGGCCAACACGATGATGTGGTATCAACAGGTCGCCAAGGAATCGGATGCATCCAAACTGCAACCACTCGTTGCAAAAACGATTGAGTCGGCTGAAACGTTTTCCGTTGGCGACAAGCAAGCAACGCTCTATGAAATTCGAATCGACCAGCAGAATACTTCTCCGACTTTGTTGGTTGTTTCACTTCCTACCGAAACACCCCAGATGCATTTGTTTGTCAAATTGATCGGCGAGAATCGCCTGGCGCTCGATCAAAAAGACAAACTGATTCAATTTGTTCAATCACTCAAAATCAAATAGATTCCTATGGCTACTGCACCTTTGCAAGATGGTCTGTTCCCACGATCCAGCGAAAATTCGACTCCGATCGAAAACGCGATTTGGACCGTATTGAAATACGCTGGGTCATTGAAAATCACTTGTGCGATGTTTTTCCTCGGAGTGGTGATTCTCTTTGTTGGGACCCTGGCACAAGACGAAGATACGATCGTCGATGTCAAAAAGGATTATTTCAATAGCTGGTTGGCTTACGTGCCATTGGATGTTTTCAAGCCACAGACGATCTGGCCTCATACCCAAGAGAACGCATGGCCAGGGGGTTTTGTGATGCCCGGTGGGGCGCTGATTGGTCTGATCCTGCTGATCAATCTTGTCGCTGCGAAAATGACCCGTTTTCATATGACCGCCAACGGGTCACGTTTTGTCGCAGGGATGGCATTGACGATCATCGGCTTTGCGTTGGTTGCTCTGATCGTCTTTGGTGCCCACGTCGGAGAAGGACTGCAAGGAGAACCGCCGTTTACTTACGATCAGATCTGGATGGGTTGCCTGCTGAGTCTATGGGGTTCTGCGATTGGATTTGGAGCTTGGAGATTTGCAAACCCACCGAAGCAAACGATCTTGCGGCATACGATTTTGGCGATATTCATCGCGTTGCTTTCGGTGGCGGCTCTGGTGGCCCTTTCGGGTGACAAGTACAGGATTCCAGATCCTGGTCTGCGAATCGTTTGGCAACTTTCCAAAAGTCTGATCGTCAGCATGGTGATGCTCGCTGGGCTTATTCTGCTGTTTGGTGCCAGGGGGGGCAACGTATTGATCCACCTGGGGATCGGTCTATTGATGCTGGGCCAGTTCGTCTTTGGCGATCGTCAGCGTGAGGAGCGGATCAGTCTCTACGAAGGCGAACGAACTTCGGTCGCCGTTCAAACCGACATCGTGGAACTGGCGGTCATCGATACATCGCCAGCTGATAAAAACCGAGTGGTCGCTTTCGACGACCCGTTGATTCTTAGCGCGTTACGCAACAAAAAACCGCTTAGCGATGAAGCCTTGCCCTTTGAAATCCGTATCGAGAAGTGGATGTCCAACTCGGACATGGTAACGCGTCGCGAAAATGCCCAAGCGGCCAAAGATGCCGAAGGTGCCTTGGGTTTACCACCGGAGGTCGCGCTGGTTGAAGCGGGCAAATCCGGTGGAGCCAA
>JAGWZB010000578.1 GCA_018969045.1 Planctomycetota bacterium | reverse complement strand
CGATCCTTTAGAGCCTCAATTGGCTCAAAATCCACTCAGAGGCAATCATGTTCGAAGTTAACTCGATGGCTTCAAATCGTGCTCCCAAGCACCAAAGAAATCGACTTGGTGTTAATTCTACCGTGCGACTTTTCGCTGGACTTCTATGCGGATTGACTCTCGCTCAGGAAATCGACGCTTCGAAAACAACCAGTCAGAACGAATCAAACGTCAGTCAAACTGCTCAGGAAGAGCCGTTGCAAGGGTCCTACGAAGCAGCTAGGCAATCCCTCGGCTGGATGACCCGTTCGCTCCAGCAGATGGCCGACAAACTCGACTCGATTTCCTCGAAACTCGACCCCAATGCGTCCGAGGAAGAGATCAATCGCGAAGTGAAACGAGCCATGAGGGAGGCTTTCTCGGATTTCATGCCAGGAAGCGTGATTGCAAATCCAGCGAAGATTTCAGCACCGGTTGCCGAAGTCGACGCAAACTCCAAAACCTTTGACTCTCCGATTTGGGATCGCACTACTCCAGCATGGGTCAAGGACCGGATTGTCGACCAGGAGGTCGTTCGGATGGCGATCGAAAGCTCCGTCGAGTCCTCGCTCGAGGAATGCCGCCTCTGGATGGACGATCAACAGTCTCAACTGGTGCAAAAGGTCATCGATGAGCATGTACTTCAATATGCCAAAGCATCCCAGATCGAACAACTGACTCCCGAGTACTTGATCGGCAAGCTCATCAGACCCGACACCCAGTACGAGCTAATGCTGGATCGCCCGAGCGGGACATATCATCAACTATTTCGGTTGGTGCACATCGGCCCAGATCAGATCAAAGAAATTCGTCGTTGGGAACGAGAGTTCGTCACGGCACAGCGTGTTCAGTGGATCAGCGGTTCGGCCTTCGGCGCCCTGATGTTATTGGCAAGCGCTTCGGGCATTACCGGGATCATGGCAAGACGTTCTCATGCGAGCAAAGGGCAACCGATTCTATGAGCCAGCCCGATATCGACACCCTGCTTGTCGAGAGCATTCGTCGCGGGGAGACACAAGCTTGGCAAGACTTTATCGACCGCTTTGAAGGCCGCTTGCTGGCTTATGTTGGTGCTCGACTTGCGGACAGGGCTCACGCTGA
Organism: Planctomycetota bacterium; assembly: GCA_018969045.1. Taxonomy (GTDB): domain Bacteria; phylum Planctomycetota; class Planctomycetia; order Pirellulales; family Pirellulaceae; genus JBKCUI01. Next base: position 579 of record JAGWZB010000578.1, on the reverse strand, counting down.
AGATATTGTCCAAGACACCTTTATTGGGTTTCTCAATAGCCTTCCGAATTTCGATTGCACAAGACCCCTTGAAAGCTACTTGTTTTCGATCGCAGGCTATAAGCTGACCGACCATTTGCGACGCGAAGGCCGCCGCTATGCGACGCAACTGGTAACTTCCGAAAACTCTAGCGACGCCATCCAACGTCTCCCTTCGGCAGGTCGACAAGCTAGCAGTATCGCTCGTTCCGCCGAACAGAAGGACCGGGAAGAGGACGTTCTTCGTCAAGCGCTCGAAGACCAAATATCCAAGTGGAAACAGAAGTCGGATTATCAGAAACTTATGTGCCTGGAAATGCTGATCGTACTTGGGATGAGCAACAAAGAGACAGCTCAAGCATTAGAGCTCAGCGAACAGCAGGTGGCCAATTACAAGTCCGATTTCATCCAGAGAACTCGTACGCTGATTGCTAAACAAGCCGATAGGGAGCGAATCCCAGAACTTGATGATTCGGCCGAATAAGTACCAGGGCCTTTAGAAACTAGGATTACGGACGACGTATCGGGCCTGCCCCCAACAATCTCTGAAGCAATGCCGCT
>JAGWZB010000577.1 GCA_018969045.1 Planctomycetota bacterium | reverse complement strand
AGCGAGTTTATATTTGGGTACCCCTGTTGCTCAGGGTCAAAGAGCATTGGATGCCGATGTGCATGCTCTGGCGGTGGGGAAAATATGGAATAGCAATGGTTCTCTTACCAAGGCGTTCGAGGACATTGTCAATAATCTCCAATGGAAGGCGGGTTCCAACGATGTACAAACCAAGTGCTTGACATGCCATGCTGGGTTGCAAACGAACGAATCTAACGGACTAGGGCGTCCGCTTTCGGAAATTTTGGTGGATCGCTCTACAACCTTCGCTGACGCTATCGGGTGCGAAGCTTGCCACGGACGTGGAGATAAGTATGAGAATCTGCATGTTCAAGCCAATTGGCTAGCTCAAAGCGCCTCTTTTAAAAAAGGGTTCGGATTCTATGACTTAGAAAATAGCGCGATCGCTGCGGAGGTGTGCATGAGTTGCCATTTGGGCAATCGGGCGCAATCCAAGTTTGTGACCCATGATATGTACGCTGCTGGTCATCCACCTTTGCCTCCGTTTGATCTTGCGAAGTTTCTGGAGGGGACTTGTGCAAAGCACTGGAAGGATTTGGACGAAAAATCCGCTGCTTGGGCAGCCTCGCCTAGCAGCAGCGATGGGATTCGAAGAGAGTATCTCCTTCAGCATTTTCGTTTTGACGCAGCTGCAGACAGCAAACCGGATGAATCTCCTTCGCTCCTACTGATGGACGAAAGCATCCAAAGTCATTTTCGTAAGACTCAGCAGAGTCTAGTTGGCCAGATCGTTTCGAGCATCGTCAATCACGATTTGATGTTCCAGGGCGCGACGCAAGAGGCTCAATGGGGAGATTACGCCAATTACGATTGCGTGGGCTGTCATCAAACGCTTTACAAGAGTCTCAGAAGTTCTTTCAATCCGTCGGGCCGAGTGCCCGGTCGACCTCAACGATCGCGCTGGACTGAACTAGACCCTGGGTTGGTGTCTCTGGGATTCCCGTCGGAACTATTGCCATCGCAAAAACTGGTGGAATCGAATCTCAACCTCAAGCCGTTTGGATCTGCAGATGGGATACAAGCTGCATTGGCAACGTACCCGGCTCTTCGTGAGTCGGTTTGGGATCAAATAGAACTGCAAGCAAGGACGCCACTGAGGCTCGATCAGGCCAAAAGTTGGATGAGGAGTTATCTTGCCGTAAAACAGCAGTCGCTAGGAAACGAGTGGGTTGCCAAACAGGTGTTTTGGACACTTGAAGCTTACTTTGACGACTTGGCTGAATTCACGAGCAGACATCCAGACATCAGTCAAGACACCTCCGATCTCAAAACGAAATTCCGAGAACTTGCCGCGCTGGCGCCTCCTGTATCTCGCATGGTGTCTTGCGATCCGCAGCAGCATGGGTTGCGTGACGGTGTTGATGACACCATGTTCTATCAGCAGATCCAGCTGTTCGTGGACGAGTTTCTCGGGCAGTAGTTTTTAAAACGCTTGGATTGCAGTTCCAAGTGGCTGCGATTTCCAGTGGCCTAATTTGCTTGATTTCGGTAGATTGTAGGCTCTTGGTGGGACCGATCCCTTGGATTGCGTCCTGTTTTCATGCGTCCTTTTTTGAGCTTCCATCCATGTCCAATTCCACTTGGCAACCTCGAATCGAACAACTCCGTGAACGGCTGGTGCCGTTGCGAGGGGGACTTTGACTACGACGCGAAAACACTTTTGATCGAAAAGCTAGAAACCG
>JAGWZB010000148.1 GCA_018969045.1 Planctomycetota bacterium | reverse complement strand
CAAAGTGTCTGACAATCTCCACTTGGTACCGGGAGACTTATCTCTAAGTGAGTTTGAAGACCGTCTTGGGGATTCATGGAACGGCGCAAAGGGCGGAAATGAAGGCGCTTTGCGTGCCCAATCAGCTATCTATAGGATCGTGCTTCAATCGATCGAGAAGTCCAATGCCGAAATTGTGCTCCTAGATTTAGGTCCGAATCTAGGCGCAATAAATCGCGCTGTACTCGCAGGAAGCGACTACATCATTGCACCATTGTCCCCAGACCTTTTCTCAATTCGAGGAACAGAGAATCTTGGAAACAAACTGGTCTCTTGGCGAAAGGACTGGGATCAAATCAATGCTGCTTGGGCGGGCGGCGATTTCAAAATACCGACTGGGCGTCCAAAATTCATGGGATATATCACGCAACAACACAACCTCCGGAACAACTCCGCTGGAATGACAAAAGGTTGGCAACTATTTGGAAGCCAGATCGATGGTGCAATAACGAACAACATCGTAGGAAAGCTAACACCTTTGGGGCAGGTGTTGACAACAACAGATGGCACTTTTAACTTGGGAATGATCCCGAATCTTCACAGCCTTATCCCATACTCCTTGGAGGCAAGGAAACCTGTATTCAATTGCACGTCGTCGGATGGGCTGAACGGTGCTCACATTTCCACCGCGCGAGACAGCCGAAGACTCTTCGATCCAATCGCACAGACCATTGCGGCGATGGCCTAACAAAATGTTGGACCGAAGCCCCCGTCGGTCCGTTTCGAACTTTAGAGACCGTGTTGGCGGGGGCTCAGTCAACATGGTCGTTCGGCTCAAGGAGTTCACAGATCCAACGTGCAATAACGATTGACCAATTCCGATCCCAGATTCACCAACAGGCTCAAACCAAGATGGGGCTGGAAAACTATGGTAGCTACTTGCGCCATGACTCACGCGACGACAAATATCTTCGCGAAGAGCATCTGCCGCTGCTCGCAGTCATCGACTTTAAGTTGATTCCTGATACGAACATGATTGAGATTGGCAACGGGAACGAGCCCTGGGACGCTTGTATAAATGGAAGCGATATTTACGAGATTGTTCAATCGCTACCGGCGAAAGAATTTGAGGTGCGACGCGCGATTGCGTCGGGTGGCCAGTCGTCTGCCATGTACTTCCAACACGCGGATGATCATCTTCAATTCCCACGCGTCATAATCGATATGATTGCAAAGAAGCAAAGCAAGAAATATTCAGATAATCGATCGTTGGTGATTGTTTTCGTTGGAGATTATTCTGGCGAGGATGACGATGTGATTGAGAGATGGATTCATGAGGTTCGAAGTGAAACCACGCGCGGCGATTTCAAAGAAATCCTCCTGGTTGAATTGGATCGAATGCGAGTGTTCACGCTTTTCCCGCCGGACAAATGATAAAGCGACAAAATCGGGTAAGGATGCCCGTTTCCGGGCACCCTCCCGACACCACCTAGCATGCGGGTCCGGCCGCGTTGGTTCAACGCACAGGAGCGCAGCGGCGGTTCCACCTGCGAAGCTAACCAATCGTTCGTCATACCTACACCAACTGCGATCGTCTTGGCCATATGCCAAGGTCCTTTCCCTCGCGACAAGTTACTTGATGGCTCTTCCTTGTTCTTCATGGTTCAGCCCTTCCTGGGTTCCATTGGGATTGGAAATCCAGTACTACGGCCTCTGCTGACTTCTACGTTGCCCAGTCCCGCTTGCGCGGGTCTGTTCCTGGCTTTCATTCGTCGAGATGACTTACTCCCTGGAGCAGCGCAGATCTCCCCGGATAAGGACACTCGTTTCCTCTGCCGGTGAATATTCGCTGGCTCACCCTTTACCTGATCGATCGATAGGCGGTGATGTCTTTATTGTGGCATTCGTGTTGTTTGGCTCACTCGCCTGACCAATCACCTCGTGCTTGTTCCCTTGAAGTGGTCATTTGGTATACTGATTGCCTAGATATACCTATCTCGCTCAGGGGACTTGAACCCCATAAACCAATGCCCATGACGGGCGTACCCAAAACCATGCGCCGAAGTGGCCAGTCGACGGCGCTTGACATGGTGACTTTTTTGGCGGCCACTCGGTGATGGTCGCCGTTAGGAATCCCTTACGCCCATGTCGGCAACTATTCGCTTCGAGAACGCCTCCGACGCATCTGACGTCTCTCACGTCATCGAGGTTGCGTTTCGCGGCCATCCTCACAGCGACGGGAGCGAGCCTCGAATCGTGAGTCGGCTTCGCGAAGAGGGTGACCTCACCATCTCCTTGCTCGCTGAACAAGACAAGCGCGTAGTCGGCCACATCGCCTTCTCGCCGGTGTCGATCAATCCTCAAACTCTCGGCTGGTACGGCCTAGGCCCGGTTGCGGTGCTTCCGGCACACCAGTCTCGCGGCATAGGCACCGCCCTTGTGCTTAGGGGCCTCAGCGAGCTCGAAGCCATAGGCGCTATCGGCTGCGTCGTTTTCGGCAACCTAGCCTTTTATGGCCGCTTTGGCTTCAAGTCTTACCCGAACTTGGTCTATCCGAACGGTCCTAAGGAGCTCTTTCATGCAAAGGTCTTCGGCGGCGCGGTGCCCAACGGCACTGTCACCTACTCGTCCGCATTCGGGGCGGCCTGACATGTCGCTCAACCCGAGCCGCAGAGGTGTGGCCCGCTTCGCTCTACGTTAGGCCATAAAATCCATTCGCAAATTGCATGAGCTACGACATCGGACTTTACGACAAGACGTTCCTAAAGAAGGCCAACGATGAAGACCTTGGACTCACCGATCAACAGGACGGCGAGACGATCTATTGATTCCGCACATCCTGAACAACGGCCGAACATCGGGTAAGGATGCCCGTTGACGGGCACCCGCCCCAGACCACCTTCACTCGCTCGTGAGTGATCCATGCCGGCGCTGCAGCTTTTGTTGTCTCGTCAGTTGATCACGAGCTCAGGGGAAGAACCGGCAAAAATATGGGAGGGCAAAAATAGGAGAGGGCAAAAATATAGGAGAGGGCAAAAACAGGAGAGGGCAAAAATATAGGAGAGGGCAAAAATAGAGCTAGCCTGTTGTACCGAGTCCGCTGGCGATCGCATTGACGGTCAAGAGCAACTGTGGAACCAATTGCTCGGCCTCTTTGGTCTGCTGCATGCGATGGTAACTCCGCCACATTTTCAGCAAATCGATCTGCTGGTGGTGCAAGACCCGCAAGCCACTGGAACGCAAGTTCATCATCCGCTGGATGTTAGGACGACGCTCCGAAAGCGGGCCCCCATAAATGAGCTCGATCTTTTCTCGCGTGCGAAAAAGCTCACTCTCAATCGTTTCCATAAACGATCTTCTTAATGTGTCCTCTTGGACCATGCTTGCGTAAGCCTTCATGATCTCCAAATCGGTAGCCGCCAAACTCGTTGCGACATTGCTGAGCAAATAATGGCTCGGTGCCCATCGATTCATCGTCTGCTTCAATTGCTCGAACGTCTCGGGCGACCCTTGCTGCAACTTCTCAAGCGCTGTCCCTACCCCGAACCAACCAGACAAAAAGAATCGAGCTTGCCCCCAACTAAACACCCAAGGAATCGCTCGTAAGTCTGCAAGGGACTGTTGCCCGGTGCGACGCGAAGGCCTCGATCCAATGCGACTCTGCTCGATCGCATCAATCGGTGTGGCTTGCCGAAAAAAACTAACAAAGCCCTCGCGGTGGATAAGCTCGGTATACGTTTCACGAGCCCAACCGGCCAGCTCCACAAGAGTATCCTCCAAAGGATGCTCCATGGGATCGGTGTGCTGATCCGAGAGAGTTTTTCTGGCAACACCAGCCAGGAAAAGCTCCAGATTGTAGATCGCTGTCGACTGATGCGCGTACTTTTGAGGAATCGTTTCTCCTTGTTCGGTCAATCGCAAGTCTCCCGAGAGCGATTCGCTCGGGAGGGCCTGAATGAATCGGTGTGTAGGACCTGCTCCGCGACTGATCGTCCCCCCGCGACCATGAAAGAAACGAATGCGAATGTTGTGCTTTTTTCCAACTCGAACCAACTCCCTCTGGGCAAGTCGCAGATTGACCAAACTCGCTAAAATTCCTCCATCTTTATTGCTATCGCTGTATCCGATCATCACCTGACCGACCGCATCCTCTTGACCTCGTCGCATTTGGATCGACTGCAAACTGCGCTTTGTGATGGGATGCTGCAAAAATGCATCGTATATCGTCGGACTTCGGTGCAAATCATCAACGGTCTCAAACAAAGGCACTACCGGTAGCGGGCATTCTAATCCCTGGGGTGTCTCTTGCATAAGTCCGACTTCCCTAGCTAGTAGATACACCACTAGCAAGTCCGAGACGTTACGAGTCATGCTGACGATCAAACATCCAAGCCCATCGAAACCGTAGGCCGCACTATACTCCTTGAGCACGCGCAACGACGAGAGAACCGCGTCGGCTTCTGGCCCCAGCGAAACATCCGGTCTAGCGAATGGCCGTTTTGACTCCAGCTCGCGGTGGAGCAACTCTAGCCGCTCGGACTCATCCCACTGGGAAAAATTCGTGCGACTAAATCCTGCAGCCGCAAGCAACTGCTCGACCGCTCGATCATGGAATGCACTGTTCTGCCGGACATCGAGCACCGCCAAATGAAAACCAAAGGTCTGCACGACTCGCATCAGGGGTTGAACGGCGAATTCAGCCACCTTGCGCTGGCCCGAAGCGACCAAACTTTGGTACAAGAGTTTCAAGTCTTCTAGCAGTTCCGAGTAACGCTGATAAGTCGGCGGAGCATCCACCGTGATCTTGTTCAGTGATTCGTCGACCTTGGGGAGTCTTGCCAACATCGTATTGATAAACTGCCGCCATGGTTCATTCGGATTCCGATCGATCGCCCGCTTGCCAGCAGTTCCCAAGCGATCCGCTGCAGAAGCGAGTGCCTGAAGGAACTCCGGATTTGGCCTTTGCCAATACGCCGAAAGACTTAGCAACCGAGCCAGTTGCTGCAATTGCCTTTGCACAAGCCCAAGGGCATTGCTCCGCATCTCGAGCAAGCTTTGCCGCGTGACTTCGGCCGTCACCAAAGGATGCCCGTCGCGATCCCCACCTACCCAAGTGCCAAAGGTCAAGCGAGGGAACACCAGCGGATCATCAAAAACCGAGGAATCCAAGCCGACCGCTGTCCAGGCTTTTCGCAGTCGCTGGTCCAAGGGTCGCAAGACAGCCGGGAAGACATGCGTCAGGTAATCCAAGACGTTGCGTCGCTCGGATTGTATATCAGGCTTATCCAGATAGATCTCACCGGTTCGCCACAAGATGGCTAACAAGGCTTTTACCGCAAAGTCGTTCTCTTCGTCCAAGGGATGGTTGGCGGACTCATTCCCTCCGGCCATTTTTTCGGCGGCAAGCCTCTCACTGGCCAATTGCCGATGCAGTTGCAGTCGTTCGTAAAGGCGACGGTGATGGGCAAGCACTGTCGCACGTTTGGCTTCGGTGGGGTGGGCCGTCAGTACCAATTCGACTTGAAGGTTAGAGAGTCGCTTGGCGATCTGCTCGGCAGTCCATCCTTGTTCTTTCAGTTGCCTAAGCGAATCACCCCAAAGTGCTGGCAGTGCATCCATGCCCGAGCGTTGCTCGATCGATTTTCGGAATTGGTCGGCTGCATTCTGCTCGGCCATTCCAAGCAACTGGAATGCGATCGAGTAGGCTTGGGTCAAATGCACCGATTGACTCAGTCCACCTGCTGGGATGGCAACATCGTTGGCGGCGGGTAACAGGCCTGCCAGCGCGTTCTCACCAGACTCGTCGAGAACTTCTCTGAAACACTCCAGGATCCAATCCCATTGGCTTTGAAGAATCTCTTCGTTCAGGGCCAATACACTCTCGACAACCATAAAGAACATCCCAAATTGAGTGAGTCAACAAGCACGAGAGGATGATCCATTTTAGCGGCTCTCAAGAGGTTTTACCACTCGCAATGCCACCAAACCCCAAGACGGCCGCAATGAGCGCGATCATGAGACAAGTCATTGCAAGGGGTTCCAAGATTGAAAACACAGAGGCACAGAGCGCACAGAGCGGAAAAGAGAGGCTCTCAAGACTCTGTGCTCTCTGTGCCTCTGTGTTTCAAAAAATTCTCTTCAGGAATCTTTATCCTAGTTAGCGAGCCGGTACTTCGTTGACCGTATAAAAAGCGTTCCGGTGAAGCAGATCTTCCCCGTCCACAGAACGTAACTGAGGAAGATCAATTTCATAGACAAATCCCTCTTGGAGTTTCTCCAACGTGATGGTCGCCCAGAGTCCGTCTGGGGCAAGCACAACCGACTTGACCTCTGGTTTGTGCTGCTCGATCTCTGGTCCACCATAGCCGGCATGGTAAGGATGCGTAAAGGCACTTACGGAATAGCTTGCGGGTAAACTGCCTGTGGCTGATTCGACGGGTTTGGTAAAAGCGATCTTGAATCCGCTTGGCTCAATCGTGATGCGTTGGATCTCAAAGGGCATTTTGCCACTCCATTCGAGGCGTTCGATCGCAAAGGGTTTGATACCTCGCACGGGCCAGCCGCGGTTGGTCCCACCGCATATCAAGTTGCCACCCGGGGTGAACTCCACGTTGAGGATACCCGTCGAAAGGCCTTCGCGGAATGGATAGCAAGCCCCCTGCCACACGCCGTTGACTTGCTCGGTGGTAGCTCGCATGAGGATCGACTGGGTATAGTCACCCAGAAACAATTGGTTCTCGAACGGACCGAATTTGCCCTGCGTCCGATCGACATTGAAACCACTGATGGAGCGTCCCATACGGATGTAGGGAAAAACCACCGCATAAGGCACCAGTTGTTTGACTCGGTCTTTCTCCGTAACAACACGAGTGCCCGACTTGGGCATCTCAGGCACCGGTCCTAACTCGGGAGAATAGGGATACCAATGAAAACTCGCTGGATGGCCGTGAAAGCTATTGGGTAAGACCGCTTTCAAACTGCATGAACAGTTCCAAGGCCCTTGGCTCTCGATGTAGAAAAGAGCTCCGTGCTCATCGAATCCAACTCCACCAGGACTTCGAAGTCCACTGGCAAAGGCTGTTGTTTTTCCATCCGCAGCGACCTTCATCAGGAAGCCTCGGTTCCAAGCGTGCGAGTAGTAGGATGCAGACAATCCAAGGGCGACGAATTGATTGCCTTGGGGATCAAGTTTCGATCCGAATGCATACTCATGGTAGTTGGCATAGCCCCAACCGTCGGAAATGGTTTCAAACCGATCAGCGATTCTGTCCCCGTCGGAGTCACTAACGCGGGTCAATTCGCAGCTTTGCGTGACTCGGAATGCATGGTCCTGCCAGACCAATCCAAAGATTTCATCGAGTCCTGATGCAAAGCGATGGAACGATGGGTTTGGCTTGAAGGCATCGAGACCGTCGATGAGATAAATCTCGCCATGCCGAGTGCCAACTGCCACTTGTCCATCCGGTAGCACAGCGAATGCACCGGCTTCGATAACCGTCTCCTTGGGCAACGGAATATTGACAATCGGGTAGAACTCACGCTCGCGTTCTTCGGTCCCCCAACGCTTGCCAACCTCTTCGGCATAGATGTTTCCAGTGAGGCAAGCAAGTGCCACGCAGGCGAGCGTCGTGATGGTTGTACCTAGCAACAGGAACGCAAAATTACTTGAGCGGTTCATACACAAGCTCCAAAGTGGATTTTCCTTGAGGGATCTCCAAACGTAGCAACAATTCGGATTTCTTCGGCTCGTCGGACAATACTCGTAATCTCGAATCGATCGCGGGAATCTCGGGAATGCTTAGTCGCAAGCGACCACTGCGGAAGACTTGATCGGACTCGCCAAGGACATCTCCGACCAGCGCGCGAAACCAAAGTATTTGTGGCTCAGGGGACTGAAACTCCAGGACTCTCTTAAGCCCTAGATTCGGAGCGTCCCCGAATGCGACCGTCCGATCTTCAATCAGGATAGTGCCACTGCGGTACTGGAACGTTGGAATTGCAGCCGGGCCCAAGTAGTAGCCTCGAAACTGATAGCCGACATTCTTTGGATAAAGCGGATCGGGATTGGCGGGAGCCTCTTTGGTCATCACCGGCAACAACGGCCAAGGAGTATTCTCATCGGCTAGGGAAACAAACGAGACGTCTTGGACGAGCGTGATCGGTTCGCTTGCCGGATTAAAATCCCCGGAACCCTGCCCGCTCCAATTGACTCCGATGAAGTTGCCTTTCCAAATCGCCGAAAGAGTTCCAGTCTCCGCGTTGAAGGCATAGCTTATTTTCTCTGGCAAACCCACCGCGATTCCCCGGAAACCAGCCACGCGACTGCGCCCTCGATGCACCACCGCTTGGTCGCCAACTTCAAGCTTGGTGCTCACAGCACGAACCCCCGAGGGATCGGCGGCCGAAGTTCCCAGTGAGAGGTAATACCAGATGGCTTCGATCTGTCGATCGGAGTCACCATCCAAAATCGACTGGAATGCCGAGACCCCATCCGGCCAAGCCGACGGCATAACGGTTCGAGGGCGAAAGGCTCCCGGATTTCGCAAATAGTGGTTGAACCACTGTGGCTCAAGCCGCTCGTAGCTCGTCAGCAATTCGATCCCTTGATTCACGTTGGCTGCTTTGGAGTTGAATCGGTGGCATGCAACGCAATTGGCACCTTTGTCACCGAGCAGTTCCCGGCCCGCAGCGCGCATGAGTTTCTCTTGCTCTCGCTCTTTTTCGTCACGTCCTTCGGGATTGGGGATATTCATAGGTGGTCCGTCCAATACGTCCAGCCGTCGGAATATTCCAGGTAGATGCTCTAAGTTTTTGGCCCCATACTGCGGCATTCGAGTCACCATGTAGCTGCGAACACTTTCACCGTCGAAGAGGACTTTCTTCAGCCATGCCGGCTTGAGTTTGGCTCCCATGAGTGTCAGCGGTGGCGGTATACGACCGTCGTCCCCGAGGTTCACTTCACTCCCTTGAAAATAAGCATTATGCGCCTCGTGCACACCTCCATAATCGTCGCGAACATGGCAAGCCACACACCGAAAGGCCGTCAGTGTTTTCGCCAACGCATCGTTGTCGGAGTCAACAGCCGTCCCTCCAAAGATCGCCGCAGCGATGGCCGCACGCTGGTTCTCTTCGAGATAAAATGTCGGACTGCGAATATTCGCGGTTTTGATATCTGGAACCGACAGGCAGCCACTCGTCAAATCTGCGCCCTTGAGCGATCCAACGGGACGGGCCGCAGCGATGCCCTCAAGTGCATGGCAAGCTGCGCAGTTCAGCGATTGAAAGTAATTCTTTCCTGCCTCAATCAACGCCGTATCAGGAACCAATGGTTCGTGAGTCGATGCTTGCTCTCCGATCAGGTATCCTGCGATCGCAAGCGACTCGTTCCTTGTGAGTTTCATGTCAGGCATACGGCCTGAACTTCGAACTTTCAGAGGCTCAAATAAAAACTCGGCCAGCGATCTGACGTTGTATTTGGACCCGACATGCTCAAGCGACATGGCGATCGGCTTGGTCGAATTGGCCTTGGTCGAATCGAGCGTGGTCGACTCGTCTTGCTCACCCTCTGGGTCCTCTTGTTTTTGATGGACGCTTTGCTGTAGTTCCGAAATCGCTTCCTTGGGACCATGACAGGCCACGCATCCGATCGAATGGTACAGCTCTTTACCCAGCTTGCGATCGATCGATTCGGTAGGCTCCGAGGGAGTAACGGTAATCGAGCGCGAGACCAAAAAGTGAGTCAGCGCCTCGGCAATGGTTTGCCGCTGAGATTCCGATCGTGATGCCAACAAGTCGGGCATCGTTGTGCCTGGATGCACCGTTAGCGGTGAGGCCAGGAATCGCCGCAAGTACTCTGGCGAAATCCGAGTGCCGACTTGTGCTAACTCCGGAGCCGTCTTGTCCGCTACCGCCATCGCTTCCATGCCGCTATGGCAAGCTGAGCATCGCAGTTCAGCCATCAGGACGCTACCGGCTTGTATCAGCGTCAGAGGGTGATGCCCTGGTAGAGCAGGATCGCCTGCTAGAGCATGGGGTATGGCAGCAAGGATTGCAATCAACAGGTAAATTCGATTCATGGTCGCTTTGATGGTAAGCACGATCCTAGTCTTCTTCGATCCAATCCAATGTTATCGGTAGTACGAAATCGGGCGAGGCTTTACTCCGAGTTCATCGTAGTTGAAACCGCTTTCGAGAGGATTGTAACTTCCGACGATCTCCACACTACGGCTAGCGGAGATTGCATCTTCCATTCCGATGCACCAATAGGCAGAGTTGATCACAAGCCGGCGCAGGCCTGGATTTTTCAAATCGATTCCGCTACCCATCGTGCAATGAAAAACCCTGGCGGTTAAGCCTTGGCTGGTTTGCCAAGGCTTAACCCATGCAATTGGGAGCGGCTCGAGCTTGTCATTCGGTAGATCATCGGGCTTGCGTCCCATCAAGGGTTGGCCCCATACAAGCGCCGTGCATTCGGCAGGGAGACTTGTGTCCTCTTTGTAGGTGCGATAGACATCCGAGTCGCCCCAGATATCCGTGACTCCAGTGAGGATCGGATGCATGGTATGCTCTTTGTCGAAAAAGCCACGCGTTGAGTCAGCGTGCCAACGTCCATGGTGATTCAGGAAAGTCCCACCGAGGATATCCTCACCCCATCGCACTTGTTTGCCATGGATCTTGTAAGGGAGTGGACGTCGAAAGCCGTGATTGGCAGTGCGCAGCGCGATCATCGGTTTGCCTGAATCGACGTAATCGACGATCTGCTGAAGTTCCGATGGCGGG
>JAGWZB010000147.1 GCA_018969045.1 Planctomycetota bacterium | reverse complement strand
CCGAAGCACTCAAAAAGCCATCGGCGATTTGAAAGAAGCCATCGCCATCGGAGGCAACGTACTTCCCCCGGATCTTAGCACGGTGACCATGCTCAATGGCAAACCCGTTTCAAAGACCGAAGCCACCAGCATCGATGACGCGCTGAAGATGCTTGAAGATGACAAAAAAACCCAAGGCGAAGAACAACTGGTCCCTGATAAAATCATCTTTTCAAAAGATCCAGCACGCAAAAAAGACGAGCTGAACCGCTTCTCAAGGTTGCTGCGATCCAAAGATTGGAAAGCCAGACGGATCGCTTCGAAGGTCCTTGGGCGAAGCGATGACTTGGACATGGTCCCAGAACTCATCTATGCCCTGAGCGATCGCGATAGCGTTGTGAATCGAAACGCGGAAACCTCTCTGAGATTGATCTCCCGCAAACTCGATAAGTACCATATCCCCAAAGAAGGCGGTGTGACCGAACAGGATCGCATCAAAGCCCAGCGTGAATGGAAAACTTGGTTCTTAGAACTAAGGCCGGATTACATTTTTGTGGAATAACATCGACCATGAGCACTGCCAATCCAGTCCAACCCAAAAACAATCAGCCAGGTGGCATTCTGCACGTTGATGAGACATCGATGCGGACCAACAAGGTCGAGCAAGTGTCGAGTTTGCTCGTCAGCGTTGCAGTGATGCTTGCATTTGCCGTCGGGATGCTATTTCTGCTCTTTCTGCTGTCGATGAATTGGCAACGCCCTCAAAACATTATCGTCGATGCAGAGCAAATCGCAGGTCGAGGGGAAAACGCTGCGGGTTTCGAAAGGGATTTCGATCCTCCTGCGGCCGATGAGGTCGAGCAACTGAGCGAACCCGCTCTGGAACAAACCATTCAAATGGTCAACGATGCGATCGCCGCAATCGCTTCGATGGATACTCTGATCGCCAACGATGCCATCGCCGGGGATCGCAGTGGACAAGGGGACTCGCGTCCACCCGGTCCTGAAGGCGAAGGTGTCGATGGCGTGCATCGCGGCGAACGATGGGAACTGAAATTCACCGCCCGAGATCGGAAAGCTTATGCCAGCCAACTCGATGCCTTCGGGATCGAACTTGCTGCCATCGGAGGTGGTATTCCAACCATCGACTACGCTACCACTTTGGCGAAATCTCCTAAAGCTCGGTCGTCGACCCGCGATCAAGAAAAACGTCTGTTCTTCAGCTATGTCACCAACAACGCGCTGATGCAGTACGACAAAGCTCTCCTGCAGGCTGCTGGAGTTAATACCAAGGAACGAACGGTCCTAAAGTTCATTCCCAAGGAGCTTGAAGATACTTTGGCAATGGCCGAAAAGGTCTATTACCTGGATAAACGCAGCAAGGATTTTCGTATCTCCGATATCGCCAAAACCATCTTCGAATGCAAACCGGCCAAGAGCGGCAAGTTCGAATGGGTGGTTATCGATCAGCGTTATCGGAACAAGAATCCATCGATCAAATAAGACTAAAACTCCCGCTTTTTGAGCCAGTCGGCGACTTTGCGAGCCGAAGAACTTAGACCCAAAAGATCCAATTCCTGGGTTTGGCACCATCGAATCGTTTCGTCCCTTGCGGCAACTCTTTTTTTGTCAATCGCCCCAGCACCATCAAGCTCAGCCAGGTAGCACCGCAGCAGGATCCGGTAGCGGGTAACACTATGCTTGACTGATAAGCATTCGCTCGAAACCCTTGGTTTGCTGCCATAGACGTTGCCGAACTCCTTCATAGCATGCTCGAGCGAGCTCGAATCGCCCTGGCATTCTGTGCAATCGTAACGCGGGAAGTCCCAAAGTCCTGCCCATCGTTCGGAGCTTTGACGCCGGCGCAATAACCAGCGTCCTTGGGGGTCGCATATCAGAAATCCGATCTCGCGAAGTTCCGTGATTGTTTTCTTGGGCTTGGCTGCCGGGATCACATCGCTCATTCCCGTTAAATGGGCTTTGCAATGACGCTGAAGCGGACACCTCTGGCAAGCAGGCGCTTTGGGACTGCATACTTGAGAACCGATCTCCATGAGTGCTTGATTGAGTTCCCCGGAGGCTCTAGGCCATGCCGATACAATCGCCTCGGCAAAATCCCACAGCTTACGCTGAGTCGGTGTCTGAGTAAGTGGTTCTGTGCAACCGATCAATCTAGCATAAAGTCGCTGCGTGTTGGCTTCGACGATGCCACAAGGCTGGTCGTAGGCAAACGAAGCGATCGCGTTTGCGGTGTATCGTCCGATCCCAGGAAGCTTGGCAATCGCGTCGCGGTCGGCAGGGAAGGGGAGTTGTCCCGATGCAACCACTTCCAATGCTGCGGCGTGCAACTGCCGGGCTCGCCTGTAATAGCCTAGTCCTGCCCAGAGTTGATAGACTTCGTCGAGTTCGGAGGCGGCTAAGGATTGAACATCTGGGAATCGTTTTAGAAACTTTTCATAATAAGGAATCACCGTGGTGACTTGGGTTTGCTGCAACATGCATTCGCTGATCCATATACGGTAAGCGATCCTGGTTCGTCGCCACGGCAGATCGCGGCTGTGTTTGGAAAACCAGTCGACCGCCGCGTGCGCAATCGCTTTGAGTTGCGTTGGATCCGTAGAGGACCCCTTGGGGGTGTTGGGTTTCTGAGATCGGGACATTGCGAGGGACTAACGGTTCATATCCGAAGGACGTTTTCCCAGAATCACGTCGACTTGGAGAGTCTCGTATCCATCGAGTTGAAGTTGCTGAAATCTACCCGGATTACGATTCTTATTTTCAGGGTTTTGTTCCAAAGGGCGCAAGGCCATAATCGGACGGTCGTATTCGACGACAACCGATTCACCGGCTGCAGATTTAGCCAATTGCTTTCGTAGGTCGTCAAAGTTGTAGATGGGTACACCATTGATCTTCCTGAGTTTGTCGTTCATGCGAATACCCGCTTTGCTTGCCGGTCCATTGGGAATCGATTCCTGGATCACCAGCGAGCTGGGCTCGCAAGTAATTCCCAAGAAACCACCTCGACCGACAAACACGTTAGCGGTTTCGATCTTGGCAATCAGTTCTTGAGCTCCCTGTGCGCTGACGTCGGTACCAAAAAGTTGTAAGTCTCCAAAGATTGGAACATCCTCGAGGATCTTTATGCATTGATCATCGACAGGTGAGTAAAGGATCTCGATCAGATCCATGTCGGGTGCCAAGAGCAATGGGCGTAAGTCTTCGCTTCGCAGATTCGTCTCGATCACTTGAAGGCTACGCAGCTGTGGGAGCGAGACGATCTTCTCAAGCATCGTACGGCTGACCGCTGAACCTTCGAGCTTGACGAACTGAACATCAAACAACCAAGGAAGCAGCGCTAAGTCGTCTTCGGTGCCAGTGAACTGCTCATCGATCACGAGAGCATTTTTAACATCTCTGAGCTGGGTCAAAACCGACAGATGCCGATCAGCACAAACAACACCGACCCGTTCGAGTCGATCGAGCGCCTGCTGACGCATCTCAACGGCAATGCTTTGGATGATCTTTTGAGCCATGATGGCTCTTTGAGTGGTTCTCTCCTGAGAGATTCGAGTTAGGCAACCGTAAGCGAGTTTTCCTTGATCGCTAAGGGCATCTTGGGCGATGATTCCCAAGAACTGGAGCACTGCATCGGATGATTCGGAGGCGAACTGGTCGGTATTGGGAGTTTCAGCGATTTGGATCAGAGCAGGTAGGCTATCACCAAGGTGCTTGACCAGTTGTTGCTGGGCGGCTTCTCGAACGGCGAAGCGGTCATCGCTGAGTTCCTGAACCCACGCGTTGATCTGCTTTTGAGCTGGGGGGTCTTGGGCCAGACTCACCAGGGCCGTCCCAAGCAAGGTGCTCATCAAGACGATTCGAAGGGCAGCCCGTGTTGTGCGCATAGTTCGTGCCAAAGACCTGGCAACCAAGTAGGGGGTAGAAGCCTTAACAAGCGAGTTTCTCGGTTGCCAGATGTCCCAAATCAAGCTACCGACACGCCCGATATTCTACAATCAGTGGCTGGTTCCAACAACAACAGCAAAACGTCCGAGCAACTGACTTCAAAGGTCCCTTTCACGAAAAGATCATTTTTCGTGCGATTGATTCCACGACTGAACCTGATAAAACCAAGACAGTTTGCTTCATCACATAACTTTCCTCGAACTCAAAGCATGTCTTGCAGTATGGGAATTCAATTGAGCCTATTTCAATTCAGCCTTGTCGTGGCATTGGCAAGTCAGGTCCTTTTTGGGTTTGCACCCCAGGACCAGCAGATCGATCCAGACCCACAACCTCGTTGGTGGAAGGGGAATTTGCACACGCATTCGCTTTGGAGTGACGGCAACGATTTTCCTGAAATGATCTCCGACTGGTACCGACAACGCGGGTACCACTTCCTTGCGATCTCCGACCATAACGTGCTTCAGGAAGGGACCAAGTGGATCCAGGTGGAAAAGGTTCAGCAACGAAGCCATGGCCAGGGGATGGAAAAGTACTTGGAACGGTTTGGCAAGTCTTGGGTTGAGACACGGGGTGAACCCGGCATGGAAAATTACCAAGTTCGCCTTAAGCCCCTGGACGAATATCGATATCTATTGGAGCGAAACAATCATTTTATTTTGATTCCCGCCGAAGAAATCACCGACAGTGCCGAAGGGCATCCGGTTCACATGAACGCCACGAACCTCGATGAAGTGATCAAGCCCCTTGGGGGCAAAACGGTTCGCGAGGCGATGGAAAACAACTTGAGAGCTGTTTTGGAAGTTGAAAAGGCGAAAGGTCGCGAAATCTTACCTCACTTAAACCACCCCAATTTCAAGTATGGGATTACTTTCGAGGACCTCGCCGCAGTGATGTCCGAGAAGTTCTTCGAAGTCTACAACGGCCACCCCGGGGTGAATCATCTAGGGAACGCCAAAAGCCCTGGAGTTGAAAGAATGTGGGACCTTGCCAACCACCTGCGAGTCAACAAACTGGGTGGTTCGGTCCTTTTTGGAGTAGGGACCGACGACAGCCACGAGTACTTTGGGAAAGAAGGGAGCCGACCCGGTAGAGGCTGGGTCATGGTCCGCTCGAAATACTTGACACCTGAGCATTTGATTCGAGCGATGAAGGCCGGTGATTTTTACGCTTCCAGCGGAACCAACCTCAAGGATGTCCGATGGGACTCCCAGACCAAAACCTTGTCTGTGGATATCCAGCCCCAAGATGGAGTCACTTATTGGACCGAGTACCTGGTGACTCCCTTGGACGGCCAACTCGAGGACATCGGTCGAGTCGGGCTTGCCACCCAAGAACTTAGCAGTTCCTACACGTTGAAAGAAGGCGAGACGATTGTCCGTGCGGTAATCACTGCAAGCATTGCGCCAGAAGATCCTGTTTGGAAAGAACAAAAACAGCAAGCTTGGACTCAGCCATTTTCAATCGCGCGGTAGATTCCCAGAATCAGCCGATGTAACCACCAAGGCACAGAGTCTCAGAGTCACATAAGCAAACGCTCGATTCTCTCTGTGCCTCTGCGGCTCTGCGGTTAACGTCTTCTGCTACTGCGGTCAGTTGTCCAGCAAAGGATCGAAAACTTCGGGCAATTCTGCTCCGTCGACGAAACTTACCAAGGATTTGCTGCGATGGGGGTGCTGAAGTTTCTTCACCGCTTTGCTCTCGATCTGTCGAACTCGCTCGCGAGTGACCTGAAAGATCTTTCCAACCTCTTCGAGCGTGTAGGCGTAGCCGTCTTCTAGGCCATAGCGAAGCTTCAGGATCTCGCGTTCCCTGTAATTGAGGGTCTGCATCGCATCTTGGATCTGCTGTTTGAGTGTCGTCTGATTGGTTTCGTAGAGTGGGTCGTTGTCCCGATAGTCCTCGACAAACTCACCAAAGAAACTGTCCTCTTGATCTCCGACGGGTTGGTCCAGCGAGAGCGGCTGCCTAGCCATTTTGATCACGACTTGAGCATCCTCCATCGACAAGCCTGCTCGCTTGGCCGTTTCCTCGACCGATGGAGCTCGCCCCAACTCCTGATACAAATCGCGAGTGATCTGTCGGACTTTGCTCATCGTGTCAATCATATGAACAGGAACGCGAATCGTCCGGCTTTGGTCGGCGATCGCTCGAGTGATCGCTTGGCGAATCCACCAAGTTGCATAGGTCGAGAACTTGAAACCGCGAGCATATTCAAATTTGTCGACCGCTCGCATCAAGCCCGTATTTCCCTCTTGAATCAAATCCAAGAAATTCAGTCCGCGATTGCGATACTTCTTGGCGATCGATACGACCAGCCTTAAGTTCCCTGCTGAGAGATCTCGCTTGGCAGCATCATAAGCCGATCGATAGTCGCTGACCCGTTGTACTCGTCGACGCAGCGTCGCGGGGGTCTCGTAAGTGATCCTCATGAGGTAGCGCAGCTCTTTGAGCATCTTCTCGACCGAAGTCCCTTCGGCCAATCCCGTTCGCTTGGCTTCAGCCAAACGCGACTTGAGCGTCTCCATCTGATGTTGGATCATGCGAAGTTTTTGAAACATGGGTTCGAGCCGATTGGCCCGCAGATTCATTTCTTCAATCAGCCGTACCGCTTTGTTTCGTCGCACGACCAATCGCTTCCACGCAGCGCGTCGCTGGGCAATAGGGGTGCGTCGGCAAATCGCAGTATGGAAATCCGCATAATTGCGATGCAGCAGATGTTTAAGCGTTTTAATATTCGGACCGATGCGACGCATGATCGCAATCTTCTCTGAAGCGTTCGTGACACTTACCTCGATGGTGCGATCGAGTCGAAGCCGACCGTCGCGCACCTGTTCAAGCAACTTGGTCGCACCTTGCAGCATAAAATCAGTCGCAAGCATCCAATTGCGATAGAAGAAACGTGTGCGTTCGATGTGACGCGCCGCGGCTACCTCTTGCTGCCTTGTCAGAAGCGGAATCTCTCCCATCTGCATCAAGTACATGCGAACCGGATCTTCAATCGCGTCGACAACCCCATCCTCCTCAGCGAAGTAATCCTCGATGTCATCCTCTTGAAGATCCTCTTCGGCTGGGCCCGACTCCGTTGCGATACTGTCGGTCTCTTCCATTTCAAATTGCAGACCACCTGGAATCGCATCGATCAAATCGCGGTCTTCCTCGAAATAAGCCTCCTCGGTGGCGGGGGTTTGATCGGTATTGGTCGGTCGACTGGCTCGTTTTGGCATAAGAAAGGCTACTTGGGCGTCTTCAAAGGAGGTCATCATGATGGGCATACCGAGAACGCCGTTAGGGGGGACTAACGGGCCGGAGCGGAACACGAAATCCAGCAGAGCGACCGGCGTGCCATCGGAAACATTGTTCGCCCGCCACTGTTGTGAAATCAACGATTTGCATGAGAAAAACCCCTGAAAAACCGCAGCCCAGGGGTTGCGAAATTCACTTTCATCGGTGGTAATCTGTGCGGATTGGTTGAAAAATCCTACATAGGTTGACTTTTTGCAACACGCAGACGTTGCGTTTAGGAATCATCGCTGGATCGGTCCCCAACTCCCATTGACCCCCTAAGCTCCTTTTTCGATACTTCGGGACGAACCCTTTTCATGGACCGCGAATTCTCGATTTCCAGAGATCCCAAACCACCGATGGCCTTAGAACTTAGTCAGCAATGCCTGGAGATGGCCGACCGGGCCAAGGCCGCCGCCTTGGAGATGCAGGTCCTATCGACCCAGGTCAAGAATCGTTGGCTCCTGAGCGCTGCCGATGGGATTCTTTTGGCGCGTGAGTCTATCCTTCGAGCCAATGACCAGGACCTTCAGCAAGCTCCTGCGTACGGCCTTTCGGAGTCGGCCATCGATCGGCTCAAGCTCGATACAAAACGCCTTGAATCGATCGCTCAGGGGCTCAGGGATATCGCGGCTTTACCGGACCCGGTCGGCGAGTGCTTAGGCGGCTGGATTCGCCCAAATGGTTTGCAGATTCAGAAAGTTCGCGTACCCATTGGCGTGATCTTCTTCATTTATGAATCCAGGCCTAACGTTACGGCCGACGCGGCGGGGATCGCGATCAAAAGTGGCAATTCAATGATCCTGCGCGGAGGAAAAGAGGCTTACTATTCCTCAAAAGCGATCGTCGATGTTCTGACAGAAACGGCAGATCGTCAAGGGGTTCC
The DNA here is from genome assembly GCA_018969045.1 of Planctomycetota bacterium. Classification (GTDB taxonomy): domain Bacteria; phylum Planctomycetota; class Planctomycetia; order Pirellulales; family Pirellulaceae; genus JBKCUI01. The sequence goes on along the minus strand of JAGWZB010000147.1, from coordinate 2,669 downwards.
GACCGACGCGTTGCAGATGGTTCAAACGCTCGATCGCCAAGCCGTCGGAGAACTGCTGAAACTTTCCAAGCAAATCGACTTGGTCATCCCGCGCGGCGGGGAGTCCTTGGTCCGTCGTGTGACGGACGAAGCGACCATGCCTGTGCTCAAGCACTTCGATGGAAACTGCCATGTCTATGTCGATCGCAACGCGGATTTGGACCAAGCTTCTCGTGTGGTCGTCAATTCCAAAGCCCAGCGGATGGGGGTTTGCAATGCAGCCGAATCGTTGCTGATCGATGCGCAGATCGCAGAGGTATTCTTACCCAGGATCGCGCAGGATCTGGAACCTTTTGGAATCGAACTTCGAGGCGATGCTCAAGCCCTTCGAATCTTACCGCAAATCCAAAGGGCAACCCAAGAGGATTGGGGCCGTGAGTACCTTGGCCCCATCATGAGTGTGAGAATCGTTGCCGATGTCGAGGAGGCCATCGGGCACATCAATCAGTACGGCTCGAAACATACCGACGCGATCATCACCAAGGACATACAAACCGCACGACGCTTTACGACGAAAGTCGACTCGGCAGTGGTTATGGTCAATGCCTCGACTCGTTTCAACGACGGCGGACAATTCGGCTTTGGAGCTGAAATCGGTATCAGTACGGACAAACTGCATGCAAGGGGCCCTTGCGGTCTGAATGAACTGACCACCTACAAGTACATCGTCACTGGCGATGGACACCTCCGCACGTAGCTAAAGTCCCCGATCAACTGCCATGTTCATAGTCCCATTGCCAACAAGGATGTAGCCGATGTCTTCAAAGAACCTTAAGCGTTGGTTCTCGCGTCTAAAAGGCCCCCTTGATGCAATCTACAGGCCCTGGGGCAGCATCGCATCGAAGAGACTCACCGAAGTTTTTCGATCACCGATTCACGTCGAGTTGCTCGAAATCGATCTGCTCAATCATGACTTCCGAAACATAACTTTGGATGCCCAAAAGATCGAGTTCGTAGTGGCCATTCCCGATGCCAAAGATCCTTGGCTCTTAAGACTCGATGCACCATTGGTTGACCTGATGATCGATAGACTCTTAGGAGCACCCCAGAGTGGACCGATGCAAGGGGAACCTAGACCGGAACCGCACCAATTGACGGCCATCGAGTCGCGCGTGGTGACTTATGGTCTGGAGGAATTGATTCACCCCTGTTTAGATCTTTGGCACCCTCATTTGCCCATCCAAGTGCCGCGAGTGAACGTGCGTCCAAGCGATCGCGGCATGGCAAGTGAATCCGTAGGTGTTACTTTTCAAGTGCATGCTTCCAGCGATACGAAATTTCATGGCCAATGGCTGATTCCAGAATCGTATATCGCTGCGAATTTTGGACGTTTGCTGGTCCAGGACCAAGAGCCTGCGACCTTGAGCGTCACGCTGGCCCGATCCATGATCTCGAAAGAGGAGTTGGATCAACTGGAAGTCGGCGACATTATTTCAACCGAGCAGCTCGCAAACCAAGCCGCCGAGGTGTCTTGGAATTCGCAGGTTCTCTTTCGCGGAACTCCCGGCGTTTACCAAGGTTCCAAAGCCTTGAGGCTCACCGGTTTTCAAGAACCCAACGTATAGTTACCAAAGACATGGAAACGACGGGAATTGCCAAACTGAAGTTATCTGCTGCGAGACTTGGCGTCCTTGCGGTGGTTCTATGGGGAGTGTTTCTCGCAGACAGGGTCCTTCCCATCGACTTCAATCGCTGGGGAATCATACCACGTGAGCTAGGTGGGATTTGGGGAATATTTCTTTCCCCATTTCTGCATGCGAATTTGAGCCATCTGCTCAGTAACTTCTTGCCTTTGATGATCCTCTTGACGCTGTTGGTCGCCACCCAGCGACACAGCTGGTGGATTGCCTTGCAGATCGTCCTGTTAGGTGGATTGCTGTTGTGGGTTTTTGGAAGGCCGGCGGTGCATGTTGGTGCTAGCGGTCTGATTTACGGATTGATCGCCTACTTGATGGCAGCGGGGTTTCGCCAAGGTCGATTCGGGCCGGCTATCGCCGCCTTGCTGGTGGGTTTTCTTTATGGAGGGACCCTCTTGTCGGGCGTCTTGCCAACGGTCGGCGAGCATGTTTCCTGGGACGGACATTTGACCAGCGCTGTCGCTGGCGGAATCCTTGGTTACTTTTCGACTTCTAGTATCCAGGCCGCTGCTCAAGAACCAACGGATTTAAATCTCTCTTGATCGGTGGAACCATAGCGTTTTCCATGAGTCAGTGAAGCATAATAAAATCATTAACCAAAAGAATAATGTGCCACCATCGATGGGTTTCCCCTGCCGCCACTGATTCAGCATTTCAAGCGATCCTGGCACGAACAACAGGCCAAGGAGTGAAAGCAAAAACGTTCTCATGAACCAGTTGGGTATCCCGCGACCTCGGGCGATAGAAATTCCAAGGGCACCTAGCAATACGGCAGCAATAGCTGTAGCAATAGCCATGACAAAAAGACGTGTTGTCATGGCATCGAACGCTTGGAAGAACGCGACCGTGGAGGCAAGAGCCAGGAAAACGGCCCCTCCAAGAATGGGAACGCATAAAGCTCGCGACCAAGAACTTACAACTGTTGTTTCAGAACTCAAGATAGAACTCCAGGTAACTACGGAAAACAAAGATCCATACTTCGAGGCTGAATTT
>JAGWZB010000146.1 GCA_018969045.1 Planctomycetota bacterium | reverse complement strand
TCCTACGTCAAAAATGAATTAGGGATCGAGCTTCTTGTGAATATCAACCACGAGGGTCTTAAGCTCCAGATCGATCCGTTTGATAACAGCGACAAGCATACCGAAGTCATGAAGACCGATTCCTTGAAGTCGGCGCTCTCTGGCTACGGGTTCGATGCAGCTTTTGGAGGAGCTCGACGCGACGAAGAGAAATCTCGCGCCAAAGAACGCGTCTTTTCCTTCCGAGACAAGTTCCATCGCTGGGATCCCAAGAACCAACGCCCCGAGCTGTGGAATCTCTACAACTGCCGAGTCAATTCACAAGAGAGCATTCGGGTGTTCCCGCTTTCGAACTGGACCGAGTTGGATGTTTGGCAGTACATCTATCTGGAAAACATCCCCCTTCCAGATCTGTACCTAGCCAAAGTTCGCCCTGTAGTGATGCGAAACGGAGTGCTGATCAGTCCAAACGACGATCGGTTCGAACTCCGCGAAGGCGAAGTCATCGAGCACAAAATGGTTAGGTTCCGAACACTTGGCTGTTGGCCATTGACTGGAGCCGTCGAATCCAATGCAACAACCCTTCCGGAGATCATCCAAGAGATGTTGCTGACAAAAACCTCCGAACGCCAAGGGCGTGTGATCGACAAAGATGGAGGCGGAGCAGGTATGGAATTGAAAAAGATGCAAGGGTACTTCTAAGATGTCGCACCAAAGTGATTTAATCGCCAAGGACATCTTGGCATACCTGGAACAACACGAACGCAAAGAGCTGCTTCGGTTCATTACATGCGGTAGCGTCGACGATGGGAAAAGCACCCTGATTGGACGCCTGTTGTACGATAGCAAGATGATCTACGAAGATCAGCTTGCGCAGCTTGAAACCGAAAGCAAGGTTCATGGAACCACCGGTGGCAAGTTCGACCCGGCGCTGGTTACCGACGGCCTGCGGGCCGAGCGAGAACAAGGCATCACGATCGATGTGGCTTACCGATATTTCTCGACCGCCAAACGTAAATTCATCATCGCCGATACTCCAGGCCATGAGCAATACACTCGCAACATGGCCACCGGTGCATCGACAGCCGATCTAGCGATTATTCTCATCGACGCACGCCACGGTGTTTTGACTCAAACCAAACGGCATAGTTTCATCGTCTCGCTACTGGGCATCCGCCACGTCGTCGTGACCGTCAACAAGATGGACTTGGTCAATTACAGCCAAGCTCGCTTCGATGAAATATGCGAAGACTACAAGCAATTTGTATCCAGGCTCGATTTGCCCGATTTGCACTTCATACCGCTGGCCGCCTTGCATGGGGAAAACGTGGTAGATCCTAGCCCCAATATGCCTTGGTATCGAGGTAGCACCTTGATGAGCTTCTTGGAATCGGTCTACATCGGATCAGACAGAAATCTCGAGGACTTCCGTCTACCCATTCAGTATGTCAACCGACCGAATTTAGACTTCCGAGGCTTCTGCGGAACCGTCGCCTCAGGCATCCTCCGCAAAGGCGACCCCATCATGGTGCTGCCTTCGAAAAGGACCAGCAAAGTCAAGCGAATCGTCACCCAAGATGGAGACTTGGACGAAGCCTTCTGCCCGCAGTCAATCACGGTGGTCCTGGAGGACCAAGTCGATTGCTCTCGGGGAGATATGATCGTACGACCAGGGAATATCCCGAAGTCTACCAACCAATTCGATGCGACCATCGTCTGGCTCAATGCCGATCCGCTCTTGCCAGGCAAAACGTATCTATTCAAACATACTTCTCAAACCATCCCCGGCCAGATCGACTCCCTGCGATACCGAGTCGATGTCAACACCCTGCACAGGTCTCCGGCCCCCGACCTGCAACTCAATGAGATCGGGCGCTGCTCGATCACCTTAAGCCAATCGATCTACTTCGATGCCTACAAGCGGAATCGCTCGACCGGTGCTTTCATTATCATCGATCGACTGACCAACGCGACCGTCGGTGCTGGCATGATTACCGACCGAGACGCGGCTCGGACTAAAGCCGCCTGGGAAGCAAGCGAAGAGGGATCTCAGAAACTCGAATCGATGACCGATGTGAGTTCTGCGGAACGATCCGCAAGGTTCGGCCAAGAGCCCGCAACAGTCCTGCTTACGGGATTGACCGGAACCGGCAAATCGACGATCGCTCGGGCCCTCGAACGCGCCTTGTTCGACAAAGGACGAGCCGTCATGGTCCTCGACGGAGAAAAAATGCGCAGCGGCGTCAATCAAGACTTAGGATACTCGGTCGAAGACCGAAGCGAAAACTTAAGACGCTCAGCACACATCGCAAAAATGATGAACGATGCAGGTCTGATCTGCTTGGCAGCCTTTGTCGCCCCAAGCGAATCGATCCGCGCCAGGGTCGCCGAACTGATCGGAAAACAACGATTCCTGGTAGTCCACTTGACCGCCGATGAATCCGTCCGCAAATCCAGAGACGAAAAAGGGCACTATGCCAAAGCAGAAGCCGGGGCATTGCCAAATTTCCCGGGCGTAAGCGCCGTGTACGAAGCCCCCCAAGAGGCAGATCTTGTGATCGATTCGGGCAAACTCTCGATCCCCGAATGTGTCGATGCAGTGCTGAAATTGCTAGTCGATAAGGGAATCGTCAAAGCCTAGATACCCCCAAGCTTTTTGGTGTATACTACTATCAGTCGGTCGAATCCCACGTCTTTAGCGCACCCCTTTCCACGAGGTTATCATGCAATCCAGATCATCGTGTTGCTGCTTAGGGAAGCTTCCTTGGTTGCTCCCACTGCTGGCTCTAAGCTTCATCCTGGCGATTGCGTTTAAGTCCAATACATCAGCCATGTTCATCGATCCGCCCAAGACGACCAAGTCCGATGGGGGCAAGTCCGATGAGGGCAAGTCGCAAGATTCCAAAGCCGAAGAGGGCAAGGAAACCGCCAAGGTGATCGTCGGTCGTGGCGGTCAAGCCAACTCGAATGCCTCCAGTGGAAAAGGGAAGAAAATGAGCGAACCTGAGTACAATAAACTCACCGCCGAAGAACGTTGGGTCATTCTCAACAAAGGTACCGAATACGCCTTCACCGGAAAATACACCGACCACTTCGTCAAAGGGACCTACATCTGCAAACGATGCAACAACCCGTTGTATAAATCCGATGACAAGTTTCACAGCGGTTGCGGATGGCCGGCATTCGACGACGAAATCAAAGACTCAATCCTACGCAAAACCGATGCAGATGGATTTCGAATCGAAATCATGTGCAAGAACTGCGGAGGACATCTTGGACACGTCTTCAATGGCGAGAAAATGACCAAGAAAGATACCCGTCACTGCGTCAACAGCATCTCTATCAAGTTCGTTCCTGAAGGCAAGGAACTACCAACGATCATCACGGCCAAAAAACCCGATGAACCCAAGGAGCCTGTCGCTCCGAGCAAATCGCAGGAGAATTCCCCCAAGAAGCCTTAGGCAAACCGAAAAGGGAACAGATCCCTCATGGAACCTCAGAGAGAATCTCTGCAAGTAACTTACAGAGCATCTTCCTGCGATCCCAATCCTTTGCAAATTCACTCGCCAATCGATCGGACTGCCACTCCGATCGATTTTCTTTTTCAGACCACCGTGTCATCGATTTCCAACTTCGAATAACTTCGGCCCGCGCTAGATGCTCTATCGCAGAGAGAGCCTGCAACCCCAAACCTGGTGTGAGCGACCAAGCGTCGGGGTGTGTCTTGACCACCTGTCCATCTTGCCTGGAACCAAGGTTTGTATCTCCGAGCAGGCTGTTTGGAAATCGATTTGGATAGACCAGAAAAATCGCCTGATCGGATCGGCCAAGTACAGGGAGCATCGATTCGCTTTCCAAAATCGCAGCCAAGTTAGCCACGTAATGCCCGCGGCTTTCGCGTTGGTAACGCCACTGAACATCGACCCGTTGGGCATAATGCTCGGCCCACTGGAGTTTCATCGCATCCTCCAATTCGTCCCATGAATCGGACCAGGGAAGATCTGCAAGCCCTCTGCATTCAGGACTACTTAACGCCAGTCGATAAAAGTCGAATTGCTCAATCCCCAACTTATCTCCAGTGGTGTCCCCCAAATGCCATCGATTTGCATCCGGACTGAGTATCTCTTTGTAGCATTGGGTTTGCACTTGGCGATTGCTAAGCACTTGGGGTTGGCCATCGATCAGAACACGGATCGAGTCAAGACGACCGAGTCCATCGTTGACAAAAGCGATTTGCGTCGGAGTATCTGCAGCCAGCGACTCTTGGCACAGGGACTCTAGGATCGAGATTCGATCGTCATGGATCATACGCACCACCGGTCGACCTTGTCGCAGCTCGATGATCAAGGATCTTTGCACAGGCTGGGCGATCGCTCCGTCGTGCGATTGAACAAAAAGCACAACAGGCTCTTGATTCTCCAAGACCGATTTAGAAAAACGCCCAGTGAGCACCAACGTCCATTCTCGAAAAGCTCGAATCGCCGGTGGTTTTTCAAGACCGCTGGCAGGCCAACTGACGACCAACTCCTCTGCTGGGACTTGCGGCCAACGGTTTTGCTGGAGCCACCATCGTCGGACTTGGCTGTTATCTTTCTGGATGTCTGACTGCAGTCGTTTCCAATCGATGTTTTCTGCTTTTTCGATCGACTCCAAAGCGGTTTTAAATTGACGAATCAGATTCGACTCGATCGGTGTGGGATTGGCAACGATCTGGTAGTCAGACCATTGCCCGGCCAGGTACCAAGCATGAGTCGGAATTTTAGAGGAGGACTCGCGATCTGGGGTCAACTGGTTTTGAACAAACAGATCAAAGCGTTCATTGACGTGAAAGGCTTGGGTGAGCCATTTGCGAAAAGCCTCTGTGTCCCAACCGGAGACTTCGATGCGCCGACGACTCTTGGGGTCTTGGACATCGAGTTCAAAGTGATCGCGCATCCAGGCTTCCGCCTGTGCCCCAGCAAACGCCTGCGACTGGAAAACTTCATCAAGCAACAAGTCAAAACCAGCTTGTCGCTTCGAGGCTGGCAGGTTGGCAAGTTCATTTGCTTTGCTGGCTTCTAGGGGTTGTGAAGTCAGCGAGCGATGAACCCGATCCAATGCAGCCTTGTACGTCGGGCCGTCCCATTGAGCGACCCTTTCAGGAAGTACGACTTGCTGGGAAAAACAGCGATTTGCTCCTGCAAAACGTTGCAGAAACAAAAGGACGCAGACAGCGTGAAAACACCAAGCAAGCCAGATTACCTTCGAAGTGACCTGGCTTGCTTGGTGTTTATGTCCAACAAGTGGGTGCGGGACCCTGTTGGTCGGTGTAGAGTGTTTCATCATTTCTTTGTTTATGAGAACCTCTACACTTTGCAGTTACGGTTCGAGACTGACGGTGACCGTCTTGGACTCGGTGTAGGCTTTCAGGCCTTCTTCGCCCAATTCACGGCCTTGACCGCTCATTTTGAATCCGCCGAAGGGTGCGGCTGCATCGAACACGTCGTAGCAATTGACCCATACGGTACCGGCGCGGACCCGTTTGGCGAACTCATGAGCTCGCCCGACGTTCTTGGTCCAGATCGCAGCGGCCAAACCATAGAAAGTATTGTTGGAACGCTTGATCAAATCCTCCCAGTCGTCGAAGGTCAAGATCGACATCACGGGTCCAAAGATCTCTTCCTTGGCGATGGACATCGAATCGGTTACCCCATCAAAAACGGTGGGCTGAACAAAGTAGCCTTTGTCTCCAACACGTCCGCCCCCGGCGACGCATTTGGCTCCCTCGGCGTTTCCTTTTTCGATGTAGCTCATGATCTTGTCGAACTGAGCTTGATCGACCTGTGGACCTTGCTCGGTCTTGGTCGATAAAGGATTGCCAACCCGCCGAGCTTTGGCGAGTTTTTGGACTTTCTCGACAAACTCCGCATGAACGCGTTTGTCAACAAACACGCGGCTTCCGGCGCAGCAACATTGGCCTTGGTTGAGGAAAAGACCGATGTATGCACCTTGTGCAGCGCGGTCTAAATCGGCGTCGGCCAAAACAACGTTGGGACTTTTTCCTCCGAGCTCGAAGGTCAATCTTTTGAGTGTCTCAGATGCATCTCGCATGATGATCTGGGCAGTTCTGTGCTCGCCTGTAAAGGCGATCTTGTCGACTCCAGGGTGTCGAACCAGGGAAGCACCTGCGGTCGGCCCGTAACCTGGTACGACGTTGATCACTCCATCGGGTATGCCCGCTTCCTGGGCTAGCTGCGCCAAGCGCAAGCAACTCAGCGGCGTTTGCTCGGCAGGTTTCATCACAATCGTACAACCAGCGGCCAAGGCAGGACCCCACTTCCAAGCCACCATGAGCATCGGGAAATTCCAGGGGATGATTTGGCCGGCCACACCGACCGCTTCGCGACGGGTATAGGTCAAGTAGTTGCCTCGAATCGGGATCGTCGACCCATGGATTTTGTCGGCATATCCTGCGTAATACCTCAGGCAGTCCAGGACCAGTACAAGATCTCCGTAGCGAGCTTCGTTGTAAGGTTTCCCGTTGTCGAGACTTTCCAGCGCCGCGAGCTCATCGATCTCTTGTTCGATCAAATCGGCCAAGCGGTACATGAGTTTCCCGCGATCGCGGGCATCCATCTTGGACCATGGTCCTTCATCGAAAGCTCTGCGAGCTGCCTGGACTGCCAAATCGATGTCTGCCTTATCCCCCTCGGCGACTTGGCATATCTCTTGCTCAGTCGCAGGGTTGATCGTGGCGAATGTTTTTCCCGAAACGCTCGGACGCCACTTGCCATCGATGAAGCACTCGGTGTGTTTGATTTTCGGTGCGTGGATTGTTTTTTCTGCTTCTGCAATCGCCATCGTCTCTGAGACTCCCATAGGGAAAGGATCAACGGAGGAACCAAGGACATACGTAGGACTTAGAATATCCGTTCGAGCCAACCGGTGCCAGTGCCGGAAAAACCCCTACCAACTGCACAAAACCTTAAAATCGCGGAATCCTTTGGGCTGAAAAAACCCGAGTGTCGTTACAATGGGGTCAGAATCGATCAAGCCACGGATTCTGACCAGAACTCAAAGGATTCCTATGCATTCGAACCCAATTACCTTGGACTCTGTCCACACAGTCCGATCGACCAATCTATCAGGTCACCGATCTTGGTTTTCCCCATGTGCTTTGCTCTGCTCTGTTTTGGGTTTCTTCGGGGCGATTCCGACGGCATACGGACAGATCGTTCAGATTCCAAGCATGGGGACATTCAGTATTTCTTCGTCCGGTGCGATTCCAGATCGAGGTACCGGAACCCTCGGGGGGAATCCATCAAGCATCGGATCGTCCGCACCGGGTGCGTTGGGTCAGTCAAGCTCCGCTTCGTCCGCAACAGCATCGGCGACGGTGATCGACCTGGATGAACTCGATAAGATGATCCGATCGCAAGCATCCAAATCCACCAGTCAGCCGAGCCTCAAGCAATTTGATCCAGCCGCGTATTCCCGACTACCTCCCAAGGGTCGAGGTCGAGTTGCTTCCCCTGGCTACGATTACTTGGCGGCGCTCAGTGGCGATTCTCCCGATAGACCCCACGTCAGTGGCTACGGCAGTCTTTTGCACGAAACCGACTCGGACGCCACCAAGTACTACTTGACTTTGGCCAATCTTGCCAGGCAGCGAGGTCATTGGGCTTCGGTCGAGACTTACTATCGACTCGCTTGGCAAAGCCTACCATCATCGCGTCGAGAGGTAGCGCTTCGTGCCCTTGAGCAGGCCCGGGCCAAAGCCGCGCAGGAGCGCGTACTGCCAAACGGGCAAACCTCTGGCAAAAATACTCCGACGAAGCGGTAAACCGTTTCGCAACGATTTGCGAATAGCCCCCCATGACGCAACCCAATCCGCGCATCAACGTTCGAACTCTGCAGACCATGAAGAAGCGTGGCGAGAAAATCGCCATGCTCACTGCTTATGACTACCCAACAGCTCAGTTGCTCGATCAAGCAGGAGTGCATTGCTTGCTTGTAGGTGATTCTCTTGGGATGGTTGTCCAAGGCCATGAGACGACGATCCCAGTAACTCTCGAACAAATGATTTACCACGGCTCGATGGTCGCGCGGGCCGCCCAGCACGCGTTGGTGGTCGTCGATCTGCCTTTTCCTGTTGGCCAAATCAGCATAGCTCACACCGTAAGAGCCGCTGCAAAGATCATGAAACACACGCAGTGCCAAGCGGTAAAGATGGAGGGGGGGCATCAACAAGCCGACTCGATCCGTGCCCTTGTCGATGCAGGCATACCCACGATCGCCCACATTGGTCTTCGACCCCAAAGCGTCCATGCTTTGGGCGGCTATCGGGTTCAGAAAGACGCTCAGCGATTGATGAAAGACGCCCAAACGGCTCAGGATGCCGGAGCCTTTTGCGTACTGATGGAATGCGTTCCAGCCGAACTTGCCAAAGAAGTCACGCAAAACCTTGTGGTTCCAACCATCGGGATCGGAGCAGGCCCTCATTGCGATGGACAAGTTCTAGTAACCAACGACATGCTCGGGTGGAATTCGGGTTATGTCCCAAAATTCGTTCGCAAATTTCGAGATCTGCGGACCCAAGCACTCGACGCGGTCAAAGAATACTGCACAGAAATCCAAGACGGATCGTTCCCAGGCCCCGCAGAGTCGTTTTGAGCCTCATGAAAAACCCTTTAAACATCGTCAATCCAGCATCGTCAAGCAGTTGCAGTACTTCGGCGATCCCCAGCCAAAACGCCAACGGGAATGTCGTTTCAAGGTACCTGGACAACCTCGGTGAACGACAACCCACCGGACCACTTGCCAAAGCCCCTCTGCCGATGTCAATGGAGGAAGCCCAAGCCCGAGGATGGGACCAGCTCGATGTGGTCTTTGTCACCGGCGATGCCTACATCGACCACCCCAGCTTCGCCATGTCGATCCTAGGACGAGTCCTCGAGGCTGCCGGGTATCGGGTCGGGATCGTCAGCCAACCCGATTGGCATTCCTGCAAGGATTGGCAACGCTTCGGACGCCCTCGTTTGTTCTTTGCCATCAGTGCAGGGAACATGGATAGCATGATCAACCATTACACGGCAAACCGCAAAGTCCGAAACGATGATGCTTATTCGCCCGGTGGACGCATCGGACTGCGGCCCGATCGCGCTACTTTGGCCTACTGCCAGCGAGCCCGTGAAGCTTACAAAGGTGTGCCTGTCATCGCCGGCGGAGTCGAGGCCTCCCTGAGGCGATTAGCCCACTACGACTACTGGAGCGACAAAGTTCGACGAAGCATCCTTCTGGATTCCAAAGCCGACTTGGTCGCCTTTGGCATGGGAGAAAATTCCATCATCGAAATGGCCCGTCGACTCGAAGATGGACAGAGTGTCAAAGACCTTCGAGACATGCGCGGTGTGGCTTATGCACTCGGAGCCTCCGAAACCATTCCCCCCGACGCGTTGGAGCTACCTTCGTACGAAGCGGTATCGAGCGACAAAACCGCTTTCTCGATCGCAACTCGAATGATCCACAACGAAACCAACCCACTGAATGCCCGCCGATTGTTCCAACGCCATGGCAATCAAGCCATCGTGTGCAATGTGCCCGCATTGCCGATCAGCCAAGAAGCGATGGACCGCATCTACGGATTGCCCTACACACGCAAAGCCCACCCAAGCTACACCGAGCCGATCCCTGCGTTCAACATGATCAAGAACTCGGTCACCATCATGCGAGGTTGCTTTGGCGGGTGCACGTTCTGCTCGATCACTGCACACCAAGGCCGCATTATTCAATCTCGGTCCAAAGAGTCGGTTCTCAACGAAATTCGACAAATGACCCAAGAAAAAGACTTCAAGGGAATCGTTAGCGATATCGGTGGACCTACAGCCAATATGTACCACATGCGTTGCACACGTCCGGAAGTCGAGGCCGTCTGCAGACGTCAATCTTGCGTGCATCCGAAAATTTGCAAGCTGCTAGGAGTAGACCACCAACCGGTCATCGAGCTGATGCGTCAAGCCCGTCAGATCCCCGGGATTAAAAAAGTACTAGTCGCAAGTGGCATTCGGATGGATCTGGCTCGTCAGTCCCCAGAGTACATCCGTGAACTGACAGAGCACCACGTCGGTGGACATCTAAAAGTGGCTCCCGAACACGTGGACCCCGATGTCCTTTACAAGATGCGAAAGCCTGCCAACGACGACTTTGAATTCTTCACCGAGCAGTTCCAAGAAGCCACCGCGCAAGCGGGTAAAAAACAGTTCATCATCCCTTACTTTATCGCATCCCATCCGGGTAGCTCGATCGAATCGATGATCGAACTGGCTGTCTTCCTCAAACGCAACGGTTACAAGCCCGATCAAGTACAAGACTTCATCCCCGCACCCTTGGATGTCGCAACGAGCATGTACTACACCGGTTTGGACCCATTCACACTCAAAGAAGTCTACATCGCCAAGGCCTTGAAGGATCGCAAATCTCAAAGAGCCCTGATGCAGTTCTTCAAACCCGAAAACTATTTCGAAGTTCGCGATGCACTCCGACAAGTAGGTCGAAACGATTTGATCGGCGAAGGATGCGATTGTCTGATTCCATCAAAACCGCCCAAGGAAGCGATCGACAAGCGGCGTACCGATGCCAACGCCCGCTTCCGAGGCGAGTACGTACACACCATCCCAAACCCAACGACCAAATCCTCCTCCAATCCCCCCAACGACGCAGCCAAATCGAAACGCCGTAAAGGCTCGAAAAAGCAGCAAAGGTCCGTTGGCAGCCCTAGCGACCAACAGAACAAGAACCCGGGAGTCGGTTATCGACCCTCTCGCCGG
>JAGWZB010000576.1 GCA_018969045.1 Planctomycetota bacterium | reverse complement strand
GCAGGCAGAAAAAGAAGGGCTTGATCGGGTCTTCAAGGAAGCTGGTTTCGATTGGCGCGAGGCTGGATGCAGCATGTGTTTAGCGATGAACCCCGATCGATTGGATCCAGGCCAGCGCTGCGCGTCGACTTCGAACCGCAATTTCGAGGGTCGACAAGGCAAAGGTGGACGCACCCATTTGGTTTCCCCGGCAATGGCTGCCGCTGCGGCGATCGCTGGGAAATTTACCGACATCCGCGATTGGCATTACCACGGTTAGCTCCAAGCAACCGCGAAGCGATCCAGACTCAAGCGAACCATTTAGAGAGAAACTCATGAAAGCCTTTACCAAAATCACCGGCGTGGCTGCGGCCATGGATCGAGCCAACGTCGATACCGATCAGATCATTCCCAAGCAGTTCCTTAAAAGGATTGAGCGATCAGGATTTGGGCAGTATTTGTTCTTTGATTGGCGGTTTTTGGAAAACGGTGAGCCAAGCTCCAACTTCGAGCTGAATTTGTCCCGCAATGCGGAGGCTTCGATTCTCATCGCACGAAGAAACTTTGGGAGCGGTTCGTCTCGCGAGCATGCGGTCTGGGCCATCGAAGACTATGGTATTCGAGCGGTGATCGCACCCTCGTTTGCCGATATCTTTTACAACAACTGCTTCAAAAATGGTGTGTTGCCTATCGCTTTGTCCGAGCAACAGGTCGAGGAATTGTTTCGTCGGCATGCAGCCTCTGACAAGTATTTGCTGACGGTGGATCTAGAACAGAACCGCATTTATGACAACACCGGCTTCTCGGCTGGTTTTGAAGTCGAGCCATTTCGTAGGCATTGCCTGCTTCACGGCCTTGATGACATCGGCTTGACTCTCGAGCATGAAGCAAAGATCACCGCTTACGAAAGTGCCCACCCTGCCCTCTAGGTTTGCAGTTCGTTCTTCTTAGTACCCCGAAGCTGCCTTCAAAAACGTTGCACAAGTCAGCTTGGCTTTCTCGACAAGACTATCCAGGTCGATCCATTCCTGGTGACTATGAAGGGCGTCGCCACGGGGTCCCAAGGTGTCGATGTTCGGCAAACCCAGAGCCTGCAGCTTGTTCCCGTCGCTAGCGCCTCCGGAATCTTTCCAGGTAATGGACTGATCGATTCCAAGGGCCGCTTGCTCAACAAAGGCCTTGAGCGTTTGCGTCTCCTGATCACAGACCTTGGCTGGGGCGTGGATGCCGCCAGAGAGCTCGACGCGAAAGCCTTGGTCCGGGCGATCGAAGGATTTTGCGAGTTGTGTGAGCCTCGATTCGATCCACGCTTGGTCTTGAGCGTCCCCAATCCGTACGTTGACTCGAAGGACCATCGTGTCGGGAACGACATTGACAGCGTTACCACCTCGGATGCGTCCGATATTGACCGTCACGCTTGGACGCTGGCCATTGAGTTGGTGGATATGGCAAGCGAGTTCACAGCCGTGGGCGATCGCGTTTCTACCTTCGTGAAAATTTCGCCCTGCGTGCGCTGATTTTCCACGGATGACGAAAATGAACGTGCCGGTTCCTTTGCGGGATTGAACTAGACTGCCATCGGCCATAGTCGGTTCGAATAAAAATGCAGATTGGAAGTCTTTGGCGATCGCTTGCCACATCCCTAGGGAAGAAGGGGAACCGATTTCCTCGTCGGGAGTGAGTATGATCGATAAACCAATGTTCGGTAGATCTGCGAATTGCTGCAGGGCCAAG
>JAGWZB010000145.1 GCA_018969045.1 Planctomycetota bacterium | reverse complement strand
CTCGGAGGCGAACTAGCAGGTAGTCGAGGGTGGTTTTGTATTCGGTGAAGACCACCAAGCGTTCGTTGGATTGCCAGTGGTTAGGTGGGTTGACGATGAGTGATTTGAGGTGACCGACAAGGGTATCAAAGCGTGCATCGGTGCGTGGGATCCGAGGCGAATCGTTGGGTGAGGAGATGTCCATTCCCATGCCGGCGATGGCCGCGTCGATCTCGGCGATTTCTTGAGTGATTTTGGGTGCGAATTCGCTCAGCCAAGCTCCGATGACCGTCGAGGCCGTCGAGTGTCGGCGTTCCGATTCGGTGTCATCGCCGGTGTCTTCGTCGAGGTGTTTTTGAGCGGCGGCGAGGTCTGCGTCCGAAGCGGTGGTGGATTCTTGGAGTCCGAGCTTGATCCGTTGCCATGAGTTGGCGAAGGTTGCCGGGCCGCTCAAGAGACGTTTGCTGAGGACTTCGAGGGCAAAGGTTCCAGCGACTTTGCGCCTGCCTTGTTCGCCTTTGATTAATGATCGCAACTTTGTACGTAGGGCGTTCAGGGCAGCGATGAGACGTTTTTCGGATTTGCTGAACGAGAGCGCGAGGGCTGTGGGTGGGAGTCGGTTGCAGAATTTGGGGGGGCTGGAGCGTTGGTTGATTTCGCGTTTGAGGCGGCGCACGACGACTTGTTGGATCCGCTGGCGTTCGGCGTCTTTGAGTTCGCTGGTGCGGGTGAAGCGGACTGGATCTAGCATCTCCAGTAGGCCGGTAAAACAGCGTGTATGGCCGTTGTGAGGGGTGGCCGAGAGGAACAGGCGGTGTTCAAAGTAGGGGGCAATAGCGCGGAGGGTTTTGCAAAGGTCGCTATCATCCCCAAGGGGGGCGGGCATGAGGTTGTGGACTTCGTCGACAAGGAGCAGATCCCAGGGGAGAACCGGGGAGCCTTCGGCCGTTTGGCTAGCGCTTCGGAATTGTTCCAGGACGTCGGGCTGGCGCAGGTAGTAATACGAAGCGATCGCACGTTGGGAGGATCGCCAGGGGTTGGCATCGATGCCCATCGAGCGTTTGAGCGACTGGGTTGAGGCTCGGTCGATGATATCGAAGCGGAGGGAGAATTTCGACCAGAGTTCTTCCCGCCATTGGGAGCGGAGGGAGGCGGGAGTTAGGATCAAGACGCGTTGGATACGACGTCGGATAAAGAGTTCGCGTAGGATCAGTCCGGCTTCGATGGTTTTGCCAAGCCCGACATCGTCGGCGATCATCAGATTGATGCGGGGCATTTTCAGGGCTTTGAGCAGGGGCACGAGCTGGTAGTCTTCGATTTGGACAGCACCATGGAATGGGGCGCAGATCGGCATGCGTTCCAGGGGGCCCTCGGCGTCGGGGTCAAGGAAGGGTGTTAGGGCATTCCAGCGCGAAGCGTTGATGAGGGCATCGAATTGATCGGTGGGCATGGGAGGATCCGACGCATTGGGCAGGGCGGTCGGCTCGAGGAGTTTGCGATAGGGTTCGCGTTCCCAGATGAGTTCCTCGGAAAGGGGGAATTGGTCATCTTTGTATTCGACGCGGACGACGTGGAGGACTTGATCCTCGCCTAGGAAAGGACGAACTTCGCTAATGACAGCGCGTCGTTTCCCGCGAACGATGGCCATCATGCCGACGGAGGGGTTGGTGTTTTGGTTTTCGGTTGGCATGACGCGTCGTTGTCGATGAGACGGGGGCGATAGGAACAAGCAACAGCGTTGACATTGTAACAGGTTTTGCGAATGATATCAGACTCATCGCTTCATCGGCGTGAATCCGTGCGTTGGCCCCTTACGGCCTTATTCGCCTTGCGGTTTGTTTTTTTTCCGAGCTAAGCGATGGTGCTTCTCGGGGCGAGTGTGCATGCCCCATCGCAACGACTCGTCTTGCTCGTACCGCTTGTTGAGCGTCAAAGCCGTCAACGCCTTGGATAACTCAAACCCTAAATAGAAGGCGTGAGATGGGTCGACATTGCGAGACTCAGGAAGCATCATCAATTCTTGCATGATCTCAAATGGATCCGTTCCCTGCAAATGGACGCCGGCACTCATCAAATGGATCGTTTTACCATCAATCGCTATCCGATAATTGTTGTCCTTGATCTGCTCTGCAAGCGAATCCAGCGTCGATGGACTCGGATGCACCGAACTGGTGTCTCGCAGCATCACCAATCGCTCCTCAAGATGCTTCGGGGGTACCCGATGCCGCACCGCGTACTCGACTAACCGCCTTGCCATGTCGCATTCGCGGACACTCGATTGCGCCCATGAGATGACTTGCGTGGTCAGCACACTGTGGATCTGAAGCTCGGCACAGAACCCTAATAACAACGTGTTGATCGGCCCTGAATCCGAGTCCGTTAGCTCCGTGATGTTCCCAATGCCCATCATCATCGGTGCTTCTGGAAACAACTCGCGGGTTCTAAGGTAACGCCCCAACGATTTGGCAAATCCACAGCCAATGGGCTCTAAAATCGGATCCAAGCGAAAAGGGATCCGATGCTCGAGTAGAAACTCAGCCGTTTCAAACAGCGTTCTCTCAAAGTCCGAAGGGTCGTCAGGTATCGCTACGACTTCGGCACCCCAATCCAATGCCGCTTGGCAATTCGATGAATTGACCGATAAAACCAACGTCGCCCCATTTTTCGTCGCTTGCTCGACCTCCCAAGCATCAAAGGAATCAATCGATACGGCAATCCCTAATTCCCGGATCGCACGGACCGCTTGGCCTACTTCCAACCATCGACTCCCAGGTTCGCAACCGATGTCGATGCGATTCGCACCGTCTTGAATCAACCGTTGGGCTTGCGCAATCAACGTCGATGGCTGGAGCCTTGGAGCGTAGTTGATTTCCGCGATAATCTCAATCTGATACTGACCGTAGTCGTCCGATCGGTACCGTTTGCTTCCAAACATCGTAGGTAAATCCCGCACATCCTTGGGCCCACAATCGATCGCAACGCCAGGACTCTGACCAGCAAGTCCACTTCGGACCTGGTCGATGTGAGGCTCAAGATATCCAGGAAGCAAGACTCGCGTTGTATCGGCGGGTACTTGGATGTGACGCAAAAGCCATTTCGGTGTCATCAGTGCAGCAACAGTGATGGGAAGCACATCGATCGAATATGCAAACCGATGCTGCTTGGAGAGCCGCTCGACGATCTCTCGCAGCGCCGGCTCTGCCAATCGTCCGGTGACAAAGTGAATCGACTCTTGTTGGCTGACGGTCATCGTGACTTTCGTATCAAAAAAATTCCTGAGTTCATTCAAGCCAGATCGATTAGCCCTATTGACCCGGACACAGTTATGTCCGAACATAAGCCCAACGAGAAGCACTTATGAAACGAACATAGGGAGATGTTGGTTTTGTGGCCGGTGTTTCTCGTTTTTTTTTGCAATCGTGCTACCTGTGTTTTCTTGCTCTGGATCCATTGTCGTCCGATACCCTCGATGCTGCAAGCAGCATTGTCGTTGCATGACTCGGATCACTTCCCACGCTCGATACCATCTTGTCAGATCCCACTCCCATCGAAATTTTGATCGAAGATCCTTGGTTTCTGGTGGTCAACAAGCCAGTGAACCTCCTGACGCAAGCCCTCGATACGATTCCCAGTTTGCAGTCGCAGTTGATTCAGCAATTGTCGATCCCCAATTCCCCTAAGCCGTTTATCGGGATGCCTCATCGACTCGATCGAATGACCAGCGGAACTGTCGTGGTGGCTCGCAATCAACGAGCACTCAGACGCCTGTGCGATCAGTTCGCCGCTCGAACGATCGTCAAAGAGTACTTGGTTTGGGTGTCCGGCCAGCCCGCCAAGCAGGGAACTTGGGAAGACTACTTGCGAAAAATCCCCGATCAACCCAAAGCCGAACTCTGTAGCCCTGACCAAGAGCATGCAAAACCAGCAAGTTTGGAGTATAGGGTGCTTGCAACTCGGACCGACCCACTGGGCCAAGTCGAGTCTCTTTTGATGGTCCGTTTGGGGACCGGCAGGATGCACCAGATCCGGCTTCAATGCTCCAGCCGAGGTTTTCCGATCCTTGGGGACAAGCTTTACGGCAGTCGATCGCTTTGGAAGGGTGCAGGGCCCATGGCAGGGGATGATTTCCGCGAGTCGCCCATGGCGCTTCATGCTTTTCGACTAACTTTCCATCATCCCAAAACAGCCGAGCGTATCGTTGGTCAAACCAACCCATCTGCGGATTTTCCTTGGGGAACGCCTCAGAGTTGGCTCACGGAGGTTTGTGAATAATGAGCTATGGATTGGTTCCTCCTTGGCTTGGCACGCCATGTGCGGTACAGTGGTGCGTTCGAGGGAGACTGCCAAAGAGCGAATTCCCCGTAAGAAGTAATTTCACAACCCCATTTCATTTCCAAGGAGAGATTGCAAGATGGGACATGCAGCGGAATATACCGATGCCGGTTTTGATGGCGATGTTTTGAGCTCGAGCCAGCCTGTGCTGGTGGATTTCTGGGCCACTTGGTGCGGTCCCTGTCGGCAAATCGCTCCTCTGATCGACGAACTGGCTGTGAAGTACGAGGGCAAGGTCAAAGTCGGAAAGGTCGACGTGGATCAGAACCCAGACTTGGCCACCAAGTACGGCATCAACGCCATTCCAACCTTGCTACTGTTCAAAGATGGCGAGATCATCGAGAGATTCCAAGGCGTTCCGCCCCGAGTCAAGCTTGAGTCGGCTTTGGACTCTTCGATCTAACTCGAAGATTCTCGAAACGAATCCAAATAAAAAACCGGAGGTCATCGCCTCCGGTTTTTTTGATGGATCGGTTGTCATGGTTTTGTCGGCAAGCATTTCTGCAGTCAGAATGCAGTCGTTTGCTACAAGCGTTAGCGCTGAACGCCACTTGGACTTGTTTGGCTCAGGTATCTCTCGACATCCTTTTTGTGAAGGATGGGCATATCCCCTGGGATGCTGTACTTGAGTCCGGCCATCGCGTTGGCCCAAGCAAGGGAGTCGGCAAGCGACCAATCGCTGAGTCGACCAAAGAGGAATCCAGCCGAGAATGCATCGCCACCTCCGAGTCGCCCCGCACCTTCGACTTTGCGTGTCGATGCATACACTCTCGAACCGGCTTCTGAAGCGATCGCGCCTCGCTCTCCGAGTGTCACCACGGAGCATTTTCCATTTCGCAATTCGCACAGTCGGTCGATCACTGCTTCATCGCTTGAGTCGCTATCAAGTTTCAGATAAGCGATCGCATCCCGTTTGGCAAAGAAAACCAAATCGGAGGACTCGACCCACTGGCTAGATCCCTCGATGGCTTGATCGATCCCCCATAGTTTGGCTCGATAATTGAAATCGAAAGATACTTTAGCACCGTTTGACCGGGCTTTTGTTTTAGCGAACTCCATCACTGAGCGAATTTGGGGGTTCAGGGCCAGCGAAATCCCTGTCGCATGGAACCATCGGCAATGCATCAGCGGCTTGATCGGAAGCTCGGTTTGTGCCAGATGTGTAAATGCGGAGTCTTTCCGATCGTAGATGACTTCCCCCGGTCTTGGGAAACTTGCCGGTTCATAGAAATAGACCCCTAATCGATCTTCGGCGGTCCATACGATGTGGGACGTATCGACGCCATGCATACCGATGAGCCTGGCGACTTGCTGGCCCATAGGGTGATCAGGTAACCTGGAAATCCAGCACGTTTTGGCTCCCAGACGCGAGAGGCCAACCAAGGTGTTGGATTCGCTCCCGCCAAAGTGAACTTCTAGCGATGCTGCTTGCTCGAGTCGCATGGGGATCGGAGGCGAGAGCCTAAGCATCGTTTCACCGATCGAAACGATATCGTACATGTCTGTGCTCCAAGTCATTCCTTAAGAACCAGGATTCGTTTGTTCAGAGAAGTTTTTCTCTAGCGATCTTGAGTGATGATGAACTCGATGCGACGGTTGGCGGCTCGACCCGCTGGGGTTTGATTGTCCATGATCGGTAGATCGGATCCGCCAGCTTGGGGGGTGACTGCTGAAGCATTCCAACCACCCTTGGCGATCAAGTACTTTTGGATCGCTCCGGCCTGCTGACCGGTCAGCTCGACTGCAGTGAGCGTCCCCAAGGAGGCTTGGCCAGAGTTATCGGTATAACTGTCGATGGATAATTGTCCGTTGGGTGAAGCAGTCCGAAGGGCGCTGCTGACGCGGTCCAGGAGCGGTCCGGCACTTTGAGTCCATTGCGAGCTACCAGGCTGAAACAATTGGTCTGCAGGAATGCGCAATCGAATCGCCGTGCCATTGGTTTCCAGCGGATAGCCCAGCGATCGCAACGGTTCCAGCGACGAAGCGTTTGCCGATTCTAAGCCTCGGCTGGTGTTGGCCGTTAATCGTGCACCACTGCGACGTGTTGTATCGCTGAGTCCACCGGTGCTGGGGGGCTGCGATGCGATTGGAGTCTGAACCGAAGGTGGTGCTGCTGCAGCCATCGCCTTGGGATTGTAAGTGGTCGGATTAGAGCCTGTGGGAAAGGCGCCCATTGGACTGGCGGTTGCCGGATTGGCGGTAGCTGGATTGGCGGCCATCCTAGCCTGTTGCAATTGAGCCGACATGTCCCCAAGTTGCTGCTGCATCAAGTCCGATCGCTCGCGATAGGTTTGGACCTGTTGTTGGGCTTGAGCTAACTGGCTATGCAGTTGGCGATTGTTCTCGTCGAGCAAACGAGCTCGACGGTCAAGTTCTGAGATTTGGGCCGCGTAGGCAAAGCTGTTTGGGTCGCTAGCCGGGGGGCTGCTCGGCGGAGCACCTAGAGCCGTGATTCCCGGTGTGGTAGCCCCAGATGTGGAACCGAGCGCAGGTGACATCGCTGCGACTTGAGGAGTCGCAGGAGCCGTCGTGCCGGTGGAAGCACCTGCGGCAGGTGTCGCTTCGGGGAACACCAGTGGTGCCCCGGGGCTGTAGGGTTTTAAGTAATTGGGGACCGAACCTAGCAGGTTCGGTTGGCTTCTTTGGCAACCGATCGTTCCAAGCAAAGCGATAAGCAACACGGCCCGTATCCCTACGGACATGCTTATGTCCCTAACCTGTGATTCGCATCGTGCGTTCGCCATGCAGTGGCATAGCAAGTAGCGGGACGCTTTTGCAAGGCCAGTTAGAGCCAAGCTAGCAAACTTAGAATCGATCTAGCGTTCTGGTTGGCAATTCCTCTACAAAGATTCGTTATCGATTCGTTGACAGACTTCAGACTTTATCCACATTGAGCAAGCCAAAGCCCCTCTCGATGGACGCTTCGACCGAGCAAAAAATTCGACTGCTTGCCATCGCAATCCTGGAGTTGGATCGCGACGCGACGGAGCGATTGCTCCAACATCTGCCAGAATCGCTGAGCCAGCGGATCCTTGGCCAATCCCAAGTGCTCCAGGACGTATCGGATCAAGAGCGAGCCGAGGCGATAGAGACGATCGCAGCGCTTTTGGAGACCGCAGCGGAAACCACCGATCAGGTGCCAAGGGTAAGTTTACCGAATCCGCACGATAGAACGGTCCCTAGTTGGGTCGAGTCGGTGCAAGCGGAACCCTTGGATGCTCTAGTATCCGTATTGAAATTTGAAAGACCCACGGTCATAGCGACGATCCTCAGGAACTTACCGAGCCAAATCGGTCAAGCCATCGTTGGGCATTTGGAGCTTCAACAAGCCCGGGAAGCCTTGGACTGGATCCCGCGACTGACCGATACGCCTGCTGAGGTACTCGATGCGATTGGCAAGGAGTTCCGGGTTCAAGTTGCTGCGAATGCTCATAGGATCCAGGCGCAGCAGCAGGGCCAAGAAAAGTTACTGCAATTGAGATCTGTGCTCCATGATCCACAGTTTGCCAGTCCACCGGCGGTTTCGAACGTTTCCAACGCTCCAGCAAGTGAATCGACTAGGCCCTTTGTCATTCCACTTCACAAAGTGAGCGATCGGGACGAAGTGCTCGGTGTGTTTATGAAGCTTGATGATCTTGATTTGCTCCGCGTTCTTTACAGCCACACACCCCAAGAGGTGAGGCAGTTTCTTTCGGGATCCAGCAAGAGCTTGAGAACGAGGATCGAGAAACTGACTCCTGCCAGCGGATTGAAGAAACTCAGGCGTGAGTTGGCCGATGCTCCTATCACCGACGAGAAAACTTGGTCTGCACTGGCTGAGCAGTTCACGAAAACCGCAGCGGAACTCGATTGTAGCGATTCTTCGCAGGATCGTTATCTGGCTTCGGCTTGATTTTTTCACCGACGACGAAAGCACCAGCTATGGCATCGATACTCAAACCTAAGTCGTTTTTTGGTTCCAAGGCCTCGGTGGATGTTGCGTCTTCAGCGTCGGATGTTGCCCCGACAATCGAGCGTGGACCTTTGGATACGGTGATGGCCCAAGCGCGATCGATCTTGCAGCAGTGTCAAGTCGATTGCGAGAAGCTTAGAGACCAAGCCAGGAAGGAAGCCGTCGAAGAAGGCCGTGCGGTGATCGACCGATTGGCTCAGCAGCAAGCCGAAACGCTCGTCAGTCAGCAGATGGCAGACGTCGTTGCACGCGTCGACACGATTTGCAATGCACTTGAGGGTGCGACGGAGCAGTGGTTACGGCAGTGGCAGCACGAAACGGTATCGCTAGCCATTAAAATCGCCGAAAAATTGATGGTTCGCCAGATTGAAAGCGATCCGTCGATTCTGCTTGCTTGGATCGAGGAAATGGTTCGGTTGGTGCAAACCCAACGCCAGTTAACGATCAAGCTCCATACGACCGATGCGATGAAGCTGGCCGATGCATTGCCGGCTTTGATCGCTAGGCTTTCTCCGGGGATCGATTTTCAAGTGGTCGATGACCCTGGGCTCGAGCCATGCAGTGTTGTGATACAAACTCCCAGCACCACTTTGGATCGCTCGCTCAAGACGCAGTTAGAACGCCTCGAGCAGGAGCTTGCCTAACGTGTATTTTAACGACATCGAATCGATTTCCCAGCGACTGCCATTGCTGCCCAACAGTTCCGATTGGAATCTAGCGCTGAAGCGATTGGTACCCTATCAGGTCCAAGGGCGTGTCTGTGCGTTGCAAGGGGGCGTGATCGCCGTCGAAGGCTTGCCTCTTTCGGTGGGGGCTGTGACTCGGATCGATAGGCAGGGGCATGGGTACATGGAGGCCGAGGTCATCGGTTTCCAGGGGGACAAGACACTGCTGGCTCCGTTCGATGTGCTCGAGGGGGTTCGAGCCGCAGATCGAGTCGAGTTGGTGCATTCGAGTCGTTGCGTGCGCGTTTCGATGGAGTTATGCGGACGTGTGCTCGATGCCAAAGGGGATCCGATCGATGGAGGCGATCCGATCACGGCAGGAAAACGAGTCTATTGCGATGCGTCTGCTGCGACCGCATTATCCAGGCAGCCGATCAAGAGTCCGATCCCCACGGGGGTCAGGGCTATCGACACTCTGATGAGTTTAGGGCAAGGGCAGCGGATCGGTGTTTTTTCGGCAGCGGGAGTTGGAAAGAGCACGCTCTTGGGGATGCTTGCCAGAGGGACCCAGGCCGATTGCGTGGTCATCGGTTTGATCGGAGAGCGGGGCAGGGAGGTCAGGGATTTTCTCGAGAATGATCTTGGACCTGAAGGGAGGTCCAAGGCCATCACGGTGGTAGCCACCAGTGATCAACCGGCCCCTCGGCGGATCCTAGCCGCCAAAACAGCCACCGCGATCGCCGAATCCCTTCGAGACCAAGGCAAATCGGTTTTGTTGCTGATGGATTCGCTAACGCGATTTGCAACGGCCCAGCGCGAGATAGGCTTGGCAGCAGGCGAAGCTCCTACGACCCGTGGATATCCAACGAGCGTCTTTTCGTCGTTATCTCAGTTGGTCGAGCGGGCTGGGAACAACTCCCAAGGATCGATCACCGCCATCTACACCATCTTGGTCGAAGCCGACGACAACAACGAGCCGATCAGCGATGCGGTACGCGGCTTCCTCGATGGCCATATCATCCTTTCCAAAGCGTTGGCCGATAGCGGTCACTACCCTGCGATCGATGTTTTAAGAAGCTTGAGTCGATTGCAACAGCAGTTGCTCGATCCCAAGCAGATCGCCCTTGGGGGTGAACTGCGGAAATGGATGGCGATCTACGACGAGCATCGTGAACTCATTCAAATCGGGGCTTATCGCTCCGGTTCGAATCCTCAAATCGATCGCGCGATCGCTTTGAAACCGATCTTTGATGCATTCTTGACTCAGGCAACCGACCAGATCGTTCCGTGGAAGGAATCCTGGGACGCTCTGAGTCAATTGATTAGAAACTAATCGGTGATTTGCGATGAGCCGAGATCATCCTCATGCAGGCTTGCTCAAACTGCGAACTTGGCAGCGGGATCAATCGGCGGCGATCGTCCTGAGTACGATCCGTGAAATTCAGGAACTGACCGATCGCATTCGAGGTCTGAGCCAAGATATCCAAATGTGGAGTCAGCAGCGCAGGGAGTTTCAAGCTGGGATCGTCAAGCTGCAGCGCTGGCGCGACAACGAAACCTACCGCTTAAAACTCATCGATCAGAAGAACGCTCTGCTTTTGGAACTTCAGTCGCTAGAAGATCGACTCGAAGCAGAACGCTTGATGCTGCTGGGGCATGAAACCGAGCTCAAGCAGGTTCAGAAGATCATCGAGCATGCTCAAACGGCCAAGGAGACCAAGGAGCGTTCCTGCGAACAATCGCGTCTTGATGAATGGGCGGGCGTTCAAGCCAGGATTTCACGAACGACACGGCCATGAACGTCGGTCAAGCGAAAATCGCGACCTGCATAACGATAAGTGAGCTTTTCATGATCGAAGCCCATCAGATGCAGGATCGTGGCGTGCAGATCATGAACGCT
>JAGWZB010000003.1 GCA_018969045.1 Planctomycetota bacterium | reverse complement strand
CCTCTTGGACCATCTGCCCTTCCTGGAAAGCGACTTCGACAAGCTCTCCATCGACTCGGCTTTTGACCGTCACGCTGTTAAAGGCCGTTACAGTCCCTAGACAATTGATAAACTGAGGTACCGACTCCTGCTTGGCCTGGGCAATCGAGACCACGGGCGCTCGAGGCTTGGGACGATTGGCCGCCGCAGGGCGAATCCAACCCTCCAGGATCGGTTCCCAACGACTGCGTGTCCAGTAGCCAAGGCCGATCATGCTGGCCACCAAGGCAAAGGAAAGCAACTTGTACCACCAGGGTTTAAGGTTCTTGTCCCGGCTTGCGGGTTTCGAAGTCCTCAAATCGGCCGATTCCATCAGCGGTTCATCGCCGACCTGGAGCTTGGGGGCAGTCGACATAAAAAACTTTTTGGGAGGGGAGGGAGGGATAGGTGGGTTCGCAATTCGTCGTTTCGTTAGTATTGTAGTCCACCGGAACCTTCCTTCCGATACTTGCAACCATTCTGTCCACGAATCACGTAGGGATTCTAACCGATGTACCGATTTCCTCGATTGCAATTGCCTCCGGAGATACTCGCAGACACCTCAGCAAAATCCTACACCAGTAGCCCGAATTGGCCCGGTGGACTCCAAATTAGCCCCGTTGAATACTCTCAAAGAACCCAATTTGCACTGGAATTGGCCCAAATCGCCAGCAACGTTACCCTGTGCTTCTTTCGAACCAAAGCTTACCAAGTCGAAAGGAAGAGCGATCGATCCCCAGTGACCGCTGCGGACAAAGGGGCCGAGCATGCGGTTCGACAGGCCATTAGCCAAAACTATCCTCAGGACGGACTATTAGGGGAAGAATTCGGGTCGGTTGCAGGTCAGAACGATTTTGAGTGGATCATCGATCCGATCGATGGAACCAAATCGTTCATCTCGGGGGTGCCCCTGTACTCAACGCTCGTGGGACTGACCTATCGAGGTCAACCCTTGATCGGGGTCATTGCCATCCCGGCATTGGGTGAAGTAGTGCTGGGAGCCGTCGGCTGCGGGGCTTGGTACGGCCAGCGCGATCCTCAGGCCCCCACCGACGATTCACTTTCCATGCACCGATGCCATGTATCGAGTCTGGACGCACTCTCTGAAGGATTGTTCTTGACGTCGCAGGTCGATAACTTCGATCGTCGAGGTGCCCAGCATGCCTACCTTGCTTTGCAGCAGGAGGCGTATGTGAGCCGATCCTGGGGAGATGGATACGGATATTTGCTTGTGGCTACCGGGCGCGGCGAGTTGATGGTCGATCCGATCGTCAATCCCTGGGATGTAGCGGCCGTAGCACCTGTGATCATGGAGGCCGGTGGCAAGTTCACGTGTTGGTCTGGCGAGGTGAACCTGCGAGCCGGACACTGTTTAGCCAGCAACGGCCTGGTTCACGACTATGCATTGAGTGTGCTGAAACCCTTTGCAAATCACCAATAATGCAGGTTGTAGCTGTTTTTGTGACCGAAAATCCCTAGCCCTTCTACCGATAGCGAATTCTCCATGGACCCCTGGCAAACGATCGACTGACCTACTTCAAAGTCCGAAAACTGAGCGAGATGCCCGTTTGTTCGTCTTCCACCAAACCGGCCATTTGACCAGACTGATTGATCGCTTGGGTCATCCCATACCAAGTCGCCTCGGGTGCGATCTTGTGGATCTTGCCATCTTTCGTCCAATAGCACGGCGTCGGTCCGGCATCGAACTTGCCGGGTGGATCGTCGGAGAATCCTACGACGATCGAGTCGTTGTTGATCCCTTTGGCTTCTCCGGAGTAATTTGCTGGCAGCAGTTCCAGAATTCGGAATTCCCCTTGCGGCGATACATAACAGGGCTGCCTTGCTCCGGTTGGCCCTCGAACAGAACCCGCCATTTCACCTTGGTCGTTCATCCCTCGAAGATACAGTTGCTCTTGGGATAGCAGTTTGCGTTTCCATTGACCCGGGGTCAGTTCCGTCCACAGATACAATGCGCTGTCGACAGAACCATCGCGCATGAATGCTTTGGTGCAGCAACCAGCGACCCACTTGCCGTTGGGGGATATCATCAAACCACCGGACATCAAATAAGGATTATTTTCGTGCTCGGTGGGCAAAACCGTGATGACCCAACTTTGCAAATCGGTTTTCCAATCCCAAATCGCAGGACGCAGTCGATTCGGGCCAGTGGTGTATCCACAGATCCGTTTGCCGTCTGCGGAGATCGACTGCGGCTGATGGACGGTATCGCCTGGGGCGTTGGGCAGAAAGACAAAGGAACCGTCCTTGGGGTCCCACACAACACCTGCAAGAGATCCCTGTTGGTTGCCTGCAGGTCGAGTTGCATAAGCGACCACTAGCTCGGTGTCACAAATCCCGATCGGTTCCAGATTCGTAAATGATTCCGGGGTTGGGATGTCTTTTGCACCATGTTTGCCATAGTAAAAAGGGACAGGTAACAGCAGCCCAGCAGCTTGATTAGGGATCTCACGTGTTCCAACGATCGAACCTGCACTGTTGATCGCAACGGCTTGGGAGAGCGTTGTGGAGTTGATCAGCAGCTCCATCTGTCCACCGGAGTACTTCTGCTTGCGAACCTCCGGTTGCTGTGCCCAAATTTCTACGCAAAGAACGGAAATGGCAACGAGAAACAATCGGATCATGGTGAACAACTCCCTTGGAGATCTTCGCACAGCAGATTCCTAGCACGCCTCTATTGTATCGAACAATTCAGCCCAATGGCTAGATTTGTAATATGGCAATGCGTTAGGCAGAGAGCCTAAGTTTGTTTGCAAGGGATGCTGCCGAGCAATCTGGATAAATACGTGCTGCTTCCAAAAAACACTCTTTGGCAATCCCCAAACGATTCATGTACCAGTAGCACTGGCCCAAGAAAACGCATGCGCGATAGTTGTCCCGGTCGAAAGACAACAAATATCGGCAATCCTGACTGGCTCCGAGCCATTGCCTAGTGCATAGTCGTATCGAGACCCTAAGCAACCAACTTTGGGGATCATGAGCATGCTCGACCACCAGTCGGTCCACCATCCGACTGGCGGATTTCCAATGCGAATTGGCCATGGAGGACTCGATCCGCTGAGCGAATCGGATCTGGTGTTCCGATCGAGTTCTCATAAGCAAATGCTCCCGAGCTCGGTCAGCAAGTTGCCTAAGACCCGGATCGCAGGCCCTGAGCCAAGGTCCTAAAAAAGCGTACTCGGACTTGCCTCCAACAGCTCCCAATGCCCACAGAGCAGCCTCGCGTACTTCCTGATCTCGTGAAAAGACCAACCGACGCAGGGTAGATACCGAATAATCTCGATAATCTCGGGCAAGCTGATGCGGTCCCTTAAGTTTGTCCGATAGTTCTTGACGATACGATGCGACACGACAACCTGGATCGCAAGCATCGCGGTAAAATGAAACCAGTCTGGACAAACGGCTGTTCATAAATGTTGCTAGAGTTGGAATTGGAACTGCGATCCAGATTAGTTGCTCGCGTTGGATTCGCAATGACATTTGTCGACATTTGATGATTCGGTAAAAAGAAGCAGAAGATCCTAACGATGCGCTTGACACTGATACGAACCGGAACTCTATCGATCTGCATCCTGATGTGGCTCGTGTTCTGCCAGAGCGCTCTTGCGCAATCGATCCACCCGTACCGAACACCACAAGCAATCGAGTTGACAACTCGACTGCGCGCAGACTCATCGACCAGCGATACCAAGTTGAAACTGCCGTTGTTGGATTGGATCCAAACGATGCACCTTCGTGATCAGATAACAGTTTGGCTCGATCGTCGAATCCCTAACGACATCGAGTTGGATCTGAGCATCCCCAAGGAACAGTCCAACCAACAAGTTCTCGAGTTGGTCGCTTCGCACATCCAATCGGAAATCGCTTACGTCGATCGCTATGTGGCTTTGGTACCCAAAGGAACTGCGGCGGCTATCCAGTGGGCGTATTGGTCACTATCGAGCGATCCAAGCCATCCTTCTTTGCGTATTGCGAAAAAGGAAGGGATCCAGTGGAGCCACGGCGGGCAACCGCAGGAGATTTGGAAAGACTTTTCCAAGCAATTCCAACTCGATGCACTGGCCAAGACCACCGGACTGATGGAGCCCCCGGACCGCTGGCGTGCAGGCCAATTCGAATCGACCAACGGGGCTGCCATCGCCACGTTGCTCCTTGCAGGATTCGACCAATACCTCATCTGGCCATCCAACGGACCGCCGAGTATCGGGAACTTTTCGAGCGATGATCCAAGGCTCATCGGCAATCCCGGGGGTGAGTTTGTTGGTTACCGATATACCACCGAGATCCAAAGAATTGGAAAAGACCATTGGCAGACCTGGAAGTCAAAATGGCCTAAGGTTTCGGTCACCAGGGTCCCAGCTTCCGGGCCAGGCAAACCCGACGCATGGGATATCCTGGCACCTGTAGACGCACATCGAGAACTGGTCGAACCATTGGCACCGAGAACTCTTCCAAAAAGCCAACCTAAGACCAATAATGCCACTTCCTCAAACCAGCCACAGGGAAAGACATACACAGGCCGGTACCGTGGCGAGATCCTCAACATTCTCCAGAGCCTCAGCAAACAACTGAACTTGGTTTTAACTCCAGTCGAAATATCCAATTCGCTTGCCAGACAGGAAGTCGACGTGAACTTCAAAGACGCGACACTCGAGGAATTGCTCGATCAACTTTCCCAAGCTTCTGGGTTGAAAATCACGCTCGAAGGAACGTCGTTGGTCGTCGAGCAAGCGGATCGCTAGAGGATCCCAAATTTCTCAAAGGCACCCACGGCGCTCATCCCTGTGCGTATCGCATCTCGGACTTTGTTCTCCCCGTGGACTTTCTCCAGAGCCAATCGCAGGACTTCTTGCTCGACTTGCCCAGGTACTACGACGATCCCGTCGGAGTCGGCAAAGACCAGATCGCCCGGTGAAAAAACCACACCATCGATTTCAACCGGCACATCCAGATCGACCACGCGCTGTCGATTCAAACTGTCGTACAAGCAGCGTCCTTTGGCAAATACGTCAAAGTCGGTTTCGGCAATTTTATCAACATCACGAACTGCTCCATCGATGATCGCTCCGATACAACCCCGATTTTTGGCAGCAGTTGTCAGCAATTCACCCCAAATCCCTGATCGCATCGATCCACCCGCTGCAGCGATCAACACATCGTCTGGCTGACAAGCGTCCACGGCCTTGAGCTCCAGTTCATAGGGCTTGGGGTCGGTATGGAACATATCGGCCCAAAGCGTGGTCTTGCACCTTCCAACGAGCAAGCCCATCGGTTTTGGGGTTTGTCTAGGAAGAGAAACTCGGGGCGATTGGTTGTGCAAACCGACTTGGTCTAGCGCATCGCACACAACTGCACAGTAGAGTTCTTGACGCATTTGCTCAAGCGAAATCGACATCGGTGAACCTTTTGGGTTTATACTCAACCTGTAAATTCAGAAAGGGATGCTCGGGGATTTTATCACCTTGAAAAACCAAACATAGAGGTGCGACGAGCCGAAACAAATCAGTACAATACCGAGCCTTCGACAATCCAAAAACCAATCCTACTGCCAACGATCGTCCTTTGTATGCCCCAAATCCAAGCCTTCCGCGGCCTGCGGTACAACCTCGGTCGAGTCGGATCGCTGTCCGAATGCATCGCTCCTCCATACGATGTGATCGACCCTCTGTTGCAGGATCAGCTCTACGGGCAATCCGAGTACAATTTCGTTCGCTTGGAGTATCCAAAGCACGAACCTCAAGATACCGCTGAGGAACTTTATAAGCGGGCCGGATGGACTCTGCGGAATTGGCAGAGCGAAAAGATCCTGCAACCCGAACCCGACCCGGCCATCTACGTGTATCACCAAGAATTCCAGTGGCTCGGTCAAACGTTCCTGCGCAAGGGATTCATGGCAAACGTTCGACTCGAACGCTTTGGACAAGGGAAAATCTATCCCCATGAGCATACGCATGCCCAAGCCAAAGAGGATCGATTGAAGATGCTCAGAGCCTGCCGAGCTAACTTGTCCCAGATCTTTGGACTCTATCCCGATTCAGATAATCTGATCCAAGAGATCCTCGAATCGAAGATCATGGGGGTTCTTGGGACCACCGCGATGGACCATCTTGGCGTCCAGCATACGATTTGGCCCATCAGCGATCTTGGTACCATCCAAGAA
The DNA here is from genome assembly GCA_018969045.1 of Planctomycetota bacterium. GTDB lineage: Bacteria > Planctomycetota > Planctomycetia > Pirellulales > Pirellulaceae > JBKCUI01. The sequence goes on along the minus strand of JAGWZB010000003.1, from coordinate 42,393 downwards.
ATCTCGTCGCTGATTGCAAATCTACCGATGTACGTTGCCGATGGACACCACCGTTACGAGACCGCTTGCAATTATCGCGATGAGTTGGCTGCAGCAGGATCCTTGAGCTACGATCATCCAGCCAACTTTGTATTGACGGCCCTGGTGAGCATGAGCGACCCGGGGCTGGTGGTGCTACCGACGCATCGATTGCTCCATGGCGTGCCAAGGCTGACAACCCAGCAGTTGCATGAACGACTCGGTAAGTATTTTGACTGCGAGTTGGTAGGCAATGGACCAGAGAGTGCAGGAGCCGTATGGGCCGAGCTCGATCGGCTCGACGAACAGTTGATCCTGGCTCTTTACTCCGCAGAATCCAAAGAGTGGACGCGAATCAGCGCCAAAGAGGCCGCGATCGATCGGATGGCTCAATTGGCTCCCGAGCACTCCCCTGGTTGGCGCGAATTGGGAGTGGCCCTCTTGCACCGATTGGTGCTCGAAGATGCATTGGGTTTCCAGGAAATGCCAAAACCAACCTATGTGCACTGCATCCAAGAAGTCATCGACGGTCTGCAAGGACGATTGGTCGGTGGACACGACTATTCGCTGGCTGCGATGGTCATGCCAGCGAGCGTCCAGCAAATTCAATCCGTTTCGCTGGAAAATGAGCGTATGCCTGCCAAGAGCACTTATTTCTACCCCAAACTTGCTTCGGGGCTAGTCGTCCACTCACTGGAATGATCCCATGAAACAGATCAGACAGATCAGGCTCTGTCTTTTTTTATTCGCGATCCAATCCACTCTGTTTGCACAGCTGCCCTCGGTGGATGCTGTGCATACCTCAGATACCTCTTTGTTGACAACGGCCCCAGAGTCGCTCCAGCCAAGACTATCTCGCATCGCGAATATTTTGGTCGATCGATGCGTCGGATGCCACGATGCCCAGGACGCCCAAGGTGGTTACTCGATGGCAACTCCTGCATCCCTTCTGACCCCCGGAGAATCGAAACTTCCAGTCATTGCTCCAACGCTCAGCGATGAATCGGGTCGCATTATCGCATTCCCTAAAGGTCTCGGGGAATTCTGGGACCGAATATCCACAAGCGATCCGGCATTTCGTATGCCCAAGGACTCCGATGCATTGGATCCCGACCAAATCGAGGACATCCGAACCTGGATCGCAACGGGTGCCAAAGTCGACGGCAGTATGGACGCGCCCATCGAATCATTCCGACCGGTCTATTTGCCAAAAGAGCCAAAAATCCCATCGTATCCGCGTCCGCATACGGTCCAAGCCATCGCGATCGATTCGGTTGGAAAAACACTCTTTACCAGTGGGTATCATGAAGTTCTCGTCTGGCATTATGAGGATAATTTTCGCATCGCACTGAGGATCCCAACCCCAGGACGCTCGATTAGCGATCTTCATTGGGATCCTGTTCAATCAGTGCTTTGGATCGCCTCTGGCGAACCCGGTCGCATCGGATACGTCGAATCGATCGCGCTAGAGCCATCAAGCAGTCATGCAACTCTGAAAGCCCGCCGGATAGCGTGGGTCAGCAAAGACACACCGCTTGATATTTCGGTAAGTCCCAGCGGGGAATTGCTCGGTATTGGCAATGCTGATGGAACCATTGTCGTGGTCGATACGCTCAGCAACAGCGTGCGATGGAAGATGCCCGCCCATGCTGCTGCCGTTACCAGCATCGATTGGTCCCGCGACTCAAAAACGTTGTTGTCTTCTTCCAGAGACCGAATGGCAAAGTCCTTTGAAGCCAAAGACGGAACGATGCTCTCAAGTTTCGTTGACAACCAACGCACCGTCGCATCGATCGTTGCGCTAACCAAAGGTGCCGTGGCTTTTGATGAAGCCGGTACAGCCCGGTATTATCCAAACTTCACCACACCCAACGCCAAAGTCCTTTGGGGAGGGTTTTCTCAACAAACCCATAAACTCATCTGCTGCAACGAAGACTTTTTTGTAATCGATTCGGATCGGATCAAGCGTTTTGGAGTCCGTCGAGAGGAAGTCGAAGTCTCCGAGCCGCAAGACAAAGACAAACCCGAAGAAAATAAAGAACAGAAGAAGAAAAAGAAAACCGAGTTTTACATCGATGAAAAAGAAGGTGTGCGATTAACCGATCCACAAAACCCCATGGGACGCTTGTTCCCTCTTGTCATGCAGCCTTCGGGGGTTCAAATCGGCGATGAATCGGAGCTATCGATCGCCATCGGCTGCTCCAACGGAGAAATATTCATCTGGAGCCCAGCGAGCAAAAAGCTAACTAGAGGCGTCAACCAACCCTAGTTGCCCCAGCCAACTCACCACCCATCTTTTTGCCCTACCCGTTTTTCCAACCGGCTCGATGGATCGCTGCTAGGCACTTAAGCGTTTTAAGGTGATAATACGGCGACATTGAGGCAACACAAAAACCGAGGGCAACACACAGATGGCATTGGCAAGAATACTGACGGCAAAGGGGGTGCAAGCCGCCCGAGTGGATATCCATCGAGGCAATGCGGCACAGGCAACACCGTTGGACTTGCAGGCAGCGGGTCTATCGAATCTATCAGAGCTACTTTCGCATCCGGAATTGACCGTTTTGGCCCAGCAAATCCCATCGGATGGACCTGGGATTGCGTTGGACCAAGTCAACTGGCTGGCACCGATCGACGACCAAGAGGTATGGGCTGCCGGGGTGACTTACAAGCGTTCCCAGACGGCTCGAATGGAGGAGAGCGAAGCGGCGGCGAGTTGTTACGATCGAGTTTACACAGCGGCGCGTCCAGAGATTTTTTTCAAGGCCACACCGGGCCGATGCAGTGGGCATTTAGGGATGCTTAGGATTCGAGAAGATGCTCATTGGAATGTCCCTGAACCGGAGTTGGCGTTGGTGATTTCAAGCAGCGGCAAGATCGTCGGCTACACCATAGGAAACGACATGAGCAGCAGGGACATTGAAGGGGATAATCCTTTGTATTTGCCGCAGGCCAAGCTTTACAATCAGTGCTGTGGTTTGGGGCCCTGGATCACCCTTGCTGGCGACATGCCCGAGCGTCAGAGCATTGAAATCTCGCTCGCGATTCATCGCGACGATGCGATTGTTTTCGAAGGAAAGACCTCCGTAGCGCAAATGGCTCGGAAACTGGAAGATCTTGTCGAGTGGCTTCTGCGCGACAACGACATGCACCAAGGTGCATTTCTTTTGACTGGAACAGGAGTTGTTCCCGATAGCAATTTTACGCTTCAGCGAGGCGATATCGTCGATATCAGCATCTCGGGAATCGGAACTCTGACCAACACGATCGTCCAAGGATAACGACACCATGACAACAACAAACCCATCTCAACCTGTTTTGGTCGACGGCCAATGGATCACCGAGGATACCTCTGGCGTATTTAGCTCCAAGGATCCTAGCACCTTGGAAGCCATCCCGCTGAGCTTTCCGGTAAGCTCTTGGTCGACGTGTGATCGCGTATTGGAGGCCGCCCACCGTGCGTTTCAGATCAGCCGAAATCTTGAGCCGGCCAAGATCGCCGCGTTTCTGGAAGACTACGCGACTAGGATCCATGAGGACCGCGAAGAACTCGTTGCGATCGCACATCGTGAAACAGCGCTACCGAAGTCGCCAAGGTTGATGGATGTCGAATTGCCCAGAACGGTCAATCAGCTCAAAGTGGCAGCCCAAGCTGTCCGCGACCAGTCCTGGCAGATGCCGGTCATCGATCGCAAGGCCAACATCCGGTCCTGTTACATTCCGCTTGGTCCGGTTGCTGTCTTTGGTCCAAACAATTTTCCTTTTGCCTTCAACGGTATCTCTGGAGGGGACTTTGCTGCGGCCATCGCCGCTGGAAATCCGGTGATTGCGAAAGCCAATTCATCGCACCCGGCGACCAGCCAACGGTTTGGGCAGTTGGTAGCTAAGTCCATGCAGGCAACAGGGATGCCAAGCGGATTGGTCCAGTTGATTTACCGCACATCGCACGAAGATGGCGAGCGATTGGTGGCCGACCCACGCTTGGGTGCCGTCGGATACACCGGGGCTCGTGGGGCGGGATTGCAACTCAAAGCCGTCGCGGATCGGGTTGGAAAACCATTTTATGCAGAGCTCTCGAGCGTCAATCCCGTGGTGATTCTGCCCGGGGCGCTGGACCAACGGGGCGATAGTCTCGTTGACGAGTACGTTACCAGTGGCCTCATGGGTGCAGGCCAGTTCTGCACCAATCCCGGGTTACTGCTGATGGTCCAAGGTCCCAAGACCGATGCGTTTATTCAGGGTGTAGTCTCCAAGTACACCCAAACGCCAGCCGGTACCCTCCTTTCGGAGTCCGTCGAGAAATCGCTTGTCAAGAGCCTAAGCGTGCTGACCGATGCTGGTGCACAGTGCCTGACCGGAGGCAGCAAGCTCTTAGGTAGTCGCTGCGCGGTGGCCAACACCGTGCTTCGAATCACCGGTGGGCAGTTCTTGAAGGACCCTCATGTGTTTCAAACCGAAGCCTTTGGCAACGCGGTCTTGATCGCAGTGTGCGATTCAGTTGAGCAGATTGTTCGCGTCATCGAATCTCTCGAAGGAAACCTTACAGGGTGCATCTACAGCGATACCCAAGGCTCCGATGATGGGCATTACCCTCAGGTTGCAGATGCATTGCAGCATCGCGTTGGGAGATTGCTCAATGACAAGATGCCAACAGGGGTAGCCGTCAGTCCCGCGATGAATCACGGAGGGCCTTATCCGGCCACCAGCCACCCGGGCTTTACCGCCGTCGGGATTCCCGCAAGCATGTTGCGATTTGCCAAGTTGACATGTTACGATGCGGTGCGCCAGTCGCGTTTGCCCAGCGTGCTTCGGGACACCAATCCGACAGGAAAAACCTATCGATGCATCGACGGCGTTTGGACCTTGGACTGATCGGAACAAACTCCGGTTTTGAAGACCCGGATAACTGCTATAATCGCGCCTGGACCGTCGTTGAGACATTCAATCGTATTCTATTTATTGGTAGGCAATGATGCTGCAACGATCTTATAAAAATATCCTATGGAACCAAACCCTCTTGGCCCTGCTGATGACCCTCGCCGGGCTTGTCGGGACGGCACAAGCTCAATCCAGATGGACTCCAGAACAAGCCAAAGCTTGGCAAGATAAACACGGTTGGTTGGTCGGTTCGAATTACATTCCCGCATACGCGATCAACCAACTCGAAATGTGGCAAATCGGCACCTTTGATTTAGAGAGAATCGATCTGGAGCTCGGCTGGGCACAGAGTTTAGGATTCAACTCCATGCGTGTCTTTCTGCACGATCTACTCTGGACAGGTGACGGCAAAGATTTGCTCGATCGCATGGAGCAGTTCCTCAGCATCGCCCAGAAACATAAGATAGGGATCATCTTTGTACCATTTGACTCGGTGTGGGACCCCCAACCAGTAGCCGGAAAACAGCGTGAACCCAAGAAAGGAGTGCACAACAGCGGTTGGATACAAAGCCCTGGGGCTGCTATCCTCGGAGATCCCGACAAACATGCGATGGTCAAACCCTACTTGCAAGGAATCCTCAAGCGGTTCAAGGACGATCCCCGCATCCAAGCATGGGATCTTGTCAATGAACTCGATAACGACAACGCCAATTCCTACGGCAGAAACGGGACCAAAACAGAGCTTCCCAACAAAGCTCAAATGGGACTGCTGTTTGCCGAACGATGCTTCGAGTGGGCACGCGAGATCCAGCCCTCTCAACCTCTGACCTGCGGTGTTTGGATTAGCCTTTGGGAAGACGAATCAAAACTCTCAGCGGTCGATAAGCTATGTCTGGAGAAGTCCGATATTATCACCTTCCACCACTACGGTGACGGAGATGCCATGCGACGGGCTATCGGTTCCTTGAAGCGATACAACCGGCCGATTGTTTGCACAGAATACATGGCTCGTGGAAATAATAGCTACTTCGATCCCAACCTGAAAATCTTCAAAGAAGAAAATGTCGGTGCTCAAAACTGGGGCTTTGTCGATGGCAAAAGCCAAACCATTTATCCTTGGGACTCCTGGCAGAAACCTTATGACAAGGAACCTGAGCTATGGTTCCACGATATCTTTCGACGAGATGGAACGCCTTATCGACAAAACGAAGTCGACTACATTCGGTCGGTCACCGGCGCCAAACCCTAGCAATCAGTCTTTTCCGTAGTGTTTGACTTGTTCCCAGAACTTCTCGAAAGCCCCTTCTTTATGAAAGTCGGGGCTGTTGTCGATGTCGTGACACTCAAGGCACTTTTCTTGGGCATTGGCCAGCGTCAGCCGCATGGCGCTTCTGAGTTCATCGAGGCGTTTCTTGTCGCTAACGGAATCCTGCTCGGCTTGAACATGCTCCAAACCAGGTCCATGGCAGTTCTCGCACCCGCTCCCATGCAAATCTGCTGATCCTTCAAGCGTTTCGTAACCGGTCTTGTAAGGCGCAAATTTTTGTGGGTTCCAACCTGTGACATGGCATGAGATGCACTCGGGATCAAAGTGCCTGGCCATCGACCTCTCAGGAGGATGGACAATCGACTCAGTCGCATGAGCATGAGGTGTGTTCTTCCATATCTCGTGCGCGGTGGTGTGGCACTCAGAGCATTTCTGAGTTCCAGCAAAGCTCCTGCCGCTAGGATGAGAACTGGGTCTGAGCCCCAGCGCAGAAAAGTTGTCATCGGCCTTGTTCCGCAACTCATCTTGGTACTTGCTAAAAAGCTCCAGCATGCGAGGTGAGTCTTCGAACTGCGAGCTCAGGGCGATGCGTTGGTAACGGGTCGGCTCGGCAGGATTATCAAACAGTCCCACGATTCCTGCGTACATCCCTTTGGTTCCTGCCTGCACGATCTCCGACTCAGTTCCCGGTAGAACTTCGGGTCGATAAGTAGGCTCGCCGTATCCACCCGAGGTGATCACCAACTGAAAACCTGGTACCGCCTGAACAATCTTCTTGGTCTCCTCCAAGCTGGCGCTGGCCAGGAGCACCAAGTAATCACACTTTTGATCCTTAAGTATCCCTGCCACTTCTTTCAAAGCAGGAATTGGATCCGATGCGCTAAAGAAGCCTTGCTGGATCCCGGAATGCGATTTCAGGCTTTCTTGACCAAGAACCCCAGTGATACCGATCTTGCGAGGTTTCTTGTCAGGGCCATCTACGGTAACAACCTTGTACCGGACATCGTGGTCCGGAAGCATGCTCACGTTGGCCGATACGAACAGGTCATTCTGAGCATTCTCATTCAACACAGAAATAAGGATGTTATCGGATAACAAAAGATCCTTCGCCCCGTAGGTTGTGGCGGCGTATCCCATCTGGCGCAGAGCTTGGGTAGTCCAGTTGAATTTGATTTCTGATTGGATGCCATCTCGGCGAACTTGATCGCCCGCATCCAAGGCCATGACTTGCCAACCCCGGTTTTTCAAACTTGCCAGCAACGTGTCTTTGCGATTAATCCCACCTTTTTGATTAGCCAGCCCAGTGCACCCACAGGGTTCCAGGTACCCGTATTGGTTTCCCGTGATGTAAAAAACCAACCAAGGGTTTTGCCAATCGGTTGCTATCTTTTGGTTCTTTTCTTCCTCCGTTGCCACCGTGATCGGGGGATCGGCTGGAGGCTCCGAGAGATTGACGCGGACACTTGCTGAGGGTGGATCGGCCGGCTTGTTGGCTGAGACCGAAAGCTCCTGCGTTTTTGCTCCGGGCAAGCCACGAGTCGGGCGAAGACCGTTGCGAAGGCGAGGAGGTTGGGCCAGCACCACCGTGCAAAGAAACGTACCAAGCATGCTCAGAGCCATGACTCGTGCAAGTCCTACCCGATTGGAAGGTCGGGCCGCGTCGTGAGAGGAGAAACTCCAGGCCTTAGCGATCTTGCGTTTCATGAAGCCTAAAGCCTTTGCTAGACATTGAATCAGTCTTCGGTCACTCTGAATTTCAGGTACATCGGAATTGTCGGCGATGTTTCCATATCTGTTTCAATGATGATTTTTCCGAAATCCTTGCTAAAGGTTCCATCGAATTCGACTGGATCACTTCCAGGGGGGATCTCTAGTAGGATTGGATAGATGCGCTGGGTGGCAGAAACCTTGGGAGTACCGATCGTCGCTTTCAACTGCTCAGGTACAACCTTCCCAACCCGCACATTCGGATCCCCTTGAAAGTCTTCCGTGCGGATCGACAGCATGAAGCTCTTTTTGAGTCCCTGAGAGGACTTGGACGAACCCATCGTCAGAATATTTCGGGTCTCGTTGTAGTCGTCCCCAGCGATCACGCGGATGGGAGTTACGATCCGAGCCCGGATATTGTAAAAGAGAAACTCTTCTTCTGGGCCAGCGGTATCGTTGCGACGCGAAATCTGCAATTCCAGATTGATCGGACCGGCTGGCAGTCCTTGCATCAATTTGACTTTGCAGTCGACATAGCGACGGGCGTCGGCCATGTCAGGGATTTCACCCGGCTTGAGCACCACTTCGTCGCTGGTTTCAAAGCGTATTTTCTTCGACAGCACCGAATCCTTGACTTGTCCTCCGCCGAGATTCAAAGGTGACTCTTGGAACGAGTAGATCCGGAACTTGACCTCGTTTTCATCCATCGAGAGCAGATCCCCAAGATTCGAAGACGGAGGATCGAAGGTGTATGCCTGACCGATTCGTCCACGGATCACCAATTTGATCTCTTCTTGACTCGGGCAGTTGCTACCGATGGTGGCCGTCTGGGAAAATTCATCCGAAGCGTTCTCGCCTTTCCATTCAAGTTCGACTTCGGTTTCCTCGTCGGGTTTGAGCGTCGCTTCCGTAAATTTGCCCACGGTGCATTTGCAAGTGCTCGCCTTGAACCAAATCTTGGCGTCTGCCTGTCCGACATTCTTGAAGATGAACTTATGAGACCGTTTGGTCCCTTTCATCATCATGCCAAAGTCCAACTCGGCTCCATTGACCACGGTGATTTTGCCGTTTTTCTGAGCGGCGAGCTTTTCGACCGTCGAGCGGATGGCATCCGAATCCGACTGCGTCGAGACACCTTTATCGCTACCCATGAGATTTTCGACACCGGAAAACCTCCGATCGTGATCGAATTTTGCCAGCCCAAACCCTAAACCGATGCAGGACAAAAGGAGGAGAAAACTGCGCATGATGGATCGGAATTTAGGTAGGTTCGTGGAATCAAGATTCTTTGAAAAAGCTACGCAAGGTTTGGCGGACTGGTTCACCCGGGACCGAATCGCTCCGATCGATCAAAATCTTGAGTTTGTCCCATTCCGGGTTGCCTTCCTCGGGGATCTTCTTGCCAGCGGTCGCCCGCTCTTGGATCGATTTGACCATTTCCCTGGGGATCCAGATCTTTGCCGACTCGATCTTGCGGTCCCGATGCGGGGTTTGGCGGTCGATTTCTTCGGCTTGCTCGAGCATCCCTTGACAGACTTTCCAGTTGCCTTGCATGGCCGCAACGACTGCCGTTTGAAGATGAAGCTCAGCGCTTGCCGGAGCAAACTTAGTAGACTCCTGGTAGTACTTGAGCGAATCCTGCAGCAGCAACGTTGCGATGCTGCGGGCCGGTCCTCCACCTCCACCTCCACCGCCACCACCTCCGCCGCCACCGCGAGGGCGACCACCCCCGGTCCCGGAGGCTCGCAGCGGCGGTCCGCCACCCTGGCGACGAAAAGCAAGTTCATCGTTCAGGGAAGGATCGAGCATCTGAGCGATCGATGCTCGAAGCGACTGACTGGCCGCTTCGGCATAAGCCACCGAATGCTTTGGATCCCTCTCGATCAGCAGCTTGCAGGCCTCTTGAAACTGATGGAGCCAACTGATCTTCTCAGGAGTCGGAAGTTTCGAGTCAAGCACCGTGGCGCTCAGGTCCAGTCCCCATCGAGCCAGCTCAGGATCGTGAGGCACCGAGGCAATCCACGAAGCGTACTGATCGCTCGTTGGAAACGTCTTGTCTGCGATCTGCGAGTCGATCAGCAATCTGCCTTGAGCATCCCTTGCAAACGTTTGCATGATCCGCTGCGATTGGTAGTGAGGCCAAGCCATCGTCAGGCCCCAAAGCGCCAAGAGCACACTCGCCGCCAATGGCGCTTGCCATTTGGCCAATCGACTGGACTTGGCCGGAGCTTGGGGTGCTTGGGTCCATCGGCTCGATGCGATCCACAGCCCCATGGCAAGCATCGGAGCGATCATGGTTCCAGGAAACATCCAACCCCCGGATGCCAAGAAGTGGACCATCACCCCTAGAAAGGAAACCAGGAACAAGACCGGATGACCAAGAACAAACGATTGCACCGAAGCTGACGGCTGCTCTTTGCTGAGCCAATAGGCCAATCCGAAAGCCAAAGCGATTGCAACTGCAGTTCCGATGAGTTCCTGATCTCCGACCCGAAAGAAAGCAACCATAAACACTGCAAGCGCACAGAGAATCACGGTGAAGCGAAACGGCATGACCCATGGTTCTTTTGCATCAGTTCCAGCGATCGCAAAGGGGCTTAGGGGCGATTGGCTTGCAAATAGTCTTGAGCCTAGCCCACGAAAAGCCAGCATCGCCAGCAGGAGCATGGTCAGGCCCAGAAGTCCCCAGCCACCGCTGTGCGCCAACTCCAAGATGAAATTGTGCGGATCGGCTGGCGATTCCGATGCAGTAAGTTTCTTGACTTGCAAGTACGTCGGCTGAAAGTTCAGAGAACCAAAACCATACATGGGTTGCTGTCCGATCAGTTCCAAGGCTCCTTTCCAGTAATCCATTCGGTATGAGAGCGACTTGCCCGCTTCCTGAAAAATCAATGGATCCAATGCGTAGACACCACCAAAGATCGCAAGCACTCCTATCAAGATTCCTGCGATCAGCAGAGGATTGTTTTTCAACCAACGCCCCAATTCGGCCCGCAAAGCAGGATCCATCGCAAAGGCAAGAACGGTCGAGACCCCAGCAGCAACCCAAGCCGTCCGACTTTTGGTCAGCAGCAGAGCAAGTCCCGTCAGCAGCACCAAGACCACAGGAACGATCCGTAGCAAGCGGTCGGGTTTGGTTTGAGACGTTTGCGAACCATACTCCCCAATCTCTCGAGGAGTTCGCAATACTTGAATCATCCACCCTAGCAAAATTGGCCACAGAGCTACCAAGAACGCAGCGTAAGAATTCGCAAGCGCAAAAACACTGAGCACTTCGGTGCTCTCGAGGCGGTTGACGATCAGAACCGCAGCCGATGACTCTGGATCGATCTTGTTCTGCTGAAGAAAACCGATCCGGTCTTTGGCAAACGCTGAGCGTTGCATCGGCTGGATTACCCCGTATTCCCAAAATCCCCAAGCCAGCACAAAGACCGCTAGGACCCACCATAGCTTGAGCAACCTCGCGGCCGAGGAAGGCCAGCGGACCAGCCAAGCGATCGTCGGCAAGAGCAACCACATCGAGGTCGATTGCCAAAAGCCGTAGATTGAATTTCTAAGGTTTGTTCGACCGACACAGTAACCAGTGACCATCGCATGCCAGAGCACAACTAAGGCCAATAGTAGCCAAAGGAGCGAGAGTCGATTGGACGGAACCAGCTGAGAGGATTTTCCATCGTTGAGCGTGCTGGAAAACAGGGCAGCGGATAAAAAACCCAGCAGCGACAATCCTATGTGCCAAATCGAATCCCCAAAACCGATGGATACCGCAGTGTCGCTAGGCCTCCAAAGCGATAGGACCAGCACCAAGGCTAGCAAGCACCAAGCGACACTCTCGGTGGCATAGCTCCATGAAGTCCGAGGCTCAGGGGTTTCGATCGATGTCGGGCTCGGAGAATACTGGTCTGAGGCGATGGAAGCAGATGACATGATTTAAATACCGATGAGGGAAGGTTTCAAGGATTGGATTTCTTGCCCGTCAAACTCTCTAGTAGAGCGATCAAGGCCAGCATCGCAAGGACGATCAGTAGCACCAAGCCCGCACCGATCCAATCCGTCCTGGGCAACAGGAGCGATCCTAAAGAGCAGGTCAAAGTGGCAAGATAGATCGTCCCTACCGCTTGTTTTTTGGTCATTCCCAAATCGACAAGTCGATGGGAAAAATGCTTCTTGTCGGCCTGGAATGGACTGCGGCCTTCTCGCAATCGAATCGCGATAACGCTGAAAGTATCATAAATGGGGATGGCCAACAAACATAGCGGTGCAAAGACCGCATGGGGAGTCTGCCCAGAACTCCCAGAATACGTGGATAACAAAGTTGTTACCGCGATCCAGTATCCCACAAAGTAACTTCCCGAATCCCCCATAAAAATCGAAGCCGGGGGCCAGTTGTACCGCAGGAAACCGAGCAAGCCACCAAGTAGGGCCAACACCATCAAGGCCACAAACACTTGCGGTTGTCCTTGGCCGGCTTCAGGGGTGCTCAGGAGCATCAGTGCAAGCATCCCAGCGATGATCGCTGCCACGCCCGCGCTCAGGGCGTCCATGTTGTCGAGCATGTTGAATGAGTTGATCAGCATCACAATCCAAAAGATGCTCAAAATCGGGGTCAACCATGGCAAATCGATGTAGGCCGTCAGTTGAAGATTCAGCCCGTAAACAACCCAGCTAGCCACTGCAAATTCGACCGCGATTCGAACACGCCAATCCAGACCAAAGCGATCGTCCAAGAGACCTAGAACGGCAACGACCGAGCCTCCGGCAAGCAACATCCAAATCGGACCGAGTTTGGACCACATCCCTGAGGCCAACTCTTGCAAACTCTGTGGAATCAGCCATGCAGGTAAAAGTCCCGGCCATTTGCCGATCAACGCCACAGCCAACGTTCCGACTGCAAACACACTCACAACACCTAGCCATACGCCAAGCCCCCCGCCTCGAGGGATCGGTATCGTGTGCACCTTGCGCTCGTTGGGAAGATCGATCAGTCCCAAACGTGCTGCATTTCGCTTGACCCAACCGACGACCCAAAGGGCAACCACCAAAGGGATCAGAACGACCGCGACAAGGCACAGTCCTAGCATCAATTCGCTTTGGTTCACGGTCGTGTTTCCGATCCGCTTGATGGAGGTTTGATTTGGCGATTGGCCTTAGACACCGACGCAACAAATCCTCGCCGTGCGATCGAGAGAAACTCATGCACATCGGGCCGTTGGTAATCGGCATACGTCCATGGCATTGCCGCCCATAGTTGATCTCGAAACGCCAAGGTCACTTCCGCGTAGATACCATCTCGAAGATAGATCCGATGCTCGCGATTCTTGGTTGAGGCCAGAACCAATTTAGTCATTGTCATGTATCCGGGGTCGATGTTGATAAGCCGACTTTCGGACGTGCTCCCCAGGATTTCCGTCGTCCAAGCTTCTTCGAATCGGTTCGACGCAAGCTTGTCACAGGCCAGCTCGGACGGATCGTAAGGGTCGGCAAACAAGGCCATCTGTTTTTTCAGCATCGCTTGTCCGCTGATTCCAGGGAGCACCAACATGGTCCTTGTGTAATAAGGGGACTCGATAAAATCCAGCATCGGTCCGAGCGTAGCGATTTTTCCCCAACGCGATTCCAGGCGATCCCAAGCTAGCCTGAGAAAACGGTCTTCACAGGAAAAAACCGCAGCAAATCGAACACTTGGAGGTGGTTTTTTGATGATCCCCATCGGGGAATCCTGTCTGGGTTGGGCTCGGCGAGATCAGTGGGAATAGGTACAGTATTACGCATGGAATTCGAACAAGGCTCACCTGAAACAACCACTTCTCGGACCCCGAAACCGGTCAAGATCGGTTCGATGGAGGTTTATCCACCGATTTTCCAGGCCCCCATGGCCGGCTATACCAATTATGCCTTCCGTCAGATCGTCCGCGAATTTGGTGGAGCAGGGCTTCAGGCTACCGAAATGGTCAACGCCCGTGGCTTTGTTTGGCTCGATGAACACGATTGCGAACACCCCGATCGCCTTTGGGGTATCGAGCAAGAGCCCCGTCCCTTGGCAGTCCAAATCTGGGACAACGACCCAGATACGATGGCCAAAGTTGGTCGCAGACTCGTCGAGGAATATCGAGTCAGTGTCGTCGACATCAATTTTGGCTGCCCGGTCAAACAAGTCACCGAAAAAGCCCACAGCGGATCCTATCTGCTGCGAGACCCCGACCGAATGTATGCCATCATCTCACGCCTGGTCGAGGCTTGCTGGCCTACGCCCGTGACCGCAAAGATGAGACTCGGCTGCAGCCGAGACTCAATGAACTACATCGAAGTAGCAAAGACCGTCGAGCGGGCCGGCGCGGCGGCCTTGACCGTCCACGGACGGACCGCCGAAGACTTCTTCAAAGGCTCAGCCGATTGGGAACGCATCTCCCAGATCAAACAGCACTTGGATCGCATGCCCATCATCGGAAACGGCGACTTGGAAACACCCCAGCAAGTCCGTTTCGCTTATCAAAACTACAACGTCGATGGGGTCATGATCGCCAGAGCAAGCCTAGGTAAGCCATGGTTGTTTGCCCAATCGGCTGCGGCTCTCGAAGGGCGTCCAATCCCGCCAGACCCCTCGATCGATGAGCAACGCAAAATCATGCTCCACCATTACGATCTGGTTGTCGAAAGATTCGGCGTGCATCGAGGTACCATGCTCATGCGAAAATTCGCTTGTTGCTATGCCCAAAACAAACCCGGAGCAAGGCACTTCCGAGCCCACATCTCCAAGGTCGAAAGCCAAGAGCAGTTCTATCGAGTTGTCGAAGACTATTTTCCGAAGCAATCAGACATCGACGCTCATACGAGCGTCTGCAACGTCCCATGATCCTTGTTCTGTGATTTCTCAACGAAAGGTAATCGACCCATGAAGTTATTTGAAGGAAAAAAAGGATTGATTCTCGGCGTGGCCAACGATCGCTCGATCGCTTGGGCAATCGCCAAAGAAATCATGGACCAAGGAGGCATCTGTGGTTTTTCGCACCTGCCCGATAAACCCGACGACGATAAAAAGAAGAATCACTTGCGAGTCAGCAAGTGCGTCGAGCATTACCCAGCCCAAACCGCCTTCCTAAGACCCCTGGATGTTCAAGACGACGTTCAGGTCAAGGATTTCATGGAAGCCGCCGCCAAGGACCTAGGACAAATCGACTTCTTGCTCCACTCGATCGCCTTTGCCGATCGAGATGACCTGTCCCGAGATACCGTCCAGACCAGCAGAGCCGGTTTCAAATTGGCGATGGATGTGAGCGTCTACAGTTTGATTGCCGTGACCAATGCAGCCCAAGGGATGCTCAAACCCGATTCATCGGTCTTGACCATGACTTACTTTGGCGGCGAAAAGTGCGTACCCGGTTACAACGTCATGGGGATTTGCAAAGCCGCTTTGGATGCAACCGTACGCTACTTGGCCTACGACCTTGGTCCCAAGGGTATCCGAGTCAATGGCGTAAGCGCCGGACCGCTCAAAACCCTCGCAGGAGTCGCCGCAGGCGTTGGCGAAATGCAAGAGTATTACGATTACGTCGCACCACTTGGTCGATGCGTGACCCACGAGGAAGTCGGTCGCTCAGGTGCGTATTTGCTGAGCTCCTACAGCAATGGTATCACCGGCGAGATCCTGCACGTGGACTCTGGATACAACATCATGGGCAGTCCAGGCAGACTCCTGGAGCAGTTCCGCAAGTAACGGCATTTCCCGGTTTGGTTGGGTTTTCCGGACTTTGCTCAGCCCATCAAGTCCGCAGGAGAGTATCATAAGAGCGTCGCTTTTGAACACTCCTGTTTGGAACTCCTGCCTAGACGAGAGGGTGCCATCTTGTTTCGTATTCGGTTGACTGGTTTTCTAACCGCCTTATCAGGGATCCTGGGAACATCGATGTGCTTGGCGCAGAGCGCCAGCACGTTGCCTAACGCCAGTTCTTCTGCTCCGTTGCTGAGCGTCTCGGCTCAGGAAGCGGTGACCCTACAGCCCGTTGCAATCCAACTGCGATACCCTTTTCGCGTCGAAGGACGCGAGGCCGAAGAGGCGATCGCCGCAATTCGTGAGCATCGCAAGACCGTTGAAAAACTTCTCGAGCAGCTCGGTCGCACCGATGGCCAATACCGCTGGACCATGCCGACCCTGACCAATACCGTCCCCTTCGTCGACAACCCCGATTCAGCTCGCCAGTGGATGCGCCGTCAAGCTGCCCAAATGCAGGTCAATAATCCGCAGATGCGAGGCCGCCTGAGGGAAATGTTGCTCCAAGAAGAGGAAGAACTCGACGGCGATGCCGAGCCCTTGCCGTTCATCCACGCGGCGACCAATCGGCTCGTAGCCCAGTGGCCGATCACCGAAGAAACCCTCGATGGCAGTATTGAGTTCGGAGCCAAACTCAGACGACTCGCTCAATCCAAAGAGTTCCGAGGCGCAAAACTTCGTGTTCAACTCTCCGAAGAAGAACTCGAACAAATCATGCCATTGATGGGAGCTAGCGCTTATGTCTCTTCCTCGATGCCTGCTTCCAACACCGAATCCCAAGTCCTCTACGTTGGAGTCATGACTGAAAGCCAAGAAGCAACTGCATTGAAGAAATGCTTCGAAAAGGCCAAAGGCCAAGCTCTGCGATTGGCCCAAGCTGCCGGTAAAGAACTCGGCGAAGTCAGAATGATCAGTTCGACCATTCAGCCCATGGGCGCTAACAACTCCAACTCAGGCCCGACCTACGTCAACGGAGTACTGGTCAGTACCCCGTATGCCGTCCAAGATGCACAAGAAAAAACCGAACGACGCATCCTTCAGTCCAATCCAAACGATCTGGTACTCTCGGTCAACGTTCAAGTCGGATTCGAGATTCGATAAGCACATCGCCCTGCAAACCAAACCGCGCAGGCGATCAGTGCGGCCACAGCAAGCACCCCAAGGGCATGTTCAGGTGAAGCCAAGTAATGAGCCGGATGGCTAGCGTCGATCGGGCCGTGTCCGGCATGAGCCAGCGGAGACAAGAAACAATCAGCAGTAGTCGGCATTAAGTGATGCATGGTTTTACAAGGGTTCGTGTCAGGCTGCCCAGCAGTTTCGTCTCGATATCGTACAATCTCCAGTGAACTCACAGAACCCCGGATGCTTTGAAAACCGAGAATCGTTCGATGGACCCCAACGCGACCCAAGACGACATACCCCAAGCCGTCCCGATCCCAAAGAAAACCCGAAGGGCTTCTTGGTTATGGATCGCAACGGCCATCTGCGGACTGCTGAGTCTCTATCTTTTTGTGCAATCCTATCAAAACGAGGGGGAACTGATCCAAGTCGAATTTCAGGAGGGGCATGGATTGCAAGTCGGAGAATCGCTTCGTTATCGCGGGATCGATGTTGGTCGCGTTGAAAAAGTTGCTTTGGCCATGCCATCGATCCAAGATTCCTTACCTGCAGATACTTCACCACGAATCCTCGTCTCGGTTCGACTGAACCCAAATGCCAGGAGGGTTGTTACAGACGGCACTGCGTTTTGGATCGTTCGACCGATCGTTTCATTCGATGCAGTCCGGGGCCTAGACACCATCGTCGGTCCAAAATACATCGCCATGGAACCTGGGCCAAGCGATAAATATTCCGTCAAACGCTTCCAAGGTTTGGAATCCGCACCCCCGATTCGACCCAAAGAAGGTTCCGTTGAGATCATTCTCGATTCACTCAAACGCTACGGACTCGATAGCGGAACCCCAATCCTTCACCGAGGATTCCACGTCGGGGACGTGCTGGCTGTGAGCCTTGCAAGCGACGCTCGTAGCGTGTTGGTCCGATGCGCAATCCATCCGGAGTTCCACGAACTGGTACGTACCAATACCAAGTTCTGGCTTCGCAGTGGATGGCGCGTAAGCCTCGGGATCACCGGTTTGGAACTCGAAGCCGATTCCCTCAGCCAAGTCCTTTACGGGGGAATCGAGTTTGCCACCCCTGACGCAAAAGGAAAGGTCGTTGGAACCGGTGCAAGATTCATCCTTCATGAAAAACCAGACGACGATTGGAACCAGTGGAAGCCGTCGCTTCCCTACGGTGCAATCTGGGACAAGCTTCAACGTCAATCTCCCGTTTGCTATCGAACGAGTCTGGTTTGGAAACAAAGCTCACTGGGCTTTTCCCTTACCAAGCAGAAACTTGGTTGGGGACTCCTGCTCGATGACGGAACACTCCTGTGCCGAGAAGACTTCGCCACTGTCTCAAAATCGGCTTTGGAAAAATCTGGGCAACTCGAAGTTGCTGGTGTATCGCAAGCGGATTTTGCGCCCATCGAGACCATGGAGATGACCGACGGTAGCAAGGTCCTGAGAGTCAAACTCACCGCCCAGCCGTCGATCGCCCAGCCACCTCTGGACGCTCGACAATTCCTAAAGCCTCTGGATCGCCAACCCGGTGACGTTCTTGTCGTGGGGTCCGAAACCGATCGATCG
Organism: Planctomycetota bacterium; assembly: GCA_018969045.1. GTDB lineage: Bacteria > Planctomycetota > Planctomycetia > Pirellulales > Pirellulaceae > JBKCUI01. The sequence continues at coordinate 24,065 of JAGWZB010000003.1, read as the reverse complement.
GTGCTCATCGACCAAAATCGTTACACCAAAACGGATCGAGGATTGCAATTGGAGTCCACAATGGCGCTCCCTGGTGACCTCGATGGTGCACCGGTTGTGGAAGTCCAGGATGGTCGCTGGTTGGGAATCCTCACCAAAGGTTCCAAGGGCTGGTTGATCGCATTACCTAAGCCCAAAGGTTAGGATTCGTTAATCTTGTGAAATTTGCGCGAAGCTGATTTCATGAAGTAGGCTCTGGGTCGCACCCTGGGTGGTCATGTTTGTATAAACTATGGTGGTTCTGGGTGGTCGGTAGATCATCCAGAGCAAAGTGCAATAGAACGAATTCGCCGCTTGAGCAACATCCTAGGAGCCGCATACGTGTCGAGACGAATTCAAGGAAAGATCGTCGAAGTCTCCAGCAATGGAGACTTGGTCACTGACATTGTCCCCACGGCATGGAAGGACATCCCACGTTCGACCGACACGCGCGTGCTGGTCGACCAGGAACATGAGACGGTGGGGATCTTTGGAAACGACCATCAACAACCAGCAATGACGCTGATTGCCATCGCAGATGGGGAGCAACCTCTGAGATTGCACTTGGTCGACGACTCTGCGGCGATGATGCTTGGAGTCCGAGCCGGAGCCGCGGTCGAAATACGCTGGTAGTTTGATCACTCAGGCAATAGAAATACGGCGCTGCTTCGAGCCCTCAGGCGAACGTTTGCTTTAAGAGCGTTCCCATCATACTCAATAGTCAATGGAGTCGAACCACCTAGCAGATCGTCGCATTGTACCGACCAACCTCTAGCGAGTGTCTGGCTCGGTAATCCTTTGGCATCGAACTCGATCAAGGCCGACTCGATATCGTTATTAAAAGCGACCAATAGGCAATGCTGATCGTTCTGACGCGCATAGACGTACTGCTGTTGGGCATCCAAAAGATCAAGCGACTTACCGGTTGCCAGCGCCGAATACTTCTTGCGCAGACCACCGAGCCTAGCGATATGATTCCAAACAGATCGTTCGGCAGGTTCGCGACCGGAGTCTTCAAAGGCGTTGCGAAGGTCACCTGGAAATCCTCCCGGAAAGTCCCTGCGATTGTCTGGGTCTTCTCCACCGAGCATCGCCAGTTCATCCCCCGAGTACAGGATCGGCGTACCTCGGCTCGTTAGCATCAGTGTCAGGGCCGTTTTCAATCCATCGATCGTCGCACCCTTTTCGTGCATGAATCGAGGCATGTCATGCACACCGATGAAGGTTGCCAAACGGTTGGAATCCACATAAAGCCAGTCTCTGGCAAACATCTGATGCACCTCTCGAATGCTCTTGCCCTTGGCAAATGCATTTCGAATCGGTGTGAAAAGTCCAAAATCAAATAAGGTATCGATATGGGTGTCGATGCCATCATGGCCTTGCCGGCCCCCCTGGAAATACGCCACCAAAACAGGGTCTTGATCGTAGAGTTCCCCCAGGATTTTCGTATTTGGAAATTCTCGCTTCACAGAACTTGCCCATCGTTCCCAAAAGTGTCTTGGGACGTGCGGCAAAGTATCCATACGGATCGCATCATAGCCGGCCACACCTAGCCACCAAATCGAATGTTGAATCAAGTATTTAGCAACCTCAGGATCATCCTGATTGAAATCAGGCAGAACGTTGCCAAACCAACCCTCAAGATTCGATTGCTGGGTTTGGTAAGCGGCCCTGGGATTCATGGCCGTCCATTTCTGCCAATTGTTGCTTAAGTGCGATTTCGCGCTGCCGTTCCACCATGTCGGTGTCGGTGGGTCCTGGACCCAAACATGGTAGGGACCCGTATGGTTTGCCACCTGATCCTGGATCACTTTCATCCCGCGCCGGTGGGCTTGCTCAATCAAATTCTTCAGGTCATCAAGCGTTCCGAAATGCTCGTCAACCCCGTACAGATCAATCGCTCCATAGCCATGGTAACCGGTGGTGGGAACTGGCTGACTCTGGCCCGGTTCAGGATGCATCTCTTTGAGATCCGGTGCATCGTTGTTGTCATAGATCGGAGTGGTCCAAATGGCGGTCGCACCTAAGCTTTGGATGTAATCGAGTTTGCTGAGGATCCCTTGGATATCTCCCCCGTGATAGTACCTAGACTTGGTCCTGTCATAGATCTCCGGGGACTTTGTCGAGCGATTGTTCGCTGGATCGGCATCGCAAAAACGGTCTGGCATCAAGAAGTAGATAAAATCCTCCGGACCAAAGCCATCAGGCTGGTACTTCGGATAGCCCAGTAACTCCCATTCGAACTGCGTTTTGACCACACGCGAGTCCGATTCGCTCGAATGAACATCGATCTTGACCGGTCCAGGTACGCAATCCGGAGCGATATGCAAATCCGCAAATAAATAGTGCCCGTTCTGGCTGGCCCTGAAATTCGTAAATTGAAGCCCTTGGCGATCCGCCGATAAGACGAAGTCTTCTCGAAGCCCTGTCCCACGGATCAAAAGTCGAATAGGACTGGTCTTGGAACCTACCCACCACGAAGGTGGCTCGATGCCGGTGACCTGAACCCCAAGCGACGGTTCCTGGGCAAGCAACCCTGAAACTAGAATTACCAAGGCCAAACACGCTAAGCAGTTCTTAAACATCAATCAATTCGCGGTTCTTATTCGATGGTATCGAGCAGGAGACCTCAATAGACCTCCATGGCAAACACAAAGCCCAAGCAACGAGTATAATCCAACGATCCAGTCGGCCCAGCGCCTTCGTCGATGGATGTCGATGGATCAGGTGGGCCAACCCACTCCCACCAGCCTCATTCCTACCAACCCGTACCAAAGTCGAGTCCCCCTGCGATGCTTGTACCCAAAAACGAAACTCCGAAAGTCGATTCGAACAAAGTAGCCAAAGCCATCCTGCTTGGTGGGCTTATGGCTTTTGGATCTGTCCCAAGTGCCCTGGCCGATACCTGGCCTCAGTGGCGTGGACCCAAGAACGATGGAGTTTCCAGCGAAAAAAACATCGCGACCCAGTGGTCCACCAAAGATAACGTGCTTTGGCGATGCGAATTGCCCGGCCAAGCCGGTGCCACTCCAGTGGTTTGGAACGACCGCGTTTTCTTGACCAGCGCCCAAGGGGACGATTTGGTTCTGATTGCCGTTAGTACCAAGGATGGAAAGAAGCTTTGGCAGCAGAAGGTCGGTTCGGGGAACCAAGACGCTAGAGCCGGCGAAGGAAACTCGGCATCACCATCACCCTGCACCGATGGCAAACATGTATGGTGCTTCTTCGGCACAGGCATCCTGGCTTGTTATACCGTCGATGGACAGCCGGTCTGGAAGATCGATGTCAACGACAAGTTCGGAAAGCTGGATATCCAGTTTGGGATGACAAGTACCCCAGTACTCGACGCAGATGCTCTCTATTTGCAACTGCTTCATGGACCGATGCGACGCGATGATAACACTCGAACCGGTAAAGTGATCAAACTGGATAAAAAGACCGGCGAAACAATATGGTCTGTCGATCGCATCACCCAAGCGGAATTCGAATGCAAACACTCTTACGCATCCCCGTTTATCTACCGAGACGGCAAGCAGGAGTTTTTAGTGGTTCACGGTGCCGATTGCATCACCGGACATCAACTCGGCAGTGGCCAAGAACTTTGGAGATTCGGCCAGCTCAACGGCCCGACCAAGATCAATCCCAAGCAGAACGATCCCACATTCCGATTTGTCGCTTCTCCATTAGTTATCCCCGGTTCGATCATCGTTCCGACGGCCAAGGAAGGTCCGATGGTCGCCCTGAACGTCAGCGAGTCTCTCCAAGGTGATGCATCATCCAAGCCCGATGTGGTGGCTTGGAATATCCCTCGCACCCCAGATGTGTCCATTCCGCTTGTCGTCGATGGGCTTGTCTATGTGCTTCACAAAGATGGCAAACTTCAGTGCTTGGATCATAAGACCGGTCAGGAAATCTACTTCCAACGGACTTACACCGGACAGCATCGATCCAGCCCAACCTATGCCGATGGACATATCTATTTTGCATCCAACGACGGTCACTGCACGGTCGTCAAAGCTGGAAAAGACTTTGAAATCGTTTCGACGATTCCGATGGGAGAAGCGATCACCGCAAGTCCCATTGTGTCCGACGGGGTGCTCTATATCCGATCCTATCAAGCCTTGTATGCCATCAAGAAGCAATAGACTCTATTGGCATCAACGCTTCGCCGGTAACTCCATGCATTGAGCGATCTCTTTGGCGATCGCTTGGAGGTCCTCTGGATTCTTTGGAGCGGTCCCGAAGGCATGGGCGTCATAAGCCTCCTGGGCGTTGCGGATCGGTGTGGCGTTGACGGTCGACCAAGCCATATCGTAGACCGAATAAGAAACGACTAGACCTTTGGTGACCGCATTGACTTCACGCTGCAAATCATAGGCAGTAAATGCACTGTTGACGAAGCATGAAGCGTTGATAAGCCAGTCTTTGTACTGCTTGTTCTTCGCGATTTTCGATCCATAGACTGCTTCGAGGGCCTCTGCGGCACTGCGAACCGAGACCATGATCCGGTCGATAATAGTCCGAACCGGATGGCTAAAAGCGACTTCGGCAAAACTCGATGGAGCTAGATAGACATTGACGGCTGCCCCCACCGCACCGCAATTGGTGTGACCTAGCACAATGACACTTTGCAGCGATTCTCGAAGAGCTGTTGCGGCGTAGTCGATACTCCCGATGCATTCCAGGCCCAAGACATTTCCAGCAACCCGGACCACGAACAGATCGTTGGAGGAACAGTCAAAAATATGCTCGATCGGAACTCTCGCATCGGCGCATCCAAGCACTGCGGCATACGGTGAGTGCATCTGAGCCAACCCACCTACGACCGGAATCCCCAATTGCACAGGAGAAATAGGCACGACCATCGACTCGACCTTCTTGCCATCCTGCACATTCTGCAAGTGATTGACCATCGAATAGAATCGACAATTCCCCTGATGCAAAGTCTTTAACGCCTCTTTGTTGTTCTTAGGCCGCTTTAGTTCAAGCGGTGCATAAGGGTCGAAGCGGTAGATGATATCCATGCTGTTTATCCTTGTTCTTCTTGGACGGGTTGACTCAGTTCTCTGCGGCTGTTGTAAAAAATCTCTTCTACGGAATTGGCAATCGTCTTGGACATGCCCTCTAGATCCAAATCGTCTTCGTCAAAACCGAAAGGCTCTTCGACATGCTCAGCGACAATTTCCATACCAACCATGAAGTAGGAGATGACGATCGTCAATGGCAATGTCCACCACATGAAGTCTTGGACCAAACCCCATGGTAAAGTGAAAAGAAACAGAAAGATGCACTGCCGGGCGAAGACCCGATAAGACCGTACCATAGGCGTTTTTGCGATCCGTTCACACGCTCCACAAATATCCATGAGCTTGGCAGTCTCACAATCCAGAATCCTTAGCAAATCCCGATCGAACTTGGTATTGGCTAGACGACTCGCAATCCACCGATAAAGATCTTGAGAGATCGCCAGTGGGACATGTGTCGGTACCGCTCCTTGGAAAATCGGGCCCGAATAGGGTTCCTTGCGAAGATGACAAGTAAGCGCGCTTGGAAATTCAGACAGATGCCTAGAAAGGAATCGGCGTTCCTCGAAACTCAAATCAGGAAAGAACTCCTGGATCTTGATGGCCAAGTTCCTACTGCAATTGATCAAACTTCCCCAGAGCGTTCGAGCTTCCCACCAGCGTGCGTAAGCCGCATTGGTACGAAACACCAATAGCCACCCCAGGACCAAGGAAAGGGCTGCATGGAGGTCTGACGGTGTGTCCCCCACATCGGAGTACTTGCTATACTCTTTGACGATCGGAAACAATGAGTAACCGCCCATCGCAATCGCGATAGAGCCGATCGTCATGAGCGTCCTGGACCTAAACAGCGGGTAGAGTGTGTCTTGAATTGGCATGCCCGGCAAAGATACTTGGACACATTAAATAATCCACCCCCCTTTTTACTGCAGAGCCAATCCAATGCGATTTTCCCAACGTGTGGTTGTCATTACCGGAGGCGCCAAAGGAATCGGTGCCGGATGCGCAAAAGTCTTCGCCAAAGAAGGAGCCTTCGTAGCGATCTTAGACCGAGATATTTCATCCGCGTTGCAAACCGCAAATAGCCTAGGGGAAAATCACTTAGCGGTCTTGTGCGACGTCGGGGATGAACAACAAATCGCTTCGAGCATCGCGGATGTCGTCGATCGCTATGGCAAAATCGATTGTCTGATCAATAACGCTGGTATCCACCCCCCAGACACGCCGATCCATCGAATGCCCCCCAAGGATGCTTTGGAAGTGCTTCGTATTAATTTTCTGAGCACTTACTCGATGTGCTACCACACCTTGGAGCATCTAAAAAAAACCAAAGGGACAATCATCAACGTAAGCTCGATGACCGCCGTGCTTGGACAACGCAATTCGACGGCCTACGCGGCAAGCAAAGGTGCCCAGTTGTCTTTCACCAAATCCCTTGCCCTCGAGTGCGCACCATTTGGGATTCGAGTCAACGCGATTCTCCCAAGCAATGTTGATACGCCATTGATGCGGCAGTGGGCATCGAGTCTATCGGACCCCCAAGCTGCATTGGAAAGGATCGCGGCGCTTCAGCCCATCGGTCGCATGGCCGATATCGATGAAATGGGACGCGTCTGCTTGTTCCTTGCCACCGAAGATAGCAGTTTCATCACCGGCCAAGGACTCCATGTCGATGGCGGTGCCAGCCTGGACTATTGATTTTCCGGCGAGCAGAATGCATCTTGTGAATCCTAGCTCACTGAAGCCAAACTACGATTATCTGATCGTTGGTTCGGGACCCTCGGGGTCGATGCTCGCAAATCAACTCCAATCCATTGGAAGCGTCTTGGTCATCGAAGCTGGATCCGAGCATGCCGGGCCCCTATCCAAAATCCCCGCTTTCTACCCTCGAAGCTTTGGCTCCAGGATCGATTGGAACTACCAGATCCAACCACAAAGCCAGCTAGCGTCTCGCAAGCTTGCATGGCCCGCGGGCAGAACCATCGGCGGATCCTCGGCAATCAATGCAATGATTCGCATCGAACCGTCCGACTCGTGCCTCGAAGAACTTCACGCTATGGGCGGAGGTCTATGGACAAAGAATTCCATTCGTGCGATTTTTTCAAAGTTGCGAGATGTTTGGCAAGGTTCGCTCCCAGAACTCCACAGCAATACGGCAAGATTGCTCGACCAGGCAATCACGCTCGGCTATGGATCCCATGATGCAATGGTGTCTCCAAGCTCGATGCTCGCCCCCTATGTTCGTATGCAATCTGCCGGCAGACGCATCAGCTCAGGCCGGTTGATGCGTTGCGATATTCTAACAAGGGCATTCGCTAGAAAAATAACGATCCAATCAGATCGCGCCCTAGGAGTCGTTGTCGATGTGGATAAGGAAAGACTCGAACTCAAAGCAAGCAAGCAGATCATCCTCTGTTGCGGCGCGGTCCAAACCCCAAGGTTGCTCTTTCAAAGCGGGATCGGACCAAAAGATACGCTCGCCCACGCGGGTCTGGTTTGTACGCACCACCACGATCGCATCGGCACAGGACTGCGGGACCATTTGGTCTATCCGATCATTTTCAAGCTTCGATCCGGAAGTGCTTTCTCATGGCCCTTGGATCGTTCCGATCGTCTGAAATACATCCAAAACCAAGACGGGCCCAAATCCTCGAACCTCGCCGAACTAGGAGCATTCATCGATCCAACCGGAAACACCCCCCAAAGCTTCCAGTGGCATATCACTCCGACACACTACTTGGCCTATCCAAATATTCCAATCCAACAGCCATGCATCAGCATCGGTATCACCCAATGCAAACCCCGGAGCCATGGATCCGTCATGCCAGATGCAATCGATCCTGGATACCTGACTGACACAAAGGATTGGCCCGCTTTCTTGCAAGCCATTCGATGGAGCAGGGACTTCTTTCATCAGCAAGGTTGGTCCGATCTGCTCGAGCATGAGATGTTACCAGGATTCAAAAGACAATCCGACGAAGCGATTCGAAGCCATTTCGAAAGATTCGTTACGACGCTTTACCATTACAGCGGAAGCTGCGCAATGGGAGCCGATCCCGCCGCACCGGTCGATCCCCAGTTCAAGTTTCGACACATCGATCGACTGCGTATCTGCGACGCTTCGGTCTTGCCGAATATCCTTGGGTGCAACCCTCAAACCACGTTGATGATGATGGCGATTCGGCTTGCAGGTTGGCTAGCCGAAGAGTCCTGATGGATTGGCCCTGATAGATGGGCTCTATCAAGACGCTCTTATTGTTCAGAGGAACCTTGGGCACGTGGGTCATGGGCTGCCGTTAAGCGATCACCTTGTCGAGCGATGGCTTGGCAAATCGCGATCGATGACGACGCCTTCCAAGGGTGCCCCAACTTCATAAGTTGCTTGCGAAGATCAGGAGAGATTTCCAGGGATGTCCCAACTCCTATTTGGTCCTCGATCAAGAGTTGATCAGGTTGCCACTGATGATGCACTCGGGGTGCATCCACAGCTTGATTTACCCGATACCCTCCATCGAGCACCCTCAAGAGGACTTGGAGCGTTGCATTGATGATCCTTGGGCCACCGGCACCTCCTGCCGTCAATACCGGCTGACCTTTGGAATCCAGGACCATCGTAGGGCTCATGCTTGAAAGAGGCCGTTTGCCTGCAGCTACCGCATTGGCTTGGGACCCGATCAATCCGAAAGCATTCGGAATACCCGGCGAAATGCTGAAATCATCCATTTGATTGTTGAGAATGACCCCCGTACCAGGAATAGTTACTTTGGACCCCCATGACGTGTTGACCGTACAGGTCATCGCAACCCAGTTGCCTTCGTCGTCGGCAGTCGTAAGGTGGGTTGTGTGCTTTTTATCCTCGCTTGATGAAACTCCATGAGGCGAATTTGCTTGCTGATTTGCATCTGCAGGCCAACCATGTTCGATACCCATGCTGGCTTGATCCGGATTGAAATCGGACATTCGATCCAGAGCATACGTTGGATCCAAAAGCCCCTCAGGAACATCGACAAAGTCGCTATCTCCCAGCCAATAAGCGCGATCGGCAAACGCCCGCTTCATGACCTCGCACAGCAGATGGTAATAAGCATCCGGACGGGATCGCATCCATGCACCAACAGGAAACGGCTGAAGCATCATGAGCATCTGCGCGATATGCATCCCACCAGAACTAGGAGTCGGGAAACCTATCACTTCATATTGACGGTAAGGAGTCCGGATCGCAGTGCGTGTTTTAGCTTGGTAGTTTCGAAAATCCTCACGCGTCAGGATACCACCGATCGATTTCAAATAGGTTTCGCATGCGGTGGCAAAAGGCCCATCGTAGAACCACTGGGGGCCTTGTTCTGAGATCATCGCCAAGGTGTTCGCCAAATCCTTTTGAATCAATCGCTCACCCTCTGCGATAGGCTTACCAGAGGGGTGAAAGTAGATCGCTCGAGAAGCCGGATACTTCTGCAGCTGGACGGCTTCGGCAGCAATCGTGCGCCCAATCGATTTGGAGGCGGCAACGCCCTCTGAGGCGGCTCTGTGCGCATCGGCAAACAGCTCTTTCCAATCGAGCCTACCAGATGTCGCATGCATTTGCTTGAACGCAGCGATTTGACCGGGAACGCCACATGCCAGCGGACCGTTTTGGCTCAGACTCGGATCCGCTTTTCCATCGCGGACAAACATGGTTTCGTGGGCGGCTAAGCCTGCGGTCTCTCTGCCATCGATGGCAAGGAGTTGTCCATTAGAACGCCGGATCAGGACCAAACATCCACCCCCAACGCCGGAGTTGTGGCCATCGACAACCCCAAGAACCAAGGCTGCAGAGATCGCAGCATCGACGGCATTCCCACCACTACGCAAAATCCGCATCGCGCTTTGGGTGGCCAAAGGGTGGACCGTGGCGGCAGCTTGGTTGAGCGTCAATCGCTCTTGACCCACAGCGCGATCGACTAGTCGGCTAGGCAACAGCCCGCCTGCTACAGCGCTACCTAGAAACGCCCTGCGATTACCCGTTGGAAGTCTGAAGCGTCGGGGGTTGCTCATCGAAAGGTCGCCTGCAGTCGCTAAGTTGTCATCAAGGACTTATACTGTTTGAATACGGTTTGAAACCGAAAGGTTTACCCATTATCTTAACCTAGGCAGCAGAAACGTTGAGTATCGGAAAACGTATTTCGGAAGCGATTCTAAGCGAAGCGTCTTCGATCAAGGCGGGGAATGTACACCCAGAGGCCTCGTTTTCCGATATGCAGTTTCAAGACTTTCAAATGGCAGCCTCGGCGATCGGTCAAGCCTTTGATCGCACAGTGCCAAAGGGTCAACTCGGTCAAGTCGTTTTGGTTGGTGTCCAAGCCATGCTCGAAACCGTAGGGGTCAATACCAGCCTGGGTACGATCCTGCTTCTTGCACCCATGGCCCTTGCCCTGCCATCGACCAACATACCTTTCGGCCAAAAGGTTTCTGCGATCATTCAAACCTCCACTCCCGGCGACAGCCAGGCAATATATCAAGCCATACGATTGACCAATCCAGGTGGACTGGGGAAGGTCGATCACCAAGACGTGCGAAATACCCCACCCCCCTCGATCCTCGATGCGATGAAGCTCGCAGCAAGTTGGGACGATGTCGCTTTGCAATATACCAATGGCTTCGAGCAAGTCTCACAGTGGAGTGGCCGACTTCTTGAGTTGCTCAAACACCTACCGCAACGCGATGCAATACGGTGTTTGCAAATCGAAATCTTGGCTACTCGTCCCGATAGCTTGATCGTGCGCAAGCATGGTAAAGAGATCGGCAATGTGGTGCAATCTCATGCTCTGGCAGTTTTGCAAAGCGGAGTTTACTCAAGCCAGAGCTATGAATCGGCTTGGGCGAAATTCGATAGTTTTCTTCGACAAAACCACCATCGAATGAACCCAGGAACCACCGCTGATCTGATCGCGGCTGCAGTTTTTCTGGCTAGCTACGCTCAGGAACACATGGATGGATAAGTCGCTCACAGGGAAGATTCGAAGTGCAAGGTCTCCAAAGATTCCTCGCGTAGCTGGGCAGTCGATGGGCTGGGCTCAAGAGCTTGAAACCGATGGCCATGGCAACTTGATCTCCGCTCTGACTTACTTTCTGGTGGGTTCTGAATGTAGGTTCAGTTGCTCGATGTGCGATCTTTGGAAATATACGCTCGATGCGAAAAAGACACCGGTCGGCTCTTTGACGCTTCAAATTGAAAATCTCCATCGTAGGATCGCCCGCGAGAGTCCGAACCGGAATCCTAGAGAATGGCTTAAGCTTTACAATGCTTCGAATTTTTTTGATCCTGCGAACGTAGACCCTAGCGAGCATGCTACCATTGCGCAATGGTGCCGAGGTTTTGAGAGAGTCATTGTCGAGAATCATGCAGCATTGCTTGCTAGGCAAAACATCAGGGATTCGGTGCTGCGTTTTCGGGACTTGCTCGATGGGGAATTGGAGATCGCTATGGGGCTCGAAACCATAGATCCACAGGGAAGAAAATGGCTCAACAAATCGATGAGCCTGGATCAGTTCGCAAAGGCGGTCGAGTTTCTTGGCACTGAGGCGATTCACGTTCGAGCTTTCGTTCTCTTGCAGCCACTTGGAACTCCCCTTGCAGATTCAGTTGATTGGGCAGTGCGCAGCAGTCAGTGGGCAGCCCAGTGCGGGGCGAACCGCATCTGCTTGATTCCCACTCGGACTGGCAATGGTTTCATCCAGAGCGTCGCAAAGCAAGTCGCTTGGCAGCCTCCAACGGCCCGACAGCTCGAACAAGCCTTCGAGAAATTGCTTCAAGATCGGCTCGGCCAATCGGCTCTTGAGACATCTGAGGTGATATATACGGTGGATTTATGGGATTGGGATTCTATGCTTGGGAAATGCTCGACCTGCAGTGAGCCTCGTCATGAGCGACTCAAGCAGATGAATTACAGCCAGTGTTTCCAAAGCGATGTCGCATCCCACCTATGCGACTGCCGAGCAATTCAAATCAAGTAAGACAACGGTGAACGAATGATGGATTATCTGAGGCTTGCCATCGGGATCGCTCCATTTGGAATCTACCTTCTGGTCATGGGGCTCTTAGCCCTGCGAAGAACCCCTACGCTCTTGACAAGCGGGCAGGACGTATTGCTTGTGGGGTTTGCTCTATGTGGGTTTGCTCTCATCGGCCCGATCGAGTTGTTCTTTCCAACCGGAGCCTATGCAAATCTTGGGGAGTGGGCGTGGCTACTTCTGATGGCTCTGTACTTCCTTGTGGTCCTGTTCTTTGCACTTCAACGAACCCCCGGCTGGACTGTTCTTGGGCTCTCGTGCGAACAGTTAAGAAATGTTCTTGATCAAACTCTGGTTGATAAGTCGATCGAACATTCTTGGTTAGGTAATCAACTCGAGGTACCTAGTTGGAGTATCAGGGCCATTGTTGAGTCAAGCCGGGGGTTCCCAAACACCTCGCATTTGACGGCCTGTGGTAAGCAACCTAGTTTGATGGGTTGGTATGAATTTGAAAAACTCTTGATGGAATCGAAATCACTATCGGCATCAGGGTCGATGATCTCCAGAACGACCTTTGTGCAAGCGACCGTATGCATCGTTCTGGGACTTGTGTGTTTGCTAATAGCAGGGATCTTGATCGATCAAGATATGGCTCGCTTGCAAGGATGGATTTCAAGACTGCTTGGAGGTTGATCCGACCTAAAAACCGCACTTGCAGACTACTTATCCAGATCTGCTAGTCGGCTTCGCCAAATTTCACGAACCTGTGGATCCAGAGCACCATCGGGTTGACCAGCAAAATATTCGTTTAGTTGGGACAAATAATCCAGCAATCGATCTTTGTCCTTGGATTCCAAGCACTCTTGAATTCGACTCTCCAATAGATAGAAAGACTTGAAGCCTAGTTTCTCGGCCTCGCTAACGGCTTTGAGTGCTTCTTTTCCACGTCCACAAGAATCGAACATGCGGGCTTTGATCTCAAGCAGCAGTGGGTCAGAAGTTCTCATGAAGAGTCTTTGCGCTGAATCGATAAAGTTCGTAACCGACTCGTCGTAAGATATCTTGTAGCGCGATTGACGACTCTCGTAGCACCAGAGGGAAACCAGCAAGCAATCCGCTCCAAAATCCTCTGGATAATCCTTCCTGAAACGCAGCAACCGTTGGCTGAGTGAATCGCTATCGTTCTGTGCTGTTTTCACAAGCTCGATCAACCGTCGAGATCGAAACTGCGGAATCACATCGATGGTTCGGAGTGATTGAATGGATTTTGATTTTTCATCAGACTGTCGATCCAAGAAGATACTTGCCAAAGATTGCTGGGATTTTGCCTGGTAGTCTCCAAAGATGTCCACAAAACGGTTCAGCTCGGTACTATTTCGAGAGACCGAATCGATTTCGAGGCTCAACACCGACGCTTGAGTGATCGGCACTTCGCCCGGCAGTGGAATCAAATCCTTCCACACGATGTTGTCAGACTGGAACTGAAAAACCAAAACCATGTACCCAAACTCGGGAGTGAAGTAAAACCTCGGCGACTGCGTCTCTTCATCTTCCAGCTCCTGCTGTGCTGCTTCGGCTTGACTCGATGGCGAATCTTCAGCGAATAACTTTGAACAAGTCTCGAAGAGTTTCTCAGATCCGACAAGCGAGCAGGACTGGAGAATCCACTGGCCTTGACGATCAAGAATCGTTGGAGTCAGCTCGCGGTAATAACGGACCAGAACACCGATATCCTCCTGGTTTTGGTCAACAGCCAGGATGTCCCATTTGTTCCCGGTGATACGTCGACTAGTATCCACCGAATTCAATCCTAACGATGCAAGAAACTTACCAAGGGTGTTTTCATTAGATGCTATCTCTGCCATCGACTGGGTATCAAGACGTTCCCAGATCTTTGATCGAGGCGCTAAAGATCCATAGCTGCAAATTTGTATTGCTTGCTCTTGGAGTTCATTCCCACGAGGAATCCTTTCAAAAGATGTGTTCCAGTTCTGTGTACTACTCCACTTGGACTGGTCCCTGGGAATTGGGTTAGGAGTTGGCTGGGTTTCAATCGGAACTAGCTCAGGCTGCGGACTCTCTTGGAGCTTGGTGGGGTACCACATACCTGATTGTGACCAAAACCAAATACCGCAAATGCACAAGACAACCGAAGAGAGGATTGTCGCGATCCTTAAAAGTATGGGCAGCCATTCAATCCGACGCTTGAAGGGTTCCGAAGCATCTCCAGGCATTGTCAGAACCGTGCCGCACTGGTAACAGACGACCTCCGTCCCTGGGGAAACATACGCTCGCACGTAATGGCCGCACTTGCAAACGACGTCCGGCATGAGAGTCCTGGAAACGCAAAAGAGTAACTTGAGAAAAATGAAATCGCGTTCCGGGACCTCTTTTTTAGCCCAATCTTTCTAAATTGTCAATTAACCACAAGGTCCAAGACGAATCAAATTGCCCTGGCAAGTTGAAGACCACTGAACGATTCAAACCGTTGAACTAACTCTCAACATACAGCCCCCGTCGAGCGCCCATGCTCTTTCCACTTGGAAATAACCCCTTCGGAGCATCGCCAACCCGATCCAATGCTCTTGGATACTGCCCTCAGCAGATTTGTTTTTTGTTAAGGAAGTAACAACACCTATCGACTTGCCCTCGAGGAATAACTCCCAAGGCAATTGGATCTGACCCCCCTGTTGGGCTTGGATGTTGACCAAAGCCAACTGCTTTTGAACTTGGCCTAATGCATCGAGCCTCGCGACAGTTTCCTGTCCCAAGTAACAGCCTTTATTGAAACAAATCGCGCGATCGTCGATCCCAATCTCCTGAGGAAGGTTCCTTTCATCGATATCTACGCCATACCATGGCCAAAAACTTGAGATCCTTAGGAGTTCCCAACCTTCCCGGTGCTGACAATCGCTTTCTTGACATTTCTGCGACAGTTCTAGTAGCTCTGCGTCTTGGGATTGGGGCGGCACCATGATCAGTGTGCTTTGAGGACCTAGCCATCCAGTGCTGATGCAAAAAGACGCTTCGCCATCGGTCCGATTTTCCGCACAAAGGGCCTGACCAAGCCGCGTAGTTCTTAAGCTCTGGATTTCCGGTGCGTTTGGTTCGAAAAGAAAGGCTTGGTAATGGCTCGAAATATCGCGCACCTGAGCGTCTTCTCGTATGATGTAACGGTCGATGTGCGGCACGAGCCTTTGTGCTTGTCCAGGTGAGGAAATAAAGAGCGTTTTAGACTCCATGCATGCGACGATACCGTGGGAGGCCGTTCTCCCCTTCACATCGAGCATAAAGGTTTCCTTGACTTGCCCTATCCCCAAGGCTCGCAAGTCTTGCGTGCACAAATTATTTAGGATCTTGTTGCGATCCTTGCCGGTCAATTCGATGACACTTAGCAACCCGATCGCAAATCCTTTGGGGGTACTCATAGATGGCTATACGTTAAAGAGGAAGTGACAAATGTCTCCATCTTGCATGACATAGCTTTTTCCCTCGGTTCTCATCTTTCCGCTGGCGCGGATCTCTTTCTCACTCCCAAATTTTTCGAGATCTTCAAGGCTATAACATTCGCAACGGATGAAACCACGTTCAAAGTCCGTGTGGATGACTCCTGCCGCTTGCGGAGCGGTTGCCCCGATCGGCACGGTCCAAGCTCGAATCTCTTTCTCGCCTGCTGTAAAGTAACTCTGCAAGCCGAGTGTCTTGTACGTTTGCCGAGCAACGGTTTGAAGGGCCGGCTCCTCGAGCCCAACGGCTGCAAGCATCTCATTTCGATCCGGCTCCTCAAGTTCGGCGATCTCTGCCTCAAGTTTGGCACAAACCGGAACAACCAAGGCCCCCTTTTTGTCGGCCGCTGTCCGGACTTGTTGGACCATGGCGTCTGCCCCATGCAAGTCGCCCTCGTCGACATTGGCAATGTAGAGGATAGGCTTGGCTGTCATCAATCCAAAACTTCGAATCGCTTTGGCTTCGGCCTCTTCAAGCTTAAGGGATCGCAGAGGCTGCTCGGAGTTAAGATGCTCGAGGCATTTCTGGATGACACCGACGCGAAACTTGGCCTCCTTGTCCCCAGTTCTTGCAGCCCTCTCGGCCTTGGGCAAAGCTGTTTCAACACTTTGGATATCCGCAAATAGCAATTCCATTTCGATCGTCTCCATGTCAGAGACCGGATCCACTTTACCTGCAACGTGAGTCACATCGGGATCCTCAAAGCAACGCACTACCTGCAAAATCGCATCGACTTCGCGGATGTGACTCAGGAATTTATTACCCAGTCCTTCGCCTTCGCTGGCTCCCTTGACGATTCCAGCAATATCCACCAACTTGAACATCGCAGGAATGATCTTCTGGGTTTTGATCAACTTGCTGATGCGATCGAGTCGTTTATCCGGGATGCTGACGATCCCTTCATTTGGCTCGATCGTGCAAAATGGATAATTCGCAGCTTGTGCTCCTTGCGATCCAGTCAATGCGTTGAACAAAGTGCTTTTGCCAACGTTTGGTAAACCAACAATTCCTGCTTCCATCTGTTACAACCTATCTGATGCCTTTTTTACGCCAGCCGTGCAATGGTTCTTTATGATTCATGACGAAGTAATGGGAACAAAATCACATCGCGAATGCTGCGTGAATTGGTCAATAGCATCACCAAGCGATCGATCCCGATCCCTAGTCCACCTGCAGGTGGCATCCCGTGCCGCAAGGCTCGGATAAAGTCGCTGTCCATCCGCGCCATCGAATCCTCCTCGGGCATCCCCTCAAGCTGCGTTTTGAACAATGACTCTTGCAAAATAGGATCGTTGAGTTCCGTATAAGCGTTCGCGAGCTCCATACCATGAATGAAAAGCTCAAATCGTTCCGCGATCTTTGGATTGGTCGAACTGCGTTTGGTCAGCGGACATAAACTTGCTGGGTAATCGGTCACGAAGACCGGACCGATCAGCGAGTCCTCAACCTTTTCCTCAAAAACTTCACTGACAATCACATCGGGATGCTTGCCCGCTGGGTTGAGCCCAATTTTCTTGGCAAGGTTGGCAATACCCTCGTGATCGTCGATCTTCAATCCCGTATGTTGCTCGAATAGTTCCGTGTAGGTCTTACGAGCAAAAGGTGGTGTGAAATCGATTGGAAGATCACCCCACATCAGTTGGTAACCTTGCCCCGTCGCCTCGATCGCTTCGACGATGATCTGCTGAGTTAGATCCATCATGACTTTGTAATCGGCATAAGCCCAATACAACTCGATCATCGTAAACTCGGGATTGTGTTTTGGACTAATCCCCTCGTTCCGATACACTCGACCGATCTCATAGACTCTCTCGATCCCACCGACCATCAGACGCTTCAGGTGCAGTTCCAAAGCGATGCGCAGAACGAGCTTCATGTCCAAAGCGTTGTGGTGGGTCAAAAAGGGTTTGGCCGCAGCTCCACCGGCAATCGTATGAAGCGTAGGCCCCTCGACTTCGACAAACGCATGCTTGGCCAGCGTGCTGCGGATCGATTGGATGATCTTGGTCCTCTTCAAAAACGTTTGCAGCGATTCGGGATTGTAAGTCAGATCGACATACCGCATCCGTTGTCGCAATTCCGGATCCTGCAACCCCGCATGCTTCTCAGGTGGAGGATCCAAGGTCTTGGTCATGTAATGCAGCTTAGATGCAAAAACAGTTAACTCCCCGGTGTTGGTGCGACCCAGCCGTCCATCGACACCGATCAAATCCCCAAAGTCCAGCAGTTTGGTAAGCTCGAAATCTTCATCTGGCAAATGCCCCTTGGGGATCATCACCTGAATGTCCCCCGTCAAATCCCTGATGTTCAAAAACACCAGTTTGCCGGCTGTTCGCATCAACAAAATTCGACCAGCGATCCGCACGCTCGGACCTGTCTCCTGACCAGGGCCCTGCTGGGCTTTCCAAGCCTTGTAATCGACCGGGTTTTCTCCCTCGAAATCTGGCAATTCAACGACGGTACCATCTTCCTTCTGAAAATGGACCTCGGAAGCTTTGGCTCGAACCGCTTCAATGTACAAACGATTGTCGAAACGATGACCCCAAGGGTCGATCCCCATGGCCTCAATTTTTTTCAGCTTTTCCAGTCTCGCAGCCTGATGCACACCAAGTTCATTGGAATTTTGCGAACCGGAATCGGACTTCGAGTCGGACATTGTCTAAAATCCACATGCAGTAGCGGGAATAAACACCCCAGGCGTTTTTCCCAGGATGGTAAGGTCCGAGATTGTAGGGATTTACGCAGGAAAACCAAGCTCATTCGCAGGACTCAGACCTGCCGGGTCTAGAGAGTTCCTGCCAAGCAAAGCCGGAAACGATGGATTTATTTTCAAAAGCCGAAGAAGCCAATCGCCAAAGTGCCCAGCCTCTGGCGGCCCGTATGCGGCCACAAACCCTCGACCAAATGGTCGGCCAGTCCCACATTTTGGCACCAGGAAAGCTCCTGCGACGCCTCGTCAGCGCCTCGCGCGTGCAGTCGATCCTGCTTTACGGTCCTCCTGGAACCGGAAAAACTACCCTCGCTCGTCTGATTGCGTCAGAAACCAAATCCGCCTTTCGCCAAATCAATGCCGTCACCAGCGGTATCAAAGAACTCCGAGAGTCGCTCGATTGGGCCCGAGATGAACTCAGCGTCACAGGATCTAGACCCATCCTGTTCATCGACGAAATCCATCGTTTCAACCGATCCCAGCAAGACGCACTTTTGCCCGATGTCGAATCCGGAACCATCGCCTTGGTCGGGGCAACCACCAGCAATCCATTCTTCGCCGTCAACGGAGCGCTTCTGAGCCGATCTCAGATCTTCGAGCTTATGCCTCTGAGCGACCAGGAACTTACCCAGCTTCTCCAGCGAGCTATCCAAGATCCACAGCGAGGCTTAGGTCGATACAACATCCAAGTCGATCCAGCTGCACTCAAGTACTGCGCGCGGATTGCAGAAGGCGATGCGCGTCGAGCCCTCAACGCTCTCGAAGTCGCAGTGCTCTCTTCCAACCGGGTTCCCATAGAACTTACCGTCGAGCTTATGCAAGAGAGCATGCAGAAAAAAGTGCTGCAGTTCGATCCCACCGGCGATCAACACTATGACATGGCAAGCGCTCTGATCAAAAGCCTCCGAGGATCCGACGCCGATGCGGCTCTTTATTGGCTTGCGCGCGCCATCGAAAGCGGTGAAGAAATCCGGTTCCTGACTCGCAGATTGGTGATTTTTGCAAGCGAAGACATCGGCAATGCCGATCCGACTGCCCTGGGTTTGGCCGTCGCTACCATGCAAGCTTGCGAGTTTGTCGGACTGCCCGAGTGCCAATTGAATCTGTCCCAAGCTGTAATCTACTTGGCGTTGGCACCCAAGAGCAACTCAGCCACCAGTGCCATCGCTGCCGCTCGGAAAGAAGTTCAACTTGGGAATCTCATTCCCGTGCCTGTTCATCTCAGAGACGGCCATTATGCTGGCTCGAATCAACTCGGACACGGCATCGGATACCAGTACTCACACGATGCTCCTGACGCAATCGCTGCCCAAGATTACTTGGGAGTCGATCGGCAGTTCTACCAGCCGACTCAAAGAGGGTATGAACAGGAATTGGCAGTTCGCTACCAAGAAGTCCGATCCAAACTCAAACCTAACCAATTAAATGACCAATGAAAACTCCCAGAGAACTCGCTTTTGTATGGATACTTGTAAGCTTGCTAAGCCTACTGGCTAGGGGTAATCAAGACCCCGATGAAACCAATAACATCCAAGCGCGTGTCGGGGAGCTGGCCAAGCAGCTTGATGCCGATAAAGAGGTCGATCGGGATTCAGCGGAAAAAGAACTCAGAGAAATCGGACCCCAAGCTCTAGAGTATCTCCCGCCGCTGGACGATCTAGCTTCCCCTGAACTTCGCATGCGAATCGAAAGGATTCGAGAGAAATTCATCCAGGAGTCGACTCTGGATTTTCATGAGCCCGCCATCGTAAACCTTGTCGGTGATATGTCTGTAATCGAAGCTCTTGAATCTATCGAAAAACAAACCCGCAACAAAATCGATTTGGAAAACTACAGACGCCAAGCCTCTTTTAGCGAAATAGTCAAACTGGACATCCAAGGAGTCACCTATTGGGAAGCCATCGATGAATTGCTCGAGAAAGTGGATTGGCAAATCGCATCCAAAGACGGTGGGAAGCTTGCTCTAAATCCCAAGCCAAAGATCCCGCAGGATCCGTCAGGTTTATTAAAAAACACGCTGCAAGCACCGATTTCACCGATCTACATCGGAGTGCTTCGCTTGCAACCTACCGCGATTAGCAAAACGACCAGCTTCCTTGACCCGCTACAAAGCTCAGCAGAACTGGATTTTGTTTTGCACTGGGAACCACGCTTCAACCCAGTGTTCGTGCGTTTCCCGATGGATAAGCTCGTTGTTCGCACCGACAACGACGAAATTTTACCAGTCCCAATAGATCAATCTTGCGAATATACACCGATAGGTTCGCAACTGGTATCAACCATGAGAGTGGTTAAACCAACCTTGCAGGCAACGAAGATTGCTTCGTGGAAAGGAGAGTTGCAAATAGCCATACCCGGGCGAATCGCAACAATCGGCTTCGATAATCTCAAGGAAAATAACGGCAAAAGTCTAAACGCGGGCGATATCACCGTCGTGTTGGAGTCAGCTCGCAAGAACCGCGATTTGCACGAAGTCCAGATCGGTGTCTCGCTTGCAAATCAACCAACCAACGATGTATTGCAAGGCTGGGTTGGGCTAACCGATGGCTACCTAGTTGATCAAGAGGGAAACAAAATTCAGCATGCAGGTTGGGCGACGACTCGCTTGACCAAGAATGATATCGGTATCAGTTATCTTTTCGACATCCAAGACGAGCTTGTCGACTACCGATTCGTTTATCGCGCGCCTGAGTCAGTGATCCTACAGACCGTTGACTACGAATTCAACAACATACCTCTGCCCTAATCCCCCAACCTTCAGAATGCTAAATGATCGATGCACTTCCTTGGGATCCGGAAATGGAAAGTCCGGCAACAATTGCCATCATCGGTGCTGGACCACTGGGGATCGAAGCTGCTTTGTATGCTAGGTTTCTGGGGTACCATGTTTCGATCTTTGAGGCCAGACGAGTCGCGCATCGTATGCTCGATTGGCACGATAGACCACTTGAGTATCCTGTTAGTTCCGTCACCACGAGCCTTGGAATAGCTGCACTCAAAGCCCAAGATCCTGAGTACCTTCAACCGGATCCTAAGCGTGTGTTTACGGGCAAGGAGTATGCCCAGGAATATCTATTGCCACTTGCGAAAACCGATCTGATTTTCGATGACATACACTTTCTAAGTCCAGTGGTCGATGTTTCTAGGTTTCGTTCCAGAGAGCTTCCCGAATCGCAGCAATACGATCAGTTCGACTGGCAAAATCGATGCAACGATGAATTCCGAATTCTCGTTGAGGGTAGGCATCGAGGCGCGTGGGTTTCTCGTGCCGACTGCATCATCGATTGCCGAGGTCTTGGACCAAGTCGAGTTGGACTCGGGCCAGCCGGCGGACTTGCAACCGGTGAGTTGCAAGCCACCAAAGACTTCCTCGAATACCTGCCAGCAGACCGCAAGTTCGATCCCAAAGCATACGACAACAAACGGATTCTCTTGGTCGGTTGTACTCATGATGCAATCAGAGTTGTCAGAGAGTGCCTTCGATATGCAAAACACAAACAATTGATCTGGGTAGTTCCTCCGGTAGCTCATCAAGAGAATGAACAGCTTGCTCAAACACGACGAGAGCTATCGGAGCAGACATCGCCAGAGTTTGTTATGATCGAAAGCTTGGGTGTTGAATCGATTTCCAAATCCGAACAAGGCCAATGGCAGATATGTTTAATCAAAGATGACGAGTCGACTGTTCAGATGCAAGCCGATGCGCTGATCAGCCGCACGCGGTACCTTCATGAACCACTTGGTCGTACGCTTCTTGCAGACGACTCAGGAGCGAACGCCTACTTAGAAACCGTACTTCAAGTACCAAATCAGATCGATCCTTCTGGGGCAAAGAGCGTTCGTTGGCATCGACAAGTTCTGACAGCCGAGCCAGGCTATTTTAAGCTTCATGCTCAAGGTGGATTGTCCGAAGGGTTTGAGCGACTCAGAACCATTTTTGCTATTCTAGGAGGACGATCCGATCTGGATCTTTATAAGATCATGCGAGACCAAAACCAAAAAGCCAACGGCGATGGGTCCTGATAGTTCTACTTCTTTTTTGGGTCGAGATTCGCATCGAGTTGCTCTTGGGACACACCAGACTGGACGCCTTGGGCCGGAACTTCAACTTTCGCAATCCAAAGACAAGCGTTAAGGATTAGTTTGCGGAACGAGTCGTTCCCCCAATTATCGTGGAAGTGTCCTCCGGTAAAGCCGAATCCTCGGCCAGTGTCGGATCGTTCGACCGTCCAGAGCATGGCTTCTGCGCGGCCTTGGTTAGCTTGGATGTGTGCATAAGGCCCGGGTGGATAAACATAAGGCCCATTGCGAACCGCGTCTGATGGACTAGCAACTAGGATTGGAACAAATTTACAGTTTGGTCTCTGAGACGCAGATCCACCTGGTAGATCATCGATAAACCTCATGTTGAAATACCACTCGTCTTTGACTGAGAACGGTTGGACGCCACGGGTGATAGGGTGGTCTGGAAGTTGACCAAATTCAGGAGACCAAATCGGATTGCAACTAAACATGTGCTCGTAATGGCCTCCGATCCACTTCTTGAATTCTTTACCCGCTTGGTCCGGAACAATTTCAACAGCGTAGTGCATGCATCCGATTCCGACACCTTTGTTCGCAAGTTCGTCGATTTTGTTGAGTCGTCTTCCAGACTCTTGGACCGCCTCGTGTCCACCACCACCATCCATGTAGAAGACAATCGCATCGGCTCGATCAAGCATAGATTCATCTTTTGGCCAGCCATTGAGTGAAATATCCACTGCGATTGGAAGTCCACTTTCGAGTAAGCATCCAGACAAAAGTTGGACGCCCGCGTTGAACTCATGCATTCGAGGAGGGTGTGATGGCTTCCCCGCGATCAGGACGATTCGTTTGGGGGCAGGTGTCGGTTCGGTTGCCAGCGTTGGCCTACACAGAATGCAAATCCCCAGAATCCAAATCCAAACCGCGTATTGCTTTGCCATCGCCAACGACCCTGTATGCAAAAAACCAAAAACATACTCTTGAAGAATCACCCGTGATTCTTCAAATAAGCTATCCCCAAGATTCTGTTCCAAAACGGACTTCCTGGCTAGTTAGCTAGCATTGGAAAGCGATTAGGAAAATTTTTCCGCAGTGTTTCGGTGAGTGACCAGACGTGTCAAACGGTGGACCTAGACTTAGGTTCCACGAACTGGAAATCAACTAGCCAAACCCAAGGAGGAAACCATGCTTGCACTGAGTCGAAGAGAGGGAGAGCGAATTGTCATTGGAGGCAATATAGTCATTGAAATCCATAAGATTCGAGAGAATCGTGTGGTTGTGACGGTGAGCGCACCGAATGCGATTTCGATCGACCGCGAAGAAGTCAGTCATCGAAGGCAGGACAACGTGGTGAGGACTAAGTCTCGGAGGAAGAACCATCGGCGAAGCCTCA
The DNA here is from genome assembly GCA_018969045.1 of Planctomycetota bacterium. Classification (GTDB taxonomy): domain Bacteria; phylum Planctomycetota; class Planctomycetia; order Pirellulales; family Pirellulaceae; genus JBKCUI01. The sequence goes on along the minus strand of JAGWZB010000003.1, from coordinate 400 downwards.
AGGAGGTTGTTCGCGAGATGGATGTCAGTTACGCCAGGCGGTCGTTGTGTTTTGAGAGGGACAAACTCCTTGACGGAGAGATCCTTCATGGAGAGATGGGTGCGATGACACATTGAACCCTTAGAATTTGAAAGATGCGATTGCCTGCCAATGGGGGGTGGGCAATGGTTCGCTGAGCTATTTTTGATGTCCGAGAATGAAAATCTCGCAGGTCACAACCCAAACGGGCCAGAGTCTGGCAATTTATCTGATAAAAGGGAGATTTCTTTCAACTTGCAAATCCCCAAAAAAGCGGGGACAGACCCCGCGCACTTGGCTTTAAAAATCGGGTTGGGAATCGGGGTCTGTCCCCGTTTCCGTACCTTTTTTTCCGACTGCTTTTGCCGGGGACAGACCCCGG
>JAGWZB010000575.1 GCA_018969045.1 Planctomycetota bacterium | reverse complement strand
AGGAGTTCTGCCGCGATGGTGACTAAGCCACCTTCCGGGGTGAATTTAATCGCATTGGAGATCAGATTTGTGAGGATCTGGGAGATCTTGCCTTGATCTTGGTTGATACGAAGTTCATCGAGACTGGAGTCGATTTGAAGGTCGATATTTTTGTCTTCGGCCATCTTCCGAAACAATTCCATCTGCGCCCTGATCACACTGAGCAGGTCGAAGGAAGATGGGCGAACCTCCATCTTGCCTGCTTCAATTTTCGCTAAATCCAAGATATCGTTGATCATTTCCAGGAGCACTCGTCCTGAGTTTTGGATATTCCCTACCCATCGGCGTTGCTTGTCAGTCAGGGTCTCGATGCCTGAGAGTACATCGCTGAATCCCAGAATGCTATTCAGTGGTGTTCTGAGCTCATGGCTCATGTTCGCAAGGAACTCACCTTTGAGTCGGTTGGCTTCGTAAAGCTGGAGGTTGACAACGGCAAGTTCATCGATTCGGGAGTCGAGTTCTTGGTTGACGGCTTGTATCTCTTTCTGGGTGGATGTGATATGCCGAAGCATTCTGTTGAACGATTCGGACAGTTCTGAGAACTCATCGTCGGTATCAACGCGAAACTCCAAGTCGGTTTTTCCGCTGGTGATTTCATCGGATACAAATTTCAGCTCCGAAAGAGGATTGATGACGAGCCGTTTTAAGACCCAGTGGATGAAGAACAAGGACAGTGCCAGGGTTGCGATCCCGATCGCGGATAGAAGCGAATAGCTCCAGATTCTCCAGTATCGGGTGTCATTGACTGCGATTTTTACCTTGATGACACGAAACGGATCGACCAACGAGGCTGCAGGTTTCGGAACGGATTTGGCCATATTTCTTCCGTGACAGCTTCGGCACGCATCTTGGAAGATGATAGGCTGATAGAAGATGAGAAATCCATCGACGGGGCCTGCTTCTTCGAATACCGATTTCAATGGATCCGAGCCCAAGTCCCAATCGATGGGTGGATCGATCGCGGGTGTATTGGACGAGTCAGCACCCTTGGCCAGCCGAGCCTCTTGTCGCACCTGGGCCTCTAACTCCGAGAGTTTGGAATGCAGTTTCGTAAGTTTTCTCAGGTCTTCGTCGTTTGCGAGTTTTCCTGCTAGGGCATGATGCTCGAGCCCATCGCTAATTCTCAAGAGTGTGGTTTCGTATTGATTGCTTGATTTCCGTTTGTCGAAGATCGACAATTGGTCTTCGGTGGAGTCTAGATTGGTGACCCCAGGATTGGTTGTCATTACCAAAATGTGGCTGCCCCAAATTTTTTTCTCGGCATAGTCGCGAGCCGACTGTCGGTTGGTTTCCTTGACAAGTCGTTCGGCGACACCTTGCACAGCCACGGCGCCCAAAACCAGAGAAAAAAGCAGGGCAAGGCCTAGAAAGAATAGACACTTCTTTTCGAGTGACCAGTCGGTAAAAAAGCTCTTGAACAACCCCTAGCTCCTATCGTTCCCATGCAGGGTCGATCGATCTCCCAGGGATGCATTGTACCGGATGCAATCCAACTTTACATCAACCGGCCAACCTGAGCTTGGGTGGTATAGCCATTCTCGAGGGCTAACCAAACCAAAAGGCCTTTTTGTGCGTGCAATCGATTTCCAGCTTGGTGGAATACTAGGCTTTGCTTGGAGTCGATAACTCCGTCGGTGATTTCTAGCCCCCGCCGTGCTGGCATACAATGCAAAACCT
>JAGWZB010000144.1 GCA_018969045.1 Planctomycetota bacterium | reverse complement strand
CAAGCGAATCCCCATGCCTGCTTTGAGATCGACCAGATCATTTCCTGCATTGTCGACGATCGAGCCGGCGTTTGTGGTCAATTCGATTGCACCGCTTTGGCTGAAGAACGTATCGACGAGCATATTGCCTAAAGTTTCGGTGATATAGATTGAATCGCTTGCTCGACCAGCAATCGAAGCACCGTCTCTGAGGTTAACTCTCAGAGGGTTGGTGGAGGTTCCCACCCCTCCCGAGGCGGCTTCAAACACCGCATCATCGGCGACGATCATCGCAGATTGGTGGCCGGAACTATTGAAAATGCCGTCGCCTGTCTTCACGGCAAGGATCCCTTGGGTATTGATATCTTTGAGGAAAAAGTCGTTTTCGGATCCTACGAAAACGGCGTTCGATGCGCTGACGACAAGCTTGCCTACAGCATACATATCGACGTCATCGCGTTGGGCTATTTCGATGGCCGTCAAAGGTATTGGGGAATCCATCGGCCTGAGCACGACTTGGGAAATCGTTGCACTGCGGCCTGACTCTGAAACCAAGGTTCCTTTCTGCTTGATTCGAAGAGTGCTTGGGGTGACGGCTAGGATTTCCCAGAATGCATTGTCTGCGGTTGAGTTTCTGGACTTGCTGATCACTCGTAAAAACAGGCCAGCTTGATAACCATCGCTGGTCCAACTGCCACCATCATTACGAGCGATGGTATCTCCTAAAGTCAAATCTGGTGTGAAATTGAAAGTAGTTGAAACCGTTTTTCCTCCGAGATATACAACATCAGCACGCTCAGCCGACGACAAAGCCACTCGCTCGTCGTTGGTTAGATTCAGAGGATTTCTAGTTAGGTCGATGGTTACTGGGGTTGTGAAGGATCCGACGCCTCCGTTGGGTGCATAGATATTGACGTCGTTTCCTCGGATATTGTCATCTTCGATGACGGTTTGAGTATCAGAGACCTCTGCCATCAATCCTGCACTATACGAATAGAGCAGTTCTTCCTCTTTCCAGATCTTGATGCTGGAGGTCAGAGCGCTTGTTTCCGATGCCGTTGGGGTATAACTGAAATTCTTGTATTGTTTCCGCGTCAAATCACCAGCGCTGTATCCGCCACGATTATATGCATTGAACGTGTTGTGCAGGCCGTTGTATTGCGCAGTTCTAGACTGGACTAACGTGTTGATCGCCGACTGTGCGTAGTCGTTAAGAGCCGATCCAGTGAGTCCCTTGTCGGCACCTTCCTTAAGATACAGGTCGCGGTAGAAGGCGTCCTCTTCGGCGGTAAGACTGATCTGTTGAGAGGTGGAGAATGCCGCGACAGGTTGAATATCCGTGGTTACCGACGCGTCACTGAAATCGATTGCATTGCCGGTAAGATCGAGTTCTGATCCTAAATATGTCGATGAGAGCTTTATTTGAACGCTATTGACAACCGAATGCACAAAGTAAGTTTCACCGGAAATAAGTTCGGGTGGTAGACCGTTTCCGGTGATAGTAATTGCGTCTCCTGGTTGTAGTCCGTGGGCCGAATTGAAAAGCAGCGTATTGCTTGAGGTTTCAATTCTGCTGACTGAAACTTTTTTGGACACATCTGTGAAACGGTTTCTCCAGTTCCAATAAGTCTGGTACTCCTTTTCCTTGGATTTCGAGAACGTCGCTATCGTATCAGTAATCTTCGAGTTTGCGCCTGTTGAAGCGGTCAATTGAAGGTCGGTCCAGACACCGTTGAGTAAAGCTTCATAAGCTCGGTCGTCTTTTCGAGCGGTAGTATTTCCGTCGATCAACGTACCGTTGCTGATGGTCAGGGAGACATTCCCTTGGGCTGAGATGATTTGATCGATACGTAGGTTGCTGCTGATCTCCTCGAGGAAAATATCCCCGGAGGCATTCGCCGCCAATTTGCTGGTAATATCCGTGCCAGTGTTAAGCTTCAACGCCTTATTGCTGGTACCGAGGGTACCGACACCGCCGTTGAGAACAATGCTTTGGCCTTGTATCGCGGGTGATTGAGTTGTGCTGGATGCTACCGTGATCCCATCTTGGGCCGTTAGTTTGGTGTTACCAGAAGTCGATATGACTTTGTCGACTGCCATCGCACCGAGAGTTTCAGTGATGGTGATATTTCCGCCGGCGGTAGCAAGCAAGCTAAATAGACCGATTTCAGACAGATTGACTCGTGCGTCGGTGATGGTATGGGAGGACCCGTTACCGGCAGTTAGGACAACTTTTCGTCCTTGAATCGCTTCATCTTTGTTGGTTTGGATGATGCTTGTACTGCTATTGAGTGTTGTGGTACCGGTGGTGTTTCGGATGGGGCCTTCGATTAGAATTCGACCACCTGAAGTTGAGTTTACCGTGACATCGGCTTCGGTTTCCCCGATGAAATTGATGGTGATCGGCCGATCGGCACGGAACGAATGGGTTCCAATTTGATCGGCTTTGGTTTCATTGACCCAGGTTTGATAATTGGTTTTCTTGCCGTACCAAGTTTTGGTTTGCCATTTGCGTAATAGGTATTTATTCGTTTCGGTAGGAATATCTTTGAATTGATATTTGTAGTTGCCTTCGGCCGTAGCGGTTTTGAAGAAATAGGTTCCGGCGGCCGAGAGAACGGGTTGGGAGAGGACTTCAGTGGAGGTCGAGCGAATATTCGCTGGATCTGCAGCCAGCGCATCGATTCCCAACCACGAAGAGGATCCGTAAGTTGTTGTGGTTCGGGTTGCGGTTTTCATACCGACAGAGAATCCATACCGCCAGTTCGATGCTGGAGTGTAGGTGGTATCGACAGCTGGAAGGGCTCCAGCGAGATCTCTAGAGTAGATAGTCGAACGAGGTACCTGAGCCCATTTCGATGCGTCTCGATAATCTTGATTGGAAAGGTCGAGTGTTGCTGTCGTCGGGCCCAGGTATGAGTACACTGCGCCGGTGGTTCCCCCTTTCGAATACCCAGATTGCACGAATACCGTTTGATCTTTCGCAATGCTTGTATTGCCGTTTGAGGTTGTGAAGTTGTAGGATCCTGGCGCTTTGGCTTTGTCCTTGAGCACGAGCGTGCCTCCCCCTCTTTGAGACGCGTCGATTCGCTCGATCGCAATATCATAGGGAGTGTTGTTATTGATGAGGATGTCGCCATATCCGTCGAGTATCTGGATTTCACCCGAACCGGTATTAAGAAGGTTTCCGGTTAGGTCAATCCGACCTCCACCGACTCTAATTTCCTTAACGATGATCTTATTGTCCACGCGGTCATAAAAGCACTTAAAATCGGAGTTGCTTACGGTCAATGCTGTGTATCGGGGAGTGGATCTTCGCAGTATGCTTTGGATCTGGCTTGTGACCGAGGAATCTAGAGTCAGGCTGTAAGAGGATTTTCCGCTCTGAATGATTCCGTTTAGGTTGATAAACTCAGCACTCACTGAGATGCTATCTGCACGTAGATTCACTGTACTACTGGCTGTAGTCATCAGGTTGACAGCGGTGGTTGAATCGTATGCGCTGATTCCATTTCCAATGGTTTTTAGCTTTCCGTATGGATCACCACCGACGTGGTAACTGGTCAATCCTTCAATGAAAACGGCACCACCGGCGATCACGCTCACATCGGCAGCCTTGACACTTGCCTGGATAGAAATATTCGCATTCCTTCCAAGGGCTTCAAGTTTGACAGTTCCCGAGTAGTTAGTGATGTCTCCTACGACAACGATCGATGCATCGACATAATCGTTGACCACTTCGGACCAAAGAGTCGCGTTGGCATAATTCTGGCTTGTCAAGTTGACAGAACCATCGTTTCCAAGGTAGATGTAGGTTGTACCGACGGTTCCTCCTTGGGTATGGCCGGCAGAGACGGTCACGGATTGGTACTTGGCCAAGCTGACTGTTCCTTGGTTGCTGCGGTAGTTTCCATCGGGAATCACGTAGTCGGTTGCTTCGAACGTATTTTTGACACTGATACGTGGAGGATTGGCGCTTGCACCTCCACCTGCGGTGATCTGTGAGAAACTTGCTGTTTTATTCTCAGATAGATCCCGAACCGCAGCATTATCGGTGGCAAGTGTACCGTTGAGATAGAGACCTCCGTTGATCTCTGGAATCGTGATTCCCTTGATCGTCAGTTGAGCTGGGGTGTAATTCAAGATGTTTACCGCGGCATCTCCAGGTGGATGGATCACGCCAGTGCCCAACAGCGAGTCTCCTCGGATATCGATGATTCCAGCTTGAGCCCACACGGGCTCGATGTTCACATTCATGACATCGACGGTTAAGAATCGGATTTCACCGTCCGGGTCGTAAGCCCCTAGACCTTGAGCTACGAGTTCATTACCGATCCGAGTCAATTCGGAGCGGTAATAGGCCGCCAAAGTTGCGTCGTTGGAACCGTATCGAGCCAAATTTTCACGCGCATTGATCAACTCTTGTTCTTGAGTTGATTTCATGGCTGCAAGATTTTGGTTGATTCTGACACCTTCGGTAGCCTGTATCGCTGTGACAACTCTAGTTTCAGGATTCCAGCCTGTTGGTTGGTTGTTCGCGTTTAGTGCACCAAGAGTTACCGTGACATTACGCTTCACACCGGTTTCGAGTCGTCCGTTGACAGTCACGACGCCTAATGCTGATGAATCAACATCGCCAGCAAGCAATTCGGATCCGCCTAGGGCGCTATTGATTGCGCTTGCCGTGGCTGACGCCCAGTTGACCGCTTTGGCTTGAGCCCACATGTCAGCAAATCCAAAGCGTTCTGCGTGCAATTTGATATCGCGTTCGCTGATGATATTGGAGGATGAGTTCACGGTGATGGTATTGGTCTGCAGCAGTTTTGCCAGAGCATCGATGTCATCGATGGGTATTGCGCTTCCTGCAAAACTATCGGCCCTGGATCGCATCTTGTAGCGATCTCGATTGAAGGATGCGTCGGTGCCTGCAGATACAAGAATATTGCCTTCGGCAAAAACGCGAGAGTTGGACTGAAATTCAATCTGATTTACCGGTCGGATATCGGTGCGTGTGTCGGCAACAGCGACCGTAGCTGCACCGTAGGTGTCGACATTGGTGTTGGTATCGACATCTCCTGTTCCGCGAGCCGAAATGAGGATGTCACCTGTGGCTGTCAATCGGGCATTGTTTCCGACATTGACTCGCGCAAGATCGGCTTGAGTTCGGATCACCGAATCTGCACCCGCGCCGCTGATAGCTCCTCCGGTGGTAAAGGTCACTTTGTCGTAGCCCTGGATATCGTTGAGTGCTCGCAAAGCCAGGGGCTCGAGTCCCGATTCTGTTGTCACCGTCAGTTGAGCACCCGTTCCGACGTCCACGATGGTATTTAAGTTGACGACGGTCTCACTACGTGTACTTGCGCCGCTGACGAGTCCTCCGGTAGTTCCGGAGATATTGGTTCCGATATTGGGTTTGCGAATCTTGCCCCCGGCATCGACTTCGATCGAACCGGCGTTGATGATCGCGCCGCTGGCGATGTTGGCATTCACAGGGGTATCTACGAAGTTCCATACTCTCGCACCGGCTCCGGCCAGCAGGCCACCGCTGACAGCTAGAACCCTCCCATTTGTTTGAGATGTGGAGATTGAATTGACTTTGAAGTCCCCTGTGATCGACAACTGCGCATTTTGACCTACGCTTGCAGTTGTGGTTCCAGTTTGAGTCGCATCCGATGAGGCTGATGCACCGGCGGCTACCCCGCCACTACCGGCGACTGTATCGGAAAAGGTTTCTACATCTCTCACGGCGTTGATCGAGAGCGTACCACCTTGATGAACCACCGAGCTACCGACGGTTGCTTGGACCGCGACATCCGCGCTAATATTTGATGAACTGACTCCTGCGGCCAGAATTCCAAACGCATTGCTAGAAGCTTTTGAATAGTAGCTACCCATTCCCAGTGCGTTGATTACAGAGTCGCCCGTAACTATCAGGTTGGCGTTGTTTGCGATCGAGCTATTTACAGTTCCGTTGACGTAGATCCGTGATAACGTGGCATCGACACCGATGAGTCCCCCGGCCCCAGCGGTGGTCAGGACGTCACCGTTACTCACACCAGATTTTTCAAGAATCTGGGAATCGACCCAGAGGGTTCTTGAACGTATCGTACCACCAACGGTTGCATTTACGTTGGGTGCAAATGTCAATTCACTTTTTGATACACCGATCGCCAGTGTTCCTGCATTGACACCAAAAGATTCGGCAGAGGCAACGGGAGTTGTTGTCGCTGAAATGATGATTTCGTCGGCATGGACCGTTGAGGTGTTTACCTCGGCGATCACTGTGGGTCGAGAGAGCACAGTGGTTACGGATCCACCTGCAGCGATAGAAATCAATCCGGCTGCGATCGATAGAGTTCCCACGTAGCTTGAAGCATCAGAATTCTCTTGGGAATCTACGGTCAAATCACCTGTTGCGGTGATAGTGCTGCTAAGAACCTTGGCATTGGTGCTGGTGTCAATCGTATTTTTTGATTCGGCTCCACCTCCACTTGCAGCCAAAAGGCCGGCCGAGAAGGCAGCCGTGTAGGCTTCAGAGCTCAGGGTAGAGTTTTGGTTTGCTTCAACGAGTATATTATTCGAAGCCATTACGGTCGCGGATTGAATCGATGAATTGGTTTGGGAAGTGATTCGATTTTCGGCGATGGTCACAGCAACGCTAACGGCACCGCCGACACCGAATGCTGCGGCCAGCGAACCGGCTTGGGCCTCGCTGTGTATCCTTGAATTGTCCTGGGCGCTTAAGGACACATTGGCAGCGGAGATTCCAGACCCGATGCTGCGACGCAGATAGCTCTCGGTAGTTTGGCCGATCAGATTGATCGTGCTGACCCCTGCGCCTGCTCCGGCGCCGGCGATTTTACCGATGGCTGCAGCGACCGAAGTGGCTTGAACATCCGAAGCGACCTCATTGTCCGACTCGGCATTGAGTTGGATATTTCCTGACACCGTTACTTGGGAATCTTCGATGATCGCTTGTACGAGGCTCGCAGACGCGTTAGCGGACTCGTCGAAGCCGATGTAGTTTTCTGCCAAAGAGACACCGATAGCGATGCCAACTCCGACTTCACCGCCAGCGACAGATGCCGAAATCGCAGCGACTTGAGCTTCGACTGTCGCTTGAGAATTCGCCTCGACAATCAAATTTCCAACCGCGTCTACTTTGCTGTTATCGACCCATGCGATCGTATCGCTGAGGATTACGTTGATCGCATGAGCGCCTGCTCCGCTGACAGCCACGCCGATGAGCCCACCTGCGGCGCCGATGGCCGCAGTGGATGTGGTGGCATCGATGGTTGCATCTTCGCTGGCACTTACCGTAATGGAACCGGTTCGTGCGCCGATTCGGTTATCTGCATTGTTGATCGTCGCGCGGATATCGTTATCGATTAGATTGTGTGCAATCGAGACAGAGATCGCGACGCCGGCCCCGATACCGCCCAAAGCCATGGCCAGGGAGGCTGAACCGGCCGTCGCGTCGATGGTTGCTTGATCCACAGCATTTAGATTGATGCTACCAGCGATAACTCCAAGTGTGCTATCGCCATCGATGATCGCATGTGCAACGCTGGCGATGCGATTTTCAACCCCCACACCCGCCCCAGCGACCCCCACTCCGACTCCTAGGGTTGATGAAAAACCTGCTGCAACAGAACCTGCAATCACAAGAGCATCGATATCTTCTTGCAAGGTTGCTTGAACATTCAACTGGTTATTGACATCGGTACTGGAGTTTGCGATGTAGGCTCTGGCTCCAGATTGAGATTTGGCTAAGTCGACTCGTTTCCAGAGGCTAACATCGCCGTAGTCTTCGTCGTAGAGCAAGACGCTGCTTCTAGCATTCCCAACATACTGGTAGACTTCTTGGTCTCGAACTCCGCCATTGACCTTGACCCGATAGTTGTTCGTTAGGTTGACGGGTGTCAGGAGGGTCGAGAGACTATTGAAGCTAGTGGATTGCGAGTCCCAGCCGATGATGTTTCTGGCGACTCCAAAGCCGACCGATACGCCGACACCTGCTGAGCCACCGACTCCGACAGCAGCGCTAGCTGCGATCACTTGGGATTCAATCGATGAACTGCTATCCGACGAGACGGTAAGGTTTGTGTTAGAAAGGACTCGACTATTATCTTCGATTGACGCGATCGTTAAGCCTAGGATTCGATTTTCGGAGAGAGCGCCTCCGCCACTGACGGAGATTCCATAAGCGTTGCCGCCACCGGCGGCCAATGTGGCAGCCAAAGCAAGTGCATCGATCGATGAGTTGCTGTTTGCATCAACCAGGATGGCCCCAACTCGAGACTGCACCCTGTTGTCGGCATTAGCAATGGTTGCCGTCGTGTTGTTGTCGATACGGTTTTCAGCTGTTGAAACAGCAATGGACACCGCAACACCCGTTGTTGCGCTATAAGAGGCTGCGAGGCTTGCAGCACCGGCCAATGCTTCGATCTGTGAAGTATCGTTGGCTTGGATGCTGATCGAATTTGCTTCTACACCTGCTGCCGAACCGCGGGCACGAGATCGATTGTCTCCATCGATGAATGCTTGGATGTCGGTCGAAATTTTGTTGATCCCGGAGGTGCCTGCTCCGCTGGCGGATACTCCAACAATTCCAGCGCTCAGTGCCGCAGATCCCGAAAAGACTACCGCATTGATGGACGCATCATCTGTAGCCGAGATCGATAGTGTACCGGTGGTGTTCAAACCGGAGTCAACCATCCCAGCTTTGACCTGAGCTGGCGATTCGGTTCCCGTGTTGGTCCATCCGATAAAATTTTCCGCGATGGCTACGCCGATTGAAATGCCGACACCTGATGTGCCACCAGCAGACAAGGCGGCCGAAGTTGAGACGACTAAAGCATCCACTTTCGCGGTGTTCGAGGATTCGATACTGACATTCCCGGTCGCAGTGACGGTGCTGTTTTCTATCAGCGAGTTGGTCGCAGAAAGAATGCGATTTCTTGATACGGCACCAGCCCCGCTGAGGCTCACCGAGCCCAGGAATCCAGAGGTTCCGGAAACCGACGAAGCAATTGAGGTCGCGGTGATGGAGCCATCGGAAAGTTCCCACAGTTTGGTGTTGGAATAGTCGACTGCTCCTAGGTCGTAAGTGTTTGGAGAAATCGATTGCCAACGACTGGTGTTGGTGTAGTTTTCCTGTCCAAGGCTTATCGTTTCCTCCGGGCCCCGATATCGATAATAAGTGTTTGCTCCCGTACGAACCGTGTTTCCTTCTCTGAGCATGACCTTTGCACGCTCCCAACGGGAAGAATCTTGATAATTTTGATTGACAAGATTCAACGCTACGCCGCTGCCGTTGTTGTCGGAGCCGATAAATGCGTAGAAAGCGCCTCCGGAAACTCGCACCAGATCGCCGCGCACGAGCGTTGCATTGGTTTGCGTATTATTGAATCGGCTATTGTGGATGTCATAGTCAGCATTGAAACCGCGGAATCGATACTGACGACCTGATTGTCCTCCGTTGCTGTAGGATTCTGAGACTTGCACTGTATCGCCTCTGGCAAGGGTTCTTTGGCCTGAGGATGTCGAGTATTTAGAGGATTGAGCAGTTCCGGAGGATGTGTTCGATTGAACTGAAATACCGTTGCCGCTGACAATCGAGCCATTGTTAATGATTAGTGCTGTGACGTCGTTTTCGATGGTGTTCTCTGCCAAGGAAATACCGACTGAGCCTCCGACGCTACTGGAGCCAAGCGCCACTGCCAGCGTCGCACCAGTTGCCAACGCGTCGATCTTTGCGCTATCTGATGCAGAAACATGGATTCCATGAGCATCAATTCCACGCGTCGCGCCGCTAACGGCTCCCCCATCGATAGATGCCACGATGTCCGTTTTGGAGATATTTTCCGCAAAGCTGCCGGCGATAGAAACCGCAACGCCGGCCTGAGCGCCGGCTCCGATCCCCATGGAGACGGCCACGACTATTGCGTCGATCGATTCATTGGAGGTCGCTTGAACATCGATCGAACTGCTGGAGATTATCTGCGAGTTGCGGATCGTAGCCCGGATATCCGAACCGCTATGAGAAGCATTGACATGACGCCATCGGAGGGTGTCTCGGTAAGGCTGTTGATTTAGATCGAAAAGCTGATTGCCTGCAATGTTTGGATCTGCGTCGTTGGTCTGTAATCCGATGTATTCGTAAATTTCTCCAGCCAGAGCGCCCTCGACCATTCGTACCTTCATGCCAGGCGTCAGGCTCGAGACAGGCGCATCGGAGGAGTTGAGAATCGTACCAGTGACACTTCCGCCTGTTCGAGATACGCCAATAAAGTTCCGTGCAACAGAGATTCCCAAAGACACACCGACGGCTGGCCCGCCTCCAACGGCTGCCGCAGCGCTTCCAGATCCTACAGCCGCTACGATGGAGGAAGCGTTATTTGCTAGAACATCCACCTTCCCGAGTTTGTTGGCGAGAGTTCCAGTGACACTGTTGTCGATGGTCGATTCGACATCTGACAAGATAATATTGGTCGCAGCAGCGGAGCCTCCTGAGAACGCGACACTAGTAGTACCGGATGAAAAGGCAATGGATGCTGCAACTGCATCCGAATGAATCTTGGAGCTTGAGTCTGCATAAATCGAAAGAGCTCCGCCGTTGGTCAAAACTTGACTGTCTGCATTGATCAGCTTGGCCGCCGTATCAATTTGGATTTGGTTTTCCGCTACCGCTATCCCAACCGAAACGCTCACACCTACTTGACCAAATGCAGCGGCAATCGTAGCCGCCCCAGCCAAAGCATCGATGCGGGTGTTGTCTGTCGCAGACACATTAATTCTAGTGGCCGTGATACCTCGATCACTCAAGCTGGCCCCTGGTCTATTGTCGCCATTGATAAAGGCCTCAACATCTG
>JAGWZB010000143.1 GCA_018969045.1 Planctomycetota bacterium | reverse complement strand
AACCGACGCAATTTTTCCGTCGATGCAGACGATCACTCCGTTTTCAATCGGCTTACCTGAAACGGTGTGAATCATCTTCGCCTTCACGACGATCGCTTGCGCATGAAGATTGGCCGATGTGAACATGCAGAACAAAATAGCAAAAACAGCTCTCTTCATTATTTGGTAACTTCCTTTTGCCAAGCTTGCCCGAAACAGCAAAGATAAGGGTTCAGTTCAAAGCCGGCTCCCTGGCCTCCTTCGGCATACAGCGCATCCTTGGGATCTGCCAAGTCGAATGCCTTTTGACCTTCCACCCAAGTTTCCAGAACACGGGTGTAGACGCTTAGTGGATCACCGTTGAGGATACACAGATCGGCATCTTTTCCTGTTACCAAGGAACCGATACGATCTTCGAGTCCCAGCATTTCCGCTCCGGCGATCGTTAAGCCTTCGAGGGCTCGATCTCGGTTCATCCCTGCTCGAACGGCCAACGCAGCAGATCGATTAAAGATGCGTGAGTCGGTGATCCAATCGTCGGTGTGGAAGGCGACTCGCACTCCGGCTTCATCGAGTATCCGGCCGTTCTTGAAGGCCATATCGCGAGCTTCGAGCTTCCCACCTGGCGAGTCGATCACAATGACCGAGCAAGGAGCTTTGGCCGCCGCAATTTCTTTGGCCACTTTCCATCCTTCACTCACATGGTGTAGTACGACGCGAAAGCCAAATTCTTGGGATAGTCGCAGCACGGTGATGATGTCATCGTGACGATGGGTGTGATGATGGACGATCCGAGTGCCCTGCATGGCTTCGATCAACGCCTCCAGATGCAGATCCCTGGCAGGCATTTTGTCGGGATCCCCTTTGGCTGCCACTTGTTTAGCATGGTGTTCCCTCGCTTTGATGTACTGTTCGCGCACCAGGAAAGCCGACTTTCCGCGAGTTCCTGGAAATGGCGATTCTCCTTGGGAGTTGGTCCCATTCGCCATCTTCAATCCACCCAGCGGCTTTGCGTTTTCATCGCGAATGAGAATGTCTTCGATGGTCGATGGACCTTTGCCGGCGTAACGGAGCTTGCAGTAGACGGTTTGCCCACTGACCAAGTGCCCGGATCCTGGCATGATGTTCAGGGTAGTTAGGCCACCGGCCAAGGCTCTTTTGAAGCCAGCTTCTTTGACGTTGATCGAATCGAGGATTCGGACTCCGGGTTGGATCGGGGAACTTCCATCAGCCGCCCCAACACCTCCGATATGGCTATGGGTACAGACCAATCCTGGCATGATCCATTTGCCACTTGCATCGATCGATTTGGTCCCCGCCGGCAGAGGCGTTGTGTTGCTGGGTCCAACGGCAAGGATGCTCTTGCCTTGGATGAGCAAAGTCCCATCGTTGATAAGAGGACCTGCGGCGGTAACGATTTTTGCGTGGACCCAAGCGATCGGTTCGCTTGCTGGGTTTTGGTCTGTCTGGGCAAGGCTATAGTTTGGTGCAGCAAGTCCCAGCCACGGTAGGCTAGTTGCGGCCGCCATCCAATTTCTTCGATTCCAGGGATGCAAGGCTAGGATTCCTTTTGCGATAGGGCTCTTCAGGGATTTTCAGGGTGATAACAATGAGGATTACGGGTTTAGGCCAAGATCTCTTTGACGACCTTCGCTGGGCGGTTCGAAGTGATGATCTGCTTGGTGTTATTGTATGGGTAGTAGATCTTTTCATGGTCTAGACCAAACAGGTGCATCACGGTGGCTTGGAAATCGTTGGGGGTGACGACATTCTCGACGGCTTTGTGACCAAAATCGTCGGTTTTGCCATAAGCCATCCCGCCCCGGATCCCTCCTCCGGCCATCCAAATGCTAAATCCTTGGCCGTTGTGATCCCGCCCGGCTCGGTCCGGACTGCCATGTTCCTGGGTCACAGGCAATCGTCCGATCTCTCCTCCCCAATGCACCAGGGTCGAATCGAGCAATCCTCGCTGCTTTAGATCGGCCACCAATCCTGCCACCGGTTTATCGGTCTTGCGACATATCGCTGGAAGATTCTTAGCGATGCTGTCGTGGTTGTCCCAAGGTTGTCCAGAGTGGAACAATTGCACAAAGCGAACTCCGCGTTCGACGAGCCGGCGGGCCAATAAGCATCGAGTTCCGTACTCCTTGGTCTCAGGTTCATCGATGCCGTAAAGATTGAGGGTCGCTTGGGTCTCTTTCGAAATATCCAGAGCATCGGTTGCGGCCAGCTGCATCTTGGCTGCCAACTCATACGTTGCCATGCGAGCGTAGAGTTCCGGTTCGTTGGGATGTAGATACGTATGCTGTCGGTTGATCTCCTGCAAGAGTTGCAAATTCTGGGTTTGCATTTCGCCGACTAAGTGAGCTGGAGGTTGCAAATTGAAGATGCGTGGCTCTTTGGGCCGTAGCACTGTGCCTTGGAAAAGCGCCGGCATGAATCCATTCGACCAATTGGTCACGCCATCGACAGGATGTCCACCCGGGTCGCTCAGTACCATATAAGCCGGGAGTTCCTGCGACTCGCTGCCTAGCGCATAGGTCAACCAAGCTCCCAACGTTGGACGGCCAAGAACTCCAGGGATTCCGCCATGAAAGTACCGTATCGAGACTTCGTGCCCATTGTTGCCTGTGTGCATACTGCGGATCAAGCAAAGCTCATCGATCACGCTCGAAGTATGCGGCAGCAATTCGGACAGTTCGGTGCCACAGTTTCCGCGCGGGGCAAACGCAAAGGGACTCCCCAAAAGCTTTTTGCTGGCTTGGTTGACAAACGAGAAGCCGACTTCGCCCTGGTAATCCGTACCATGGAACTTGGTCAACTCGGGTTTCGGATCGGTCAGATCCATGTGGGATGGCCCCCCGTGCTGAAACAGCGAGATCATCGCTTTGGCTTTGGGTGCAAAATGGGTAGCGCGAGGGATCAGATCCCGGTGGGGTTTGTCTTTGAGGATCGGTGGCTCGGCTCGAAGTTGCTCTTGGGAAAGGAGCAGTTTCAAAGCGATGGCTCCGACTCCCATACCAACGTGCCCGAGCCATCGACGGCGTTGCTCAAAACAATCTTGCTGAGTTTGCTCGTTTTCGTTCATGGTTGGCTTAATCGATGTAAAGGAACTCGTTGGAGTTTAGAAGCATCTGGCAGATGTTGACCAGGACTTGGTCGGAGATGCTGTTGCCGCTGCTGAGCCGCTCAGGTTGACGGTGTAGCAGGTCCAGCTGCGATTGTACGAATCGACCAACGGCGTCGAGTTCTTGGTCGTTAGGTGCTCGCCTGAGCAGGTGTTGCCAAGCTCCCACGATTCTCCGACCAAGGCTCGAATAATCCTCTTGTTGCAATTGAAATCCAACCGCAGAATCGAACACGACGCTACTGCTGGTCGGATCGTTTGGCCGAAAGGAGACTTTTACTGTCCAAGTGAACGAGTCCGAGGTTTCGTTCTCTCCGCATTCGAGAACAAAATCGATCGTATCATCAGCGTCTATTGAAATATTCGCTACGTTGGTTTCTCCGTTGCCGGCTTTGACGGTCCAGTTGCCAGATTGGCCATGTTTCGACACGATCCTACCTGTGACTCCGTCCCCGTTGGGGCTGCCGTGCGATAAAGTACCTTTGATTTCAACGGTACCTGCACTAGGTGCGATCCAGCGACGAATCGCAGGATAAGAACGGTTGCCGGGGTGACCTCCGGTGTTGGTCAAGAAAACAAAACCGGTCGTTGGGTCGGGGATTTGGGTGCCAGGCATCCTGCGACCTTCGCTCAAATTGCTGAATTCAGTAAAGCTGACCAACTTCCCGCTTGGTGTGTCGAACGTTCCTGTCCCGAACTTCCATCGCGAGGCGGGTTCGGGGGGAAGTTTCCATGCCGTTGAGTTGCCGATGGGTTCTGCTGCAGTTTGCTGGGCCGTTTGCTGGGTCAATTGCTGGGTGACTCGTTTAGCGATCTTGTCAGCTTGTTCGAGCAAAAACTCATTGTTCATCATCATGAGCGATTGCGTCGCTACGGTCGATGCGGGACGAACATCGCAAAGGACTCCCATGACCGGAGCGTCGAAAGCTTGGAGAATGGCGACGGGTTGAGTCCTTCGCGACTTTGCGTAAAGACTTCGGCGAGGCTGCGTTGGATCGATGCGGACTTGGCCGGCATCGTCTTCTTGCAAGGGGATCGGTGGTCCAAACAAATCGGCTTTGAGTTCTCCAGAGAGTGCCAGCACGCTGTCTCGTAGGACTTCTGCGTCCAAACGCTGTAGATCACGACGCCAGTAAAAGCGGTTTTCCGAATCGATTGCATCTCGAACAGGATCGCGAGTCGAGCTTTGGCGATAAGCAGTCGACAGCAAGATGGTTCGATGCAAGTGCTTGAGGCTCCAGCCGTGCTCGATGCAATCGAGTCCCAACCAATCCAAAAGATGCGGATGAGTAGGAGGGGTTCCGAGTTTTCCAAAGTCGCCTGGTGTTGCGACGATCGCCTTACCAAAATGATGCATCCAAATCCGATTGACAAAGGACCTTACGAAAAGCGGATTGGGTGATTCGGATTGGGTTAGCCATTTGGCAAAAGCCAATCGGCGACCGCTGGTGGGCAAGTTGGGATCATCGACTTGGAAGGTTTTCGAGGTCCCCTCGGGAACCAAAACGCTTAACTTACCGGGCTGAACCTGGCGCGTTGGTTGGTTGTGATCTCCGCGATGAAAGAGCTTGGTCACAGGTATATGTCCTGCCGGTTCGCTCAGAGACTGAAGGAATGTTTCGGGTGGTTTCTTGGCTCTCGTTTCTGCGATTTTTGCATCGTATTTCTTCAGTTCCTCGGCTGCGGCAGGTAGGTATTGATAGAGGACTCCTGGGGAAATGTTCACGCTCGGATTTTTATCCAGCAGCATCTTTTGCTCGTCCGTACGCTTATCAGCTGGAGTTTCATACGCGGTACGCAAAGTAGCGCGCAGAGGCTCTTCAAACTTCATGAGTTCCTTGTCCAACGCTTCCTTCATGTACTCCGTCTCTTTGGTTGCCCTTTCGGTTGCGATCGCCTGTGCATCTTTTTCAATCTGTGCAGAAAGTTCTTTGTCGGCTTGGGTGTAGAGCGAGACCAAGCGTTCGGGGGGTGTTTTCCATTGCTGCCAATCCAGTGCTGGTTCCAGCACGGCTCGGATGGCAAAGTAATCCTCATGGGAGATTGGGTCGTATCGATGGTCGTGGCACTGAGCGCAGTTCAAGCTGGAACCCAGAAGCGTACTGCCGACGACTTGGATCGTGTCTGCGATGGTCTTGTTGCGAGCTTCTGGCGAATTATCGCCACTTCCAGTTCCGTCAGCGGTCATTCTCAAGAAACCGGTCGCTGTTAAAAGTTCGATCTGCTGCGGCGTCCAATCCTCTTGTTTGGTGCCTGCCAACTCATCCCCTGCCAATTGCTCGATCATAAAACGATCGATCGGTTTGTCATCATTGAATGACTTGATCACATAGTCTCGATACTTCCATGCCCAAGGCCTTTCGGCATCCGAGAGCGTTGCACCATCGCTGTCAGCATATCCGACTGCATCGAGCCAATGCCTTGCCCATCGTTCGCCGTAGTGGGGAGATTGCAGTAGCGTATCGACCAATTGCTCGTACCAATTGTCCGAGGGGTTCTGCATCCACTGCTCAAATTGCGGCTGGCTAGGTGGCAGACCGATCAGATCCAAAAAGAGCCGTCGGATCAACGTAGCTCGAGGTGCATCGGCACCGAACGTGAGTCCTTCAGGCATCGCATCGGCGAGAACTTGGTCGACGCCGTTACGAATCCCAACTCCATCGATCGGTTTTAGCAAGTTTGGTTTGGTCAGCGGTTGGTAGGCCCAATAGGCCCGTTCGCTCTCGGTCAATGGAATTCCCGGCTCGATCGATTCGGGTTCAGGTCTCATGGTCGCAGAGCCCGCTGCGATCCAAGCTCGAAGAACCGCTTTTTTGTCAGCCGATACTTTGTGGGTACCAGGAGGCATGTCGTCGGATTCGACGCGTTGAAGGATCAGCGATGCGTCAGCATTGCCGGAAACCAGGGCCGGGCCGGAATCGCCACCTTTGAGCATGAAGCGCACAAGCCTCAGATCCAACGAGCCCTCGAGCTTATCGGTTGCTCCGTGGCAATCCAAGCAGTACTCGCGCAGGATGGGACGAATATCGCTCTCGAAACTCGGTTCTTTCAGGGGATCTTGGGCGTGGCACACCATGGTGAGGCTTGCCAAGTAAACCAGCAGACACAAACGAATCATCGTCAAATCGGATCGGTGAGAGTGGCCGGGAAGGGTAGGGGGGTAGGGGGGCTGGACGCTTGGTTGGAACGTGCCACAAGCCCCTAGAGTATAGCTTAAATACCTCCCAAGAGGTCCATAGGAGAAATCTCAGCGCTGATCGACTCACACCGTTCGATCAATACCGCTTGCTCAGGAGCGTTCGATCAGGACCGCTACTGCTTCGCCACCACCGATGCACAGGCTCGCAACACCCAGCCGTTTTTGAGTCCTTTCGAGTGCGTGCATAAGTGTCACGAGGATCCGGGTACCGCTGCATCCGATGGGGTGGCCCAGGGCGATAGCTCCTCCGTGAATGTTGACTTGCTCGGGATTCAAATCCAGCTCCTTTATGCAAGCAACCATCTGTGCCGCGAAGGCTTCGTTGATTTCCAGCAAGTCGATTTCGGACACCCTTAGGCCTGAGGATGAACAGACTTTCAGAATCGCTTGGACTGGAGCGGTGAATAATTCCGATGCGGCTTGGCTGTGCTGCGCGGTTCCCAAGATCTTGAAGGCTGTTTGATTTCTAAGCGATTTTCGCACAGAGTCATTCACCACCAGAACGCTCGCCGCACCATCGGCAAGTCCCGAAGCATTCCCGGCCGTGACGGTCCCGTCGGCTACAAAGGCTGCCTTGAGTTTGGAAAGTTTCTCAAGCGAGGTTTCTGGGCGGGGGCATGAGTCGGTGCGAACCGTGGTTTGTGGATCGATCACCACCGGTGCAATTTCTTGTTCGAAGCAACCGCTTTGTCTTGCCAAACAAGCTCGCTGGTGGCTCGTCAATGACCAAGCGTCTTGGTCGGATCGACCGATCGAGTGCTTTTGCGCTAGATGCTCCGCATAGACACCCATCGCGACAAACCCGCTGCTGCAGCGCAAGCCGTCGGTATCGATCGCATCGAGCATGGGAACCGTACCATACTTGGTCCCTACTCGACTCTGCATAAGCAGATGAGGCGATTGGCTCATGCTCTCCATCCCTGCGGCGATGCAGGCCTGAGCCGAATTGCTTTGGATCGCGCGTGAAGCTAGCACGACGGCTTGCAATCCCGAGCCACACACTTTGTTGACCATCGTGCAACTGACCGAGTCGGCCAAGCCTGCTTGTCTGACCGCTTGCTTGGCCGGAGCTTGGCCAATTCCCGCCGAGACGACGTTTCCGACAAAGGCTTCTTCGATCAAGGCCGGATCGATGCCTGATTGCTCGACGGTTCTGCGGATACTCGTTGCAGCCAGTGCTGGGGCTTGAACCAGTGCCAGTTCACCGAGGAATCGTGCGATAGGAGTACGGCTCGCACCGAGGATCCAAGTATTTGTCATCGTTTCTATCCTATGGATTCTGGGGTACTCCGCCCCGGATTATCCGGCCAGTTAAGCGGATCGCGACTTTCCGAAATCGCACCATCTGTCTAGCTTATTGTAGTGATCATTGTCTCTCAAGATAGGAAAGCAGTGTGTGAGCGCGATGGAATTACGATCGGAGCTTTGGAAACCGAGTCCTGAGCGGATTGCAGGGTCGCATTTATTCCAATTCATTCAGCAGTTGCACTCGGTTGGGGATTGGGATGGCCCGCAGTTGACCGATGACGCTTGGGAAAACCGCAAGGTTTTTGATTCCCTTCATCGCTGGAGCGTCCGTGAGTCGGGTCGATTCTGGAGGCATGTTTGGAACTACAGCGGACTGGTCGGGGATCTTGGACCTGAGGACTTGAGCGATTCGCCACATCCATGGGAGCGTCGATTCTTTCCAGCGGGCAAGTTGAATTTTGCTGAAAATCTGCTGAAGCCGCATGTCGAAAACCATGCCCAAGTTACCGTCACGGGATTGGATGAGACATCGGGTCAATTCTCGCTGGATCGAAAGCAGCTGAGTCGACGGGTGTATCAGATGGCTCGTTGCTTGCGATCGCTGGGAGTCGGCCCAGGGGATCGGGTTGCAGCGGTGATGCCAAATTCCATAGAGGCGATGGTTGCATTTCTTGCGACCAGTGCAATCGGTGGGATATGGACTTGTTGCTCCCCAGAGTTCGGAGATGATGCGATCATCGATCGTTTTGCTCAGACGACGCCTAAGCTGCTCGTGCATGCAACGACCGCATGGTACAACGGCAAACGTTTTGATCAGCGTGCCAGGGTTGAAAAGCTCGAAGCTAGATTGCCGAGTTTGGCTGGCACGATCATTGTCCAGAACGAAAGTCCGACAAAGCCTGCTGAAGCATTGGATCGCACATGGCGGGGCGACAGTGCGTCGACGATTTGGCACCTTGACGTGCTTGAGTCGTATTCAAGCGAACCGTTTGAACTTGAGAGATTCCCGTTCAATCATCCTCTTTACATTCTGTATTCCTCGGGAACGACTGGGGCTCCTAAATGCATCGTGCATGGTGCGGGTGGAACTCTATTGCAGCATGTCAAAGAGCATCAATTGCACAGTGACATTCATCCCGAAGATCGCCTTTTCTATTTCACGACCACCGGATGGATGATGTGGAACTGGTTGGTCAGCGGGTTGGCTTCGGATGCCTCGTTGTTTCTTTACGATGGATCGCCAGTGTATCCGGATCATGGGGTTCTTTGGAGGTTAGCTCAGCGGCATCGCATCACCCATTTTGGAGCTAGTGCCAGGTACTATGCGGCGCTCCAGAAGCATCCTTATGAGCCGTATAAGCATGTTCCAACCGATTCGATCCGAGTACTTCTGTCGACCGGATCACCGCTGCTACCCGAACAGTTCCACTGGCTCTATGGTAACGTTCATCCGGATATCCAACTTGCTTCGATTTCAGGGGGCACCGATATCGTTTCCTGTTTTGTGCTTGGGAATCCTGCGTTGGCAGTCTTGGAAGGCCAAATTCAGTCGAAGGGTTTGGGGATGGATGTCCAAGTGGTCGACGGCCAGGGCAATCAAGTGATAGGAGTCCCGGGGGAATTGGTTTGTGCCAATACGGTTCCAAGTATGCCGCTTGGATTTTGGAACGACCCTGGGCATGAGCGTTACAGGAGCACTTACTGGGAGCGTTACCCAGGCCTTTGGTGGCATGGCGATTGGGCTCTGGAGACCGACTCTGGCGGCATGATCATTTATGGCAGATCCGATTCGACCCTTAATCCTGGCGGGGTCCGCATCGGAACGGCGGAGATCTATCGGCAACTGGAAGCTTTTCCTGAGATCCTTGAATCGGTCGCCACGGCCAAGAAAGAGGATGGAGACGAGAAAATCGCACTCTTTGTGAAGTTGAGACCCGACACGCCGATGTCCCCCGAGTGGGTGGCACAAGTCAAGCAGCGACTCAGGTCGAACTGTTCCCCAAGGCATGTGCCTACCTGGATCGTGTCGGTTCCGGATCTCCCCAAGACCATGAATGGTAAGCTTTCTGAGGTTGCTGTCAGGAACGCGATTTGCGGAATAGCGATTGGCAATCAAGGGGCATTGGCCAATCCCGATTGCTTAACTTTTTTTCAAAATTGGAAGCCATGACTTAGCGGTAGCAATACCATCGCAGAAAGGGGTATGAACGCTATATTACATCCCTAGAGAAAATTCCGTAAGAACCTTGAAATAGGTGCGATCCAGAAATTTGTAACCGTTGAGGACTAATCGCATGACGACTAAAAAAGATGATATGCCGATTCGCAAGATCGATCACGTGCGATTCTTCGTCGGCAACGCGCGCCAGTCTGCTTATTTCTACCGAAATGCGTATGGCTTTGATGTGGTGGCTTACGCAGGTCTCGAGACCAAAGTCAAGAACGAAGCAGGGTATGTTCTCAAGCAAGGTGGAATCCACTTTGTCTTGATCTCTCCGCTTCGAGCCAGCCATCCGGAGTCCAAGCGTTTGATTCAGCACGGCGATGGTGTTTCCGACATCGCACTTCAAGTCGACGATGTTGCTGCAGCGTATCGTATGGCCGTCGAGCGAGGTGCTCAAGGAGTCGTGGCCCCTCAAGCGATCGAAGATCAATATGGGGTCTACGAGTTTGCAACCATCCAAGCTTACGGAGACACCACCCATACGTTTGTCAATCGAGACTGCTACCACGGTGCCTTTGCACCTGGTTTCGATCCGATCGACCCGGCTCGCTACAATCCGTCGACCTATCACTCCACCGGACTGCTTGCCATCGATCACATCGTGGGAAACGTCGAAGAAGGCAAAATGGACCAATGGGTCGAGTTCTATCGCAAAGTCCTCGGATTCGAACAATTGGTCTCTTTCGACGACAAAGATATTTCTACAGAGTATTCTGCATTGATGTCCAAAGTGGTCGAAGGCGGACGAGGCCGAATCAAATTCCCCATCAATGAGCCGGCTCAGGGACGGCGCCGCAGTCAGATCGAGGAATATATTGACTTTTACGGGGGGGCCGGTGTGCAGCACATAGCCCTAGCCACCAACGACATCATCAAGACCGTCCGAGCACTTCGAGATAACGACGTTTCTTTCTTGAGGGTTCCTAGAACGTATTACGATACACTCAAAGACCGAGTTGGGAACATCAAGGAGGATATCGAAGAACTCGCAGAACTGGGGATCCTCGTGGATCGAGATGAAGAAGGATACATGCTTCAGATTTTCACCAAGCCGGTTCAAGATCGACCCACGCTCTTCTTCGAAATTATCCAACGCG
>JAGWZB010000142.1 GCA_018969045.1 Planctomycetota bacterium | reverse complement strand
GCGGGTTTCACGCTGGTGGAGTTACTCGTAGTGATTGCGATCATCGGTGTGTTGGTCGGCCTACTTCTTCCAGCGGTCCAAGCGGCCAGGGAGGCTTCCCGAAGGATGAGTTGTCAGAACAATGTTAAGCAGTTGAATCTGGCCGTCGCGAACTTCGAAGACGCGATGAAGGGATTCCCGATGGCAGCTGAGTTCGAGGTTGGCACCGCCTGGCATAGCCTTATCCTGCCTTACATGGAGCAGAAGACTCTTTACGATATACTGACATTTCAGGAGGATGGTCGTGGGAATTTTCAGTGGGCGTTCAGCGTACCTGGCATCAGTGGCAACGATGCCCTCAATAATAGAGCTTACAACCGGTTCTTCAGGAATATTTATGTCTGCGAGCAGCGCATAGCGACGTTCCGCTGCCCATCTTCGACATTTCCCGAATCTGCAGCGGACATCTCCGGAGACAATTGGATTGTTCAAAAAAGAGCCCCAACCAATTACTTGGGGTGCGTATCTGGATATTTGACGACGGACCGACGTCGGCAAGTCGCTACTGCACCCTGGGGAGGTACTGGAGCGACTGAAGTCATTACGGACCTTGACGGCGTTTTCATCAACAAGATGGCCCACCAGAGGATTCAATTCAACGGAAAGGGTTGGGGAATGACTGGTAGCAAGATATCAACCATCAAAGATGGAACTTCGAATACCATTTCTATTGGCGAAGCGGAGGGAGATGTCAGCGTTGTTCCAGAGATGGGTTTGATTCGCGAGGACAACCGAAACAACTTTGGTCGCAAGGACCATTGGGCCTATGGCGGTGATGATATCGACACGAACAATCAAGGGGATATGTCGGAGGCGTTGGGATCGACTGGCGTCCCGATGAATGCTCCCAAAGTGGCTCCAGGGCAACCTGGCTTTGCAGCTTACGAGATCTCGTTTGGTTCGAGGCATTCGGGCGGTTGTAATTTTGGATTTGCCGACGGATCGGTTCGTTTCCTCACGGACAAAATCGATCGCACGGTTTACAGTGCCTTTGGATCCAGGGATAGACAAGAGGATATTCGTACGGAAGAATCGTTCTAGTTGCTGGATATCTTTCCCCTACCACCCCTGGTTTGTCGAAGAGAAGCCTCATGTATTCTGTTGCTCACAATCGGCTTGTTTTTTCGCTGTTGGTGTGCTTGTTAACTCTCGCTGATCGCGTGGTGTTTGGACACGATGGTCCGGACCCAAGATGTAGCTGGCTGTTTGAGGAGAGCAGAATTGACGGCGGGCTTGTCAAGTCAATCGCTGGGCCTGATTTGCGTTGCGATGGCAATCCTTTGGTTGAAAAAGTTGGTAAAGGAACATGCCTGCGATTGGACGGCTTAAGCAATGCCTTTAAAGCCACCTCGGAATGGGAATCGCTTCGTAAGGTTCTCCCACAGGATGCATTGACAGTAAGTGCATGGGTCAGTCTTGATGAAACGTTGCCTTACGGTGGAATCGTGTCGGCATTTCAGGACAATGGAGATGCAGAAACTGGTTGGGTTTTGGGATACAACCAGAACCATTTCTCGTTTGGATTGTCTTCTTCGGGAGCCGACGATGGTGATGGTGTGATGACTTACCTCTCGGGCAAGACTGAGATCCAAAGAGGTAGGTGGTATCACGTGTGTGGGGTTTACGACGGGCAAGAGATGCAGCTGTGGGTCGACGGAGAGCTTGAATCTCAGTCGAATGTTCAGAAGGGAAAGATTCTTTATCCGCAGAAGGCCAAGCTTGTTTTGGGAGCGTATTCGGACTCCAACGAGCACTTTGTGATGTCGGGGCGATTGTCCCAGGTTGTTGTTTATGATTTGGCAGCCAAGCCGGCATGGATTCAGCACGATTTCGAGCATCAAAAGGAGTGGACTCAGTTACCCCCGGTGCTAGATCCCTCCAAAAGCTTCGAATTTCTGGTGAAGCCGTATTTGCAGTATGCTACTTTGGATTCGGTCCGAGTGGTTTGCGAGGTGAGCAGGCCATCGGGCGTGAAGGTACGATTCGGCGAGACTGCCCAATTCGGTCAAGAAGTCAACTGTACGACGTCGGATGAACTATTGCACGCGGCAGTACTTGAGGGTTTGAAGCCACAGACGGGATATTACTATCAAGTGGTCGTTAGGGAGCAAGGCTCCGATCGGGAAATCGCGACTGGATATTCATCGTTTCAAACGGCATCACTCCCGGAAACTCCGTTTGCGTTTGCGGTGATAGCAGATACCCAGGGGAATCCCAAGGTCAACGGCAGGCTGGCACAGCATGCGTGGGCATTGCGCCCCAACTTTACGATCATTCCCGGCGATCTGGTCGATGATGGGCTTAAAAAGAACCAATGGGTGCAAGAGTTCTTTGCCAGCATGAATCCATTGTTCTCTCGTGTTCCTTTCTACCCCGTATTGGGAAATCACGAGCGGAACGCTGATCATTATTATCGGTACATGGAGTTACCTCCACCTGAATACTACTACAGTTTCGAGTACGGCAATGCTAAGTTTTTTATGATCGACTCGAACAAGAAGGTGGATCCGGAGAGTGAGCAATATGTATGGCTTGAAAAAGAATTGAAGGATCTTCGACGACGTAAGGAAGCCGGGGAGTCCAAGATATTGTGGACATTTGTCAGTTACCATCATCCTTCGTACTCTTCCGACGAGGATGATTACGGCAACCTTTGGAAGGGCAAGAGCACTTGGGGGGACTTAAGAATTCGCCCTTTGTGCGACCTTTTCGACCAATATGGAGTCGATATCGTGTGGAATGGACACATCCATTCCTATGAGCGGACTTGGCCGATTCGGTCAGGAAAGGTAGTTCAGCAGGATGCCCCTGTGTACATGATCACAGGGGGTGGAGGAGGAGGACTTGAGCAAGCCGGTCCAATTCGACCTGGATTTCAGAACAACGTCAAACGCGGGCACCATTTCGTGTATGTCAGCATCAACGGCGGCACCCTTGAATTGAAGGCTTACGACTTAGATGGCGCGCTGTTTGATCAGATTGTATTCAAAAAATAAGATTCCATCAGACTCGGCATTCGCTACCGACTATCGATTTAGCAAATAGTTTACATTCGGATCCTTGAGGTTTGACACCCAGCGGATTCCCTGCTCGATTTCACTTGCATTTTTTTGCCTAGAAGCCTCGAGTAAATCGGTGCGGGTTTTTGCGTTGTAAGCGACCCCTGGCTTCTTTGCATACTGTTGCCAGAGTGGATTTTTGTCCCAAGTGGGGTATGGCCTTGGATATCCTAGAAACTCGGCACATCGATCGAGTGTTGGTTTGGGAGAGTTCATGAGGCGATCGAAATCGATACAGAGAGTCCTTGACTGATGGCCTAAAACGAGATGATGCAGTGTCATTGATTCACAAAGCCAGCTCATCGCTGCGCATTGTCCGATACTCAGTGATTCTAGTTCCCCCGGAAGACTGCAATTCATTTCATTTAATCGCGTCCAACGCGAATACTTGCTCGTTTCTATATCGATCGTCGAGCCATCGAGCACTGCTGCTAGGAACGGCTCAAGGGGCATCGAAAGCAGAATGGCTTTGGAATCCTGAAGAATGGTAAGCCAATCGCGTCCGAATTGACTTGTGAAACTCGTCGCTTTGATAAGCGATTTTTGTTCGTGCGAGAATGTTCTCGATAAGAGACCGAAAAGCCAGAGGACTTCGGAAGAGGATCGGGAATCAAAGTTTCGTAGGATCTTTGGCTCCCGAATCGCGAAGCAGCGTGGGTGAAGTCCGAGTAATCGGGATAGCAACGTCGAGCCGCAGTGGGATATATGGAAGATAAAATCGCATTGTGGCAAACCGGTGTAGGAAAGCTTGGACGGTTGGACATCGGCGATCAAGGCATGAGGAACCGTGCCACGCAGATGCTTATCCGAGAGCAAACGCTCGTCGAGAAAACTAGCTTGAGTGTACTCTGGTTCGGACACGCCCACGAACTCGATTTGATGGGAACTGCGGTCCCAGGACCAAGGGAGCAGCAAAGGGCTTGCCTGGAGCATCTCCCTGAGCTGGACAATTTGGGGATCATGTTCCCCTGGGACTTGGCTCATGTGCGTTTCCAGAGTGCGTTAAATGCGATTGAAATACGGGGTTCTGTCGAAGTGACCGGATGAACAAAATGGTACATCCAGCCGGGGAACAGAACTAGCAACCCAGGTTCAGGCCTGACCAGTAGCCTTTGACCGTAGGGAGTACCTGGCACATCAGTCATTTCCGTAAAAGGGCGCGGGTCATACAACTCTAGTGCCCCGGCCGTTGACTGGCCCTCGGAATGAGCGCGGACGTAATAGCAGCCTGACCAGGCACTTCCGGGGTGATTGTGCATCCGGTGGTAGTTTCCGAGTTTTGAAATGTTGGCCCAAGCAACAACGTGAAAAGCTCCCGAGGGTTTGGTTCGTCTGGAGCTGACTTCTGGCAATTGCATCGTCGCTTGAACCATTCCGTTGACTCCTTCGGCGATTACCCCTCGCAACCAATCGATGTCTTCTCCGCTTGCTTCGAGCAGGTCGGCAGGAGAATGCCATCCCCCCGAGTTGGCGTAATCCTCGCTTGGGGTAGTTGATTGAAGCGTCAAGATACGACTTTCAAGCAATGCGTTCCATTTTGATGCATCTTTCACAAGCATCCTTCCAAACAGGGTAGGAAAGACCTGGGAAACTTCGAGCGAGCGTTTGTCTGATCCGGGAGTCATGTTTTTCTCCGACTTCATCAGTCTTTCATCGGGTTGCTAGATCAATCTTAAAAGCGATAGTCAAAACCTGACATCCGTTGAATCCATTCCTAATCCCGGGGGAAAAGAGATGCAATCAAAATATCAATTGCGTGGGCTACAACTATGGCCATCGATGTTATTTTTCCAAGTCTGGTCGGAGTTTAGCATCTACGGAGATCGAATTTTACGATCCATACTCGATCTAAAAGGCCAACAGACTCAGCCGATTGACAGCCAAATCGCTTTGACCGCCAAATCGGCTGATGGATTGTACGAGAGCCAATTTGATCTGTTCAAATCGGATCGTGAAGGGATCCCCGATTTGGTTCGCTTCATTGAATCTTCATTGAAGCTTGCAGTATCGGTGGCTCACTCGCAACGGGTTACACCGAGCCAACTTTCCGTGAACTTCGTCGATAGCTGGTATCATGTAACCACATCAGGGGGATTTCACGATGCTCATTGGCATCACGGTTGCAGTTGGTGCGGGATATTTTATGTCGATATCGGTCAGTGCCATGCCAACGCCGTTGGAGCACCCAATGGGGGAAGCCGCTTTTACTGTCCGATATCGGCAGGAGGATCCTACAAGGACGCGGGGAATCGTTACATGCACCCACATTACGATCCGCCCCTTGAGAATGGCTTGCTCATAATATTCCCTTCGCATCTTCTTCACAGTGGCCTTCCCTATTTCGGCGATCAGCAGCGAGTTGTGGTCGCTTTTAATGCTCAGGTTCATCTACAGCCCTAGGTCCGCATGACATTCGGACCTTGAAGATTAACGTCCCCTTAACCGAATCTGCGATGAATCTGCCACATTGCTTCATGATCAGGCGGCATAATCCGCAGGATCGTTTTGACCAACTTAACTCGCACCTTCCGTTATTTGCATCCAAGGGCCCATTCATGAATCATCGAAGACCAAACGTATGGCGTAGGTTAGCTGAGAAATTGTCTAACTCTTTTAGGAAGTCGCCCATCAGGCGATCGGTTGCTCAGAACAGGTTTAGGAAACAACTTCTTGAGCAGCTTGAAAACCGTGAGTTGATGGCCCTGAGTATTTTGAGCGTGAGCCCATTGGATGGGTCGACCAACGTGGCATTGGATAGCAACCTTGTATTCACGTTCAATGAGCCGGTCAACAAGGGGCAGGGCAACATTTATGTCGTTCGTCAAGGAACAGGAACAACCGGTGTTGCGGTCGATGTCAATTCGACTAGCGTTACGATCGATGGGGCAGTGGTCACTGTAGATCTTCCGATCGATCTTCAGTTGGATAATACTTATTTTGTTCACATTGACAGCGGGACCTTCATCGACAAGTCCAGTACTCCGACCTCCAACGCCACGCTTCTGACTCAGTCCTTTGATTTTATGCCTTTGGGTCCAAAGGTGTTTGAAGCCAACGGGACGGGAAGCGACTGGACGCCAACCCCTCCACTGGGATTTCAATCTCGTTTGGATAACCCCAACATGGAAGGGGTAGGAGCCGCGGAGTGGCGAGGTTGGACTTTCGCTCGCAAGGACTTCTGGATCGGTGCAGACAATCAAGGTCGCGATCAATTTGTGTTGGGCAATGGTACGCTGGCCATCGGCGATTCCGACGAGTACGACGACGGTCCTGGAGCCGTAAGGCCGTTCCAAAGCACGTTAATAACCAAGGCTGTGAATCTCAGCGGAGTCGCAGAGAACTCGGTTAAGCTTGAGTTCGATTCGAGTTTCCGTCCTGAGGATAGCCAGATAGGTCGATTATCTGTTAGCTACGACGGTGGGACCAATTGGACACAACTGCTAGAGCTCAATCCCACGAACACCGACAACGACGCTCCATTTGCGAAGCGAAATCTCAGTGAGCGACTTGTGACCGGATCGACTACCGGTGGAGGTACGGCGATTGGTTCGGTGAACAACCCCAGCAGCGGCACGGTCCTTTTCAGTTTCTACACCGAAGGCGGCAACGACTGGTGGTGGGCTTTGGATGACCTCTTGGTAACTGGCAACATCACCGGTGTCCCGTTTGCAGGACTTTCGGATCCAACATTTTGGAATTTCGCAACGCCAGAATCGCCGAAGCTGACCCTTACGATTGACCGGCAAGCCATGAGCGAAAATGGTGGGACTGCAACAGGCACGATCAGTCGCAACAACTTGCCCACCGGAGATGTGGTGGTCACCCTTTCTAGTAGCGACACGTCGGAGGCTACTGTACCGGCAAAGGTAACGATTCCTGATGGACAGTCTTCGGTTACTTTTACGATCACTGCCGTAGACGATGCGCTTAGCGACCGAACTCAGACGGTCACCATCACTGCAACTTCAGACGTCTACGCTTCGTCCTCTGCGATCATTCGCGTCACCGATGACGAAGGGCCAAAGATTGTTTCGCTCACACCACCGGACAATGCCACGAATGTGAACTACAAATCCAATTTCGCGATCACTTTTGATACCAATGTGAAAAAGGGAACTGGATCGATTTACATCGTTGATGCAACGACGAATTTTGCAGCAGAGCAGATCGATATTACCAGCAATGCGGTTACTGTATCCGATGCTACCGTCACCTTTGATCCCTCGATCAATCTATTTGGATTGAAAGATTATTACATCTTGATCGATGATGGCGCGATTCTCGACACATCCTCCGACTTGACATCCAACGTGATTTTGCATAAGCAGTCATTTGACTTCCTCAAGCTCAATCCATTCACCACCGAACCCAACGGAGATGGAACCGACTTCACCAAAGTTGCACCTTTGGGTTACCGCGTGGACAATAGTTTGATGCCCGCAAGCAATTCCGACTTCCATGGCTGGGTTTTCATGGATAAGAGTTCTTGGATCGCGACCGAGGGGGATCAAAGTCGGAGCCGATTCACGTTTGGAACGGGTACCGTGGCTGTCGCCGATTCGGACGCTTGGGATGATACCCCTCATGATGCCGGACGGATGAATACGTTCTTGGAAACACCGGCGATCGATTTGACCGGCATTACCCCTGGTTCGGTAGTATTGGAGTTTGACTCGAGTTTCTATCCCGAGCTTCCCCAGTACGGAACCGTCGAAGTGTCTTACAACGACGGAGGCAGTTGGAACCCGCTGCTGTTCTTTGGTGATGCCAACAATACCAACGAAGCCAGAAACAATAGGATTGTTGTTGGTAGTTCCAATACCCCTGGTCAGCAAATAGGCGGCGCAACAGTAGATGCCCCATTACAAAGCCCCGCAAGCGGGCTCATGAAGTTTCGATTTGCGTATCGACAGGGCGAGAACAACTGGTGGTGGGCACTTGACAATATGGTCATTAGGGGTGAAAAGGCTGGTATTCCATTTGCCGGGATCGAAGACCCAACGGTTTGGAATATCAGGACGGCGGAGGCTCCAACCCTCACCGTGACGATTGATAGAGCTTCGATCAATGAAAATGGGGGAACCGCAACAGGTACAGTCACTCGGAATCTGAGCACCGATGGTGATCTAGTTGTGTCGCTTTCGAGCAGCGATACCACGGAAGCGACAGTTCCACAGACGGTGACTATCCCCAACGGACAATCCTCGGTCAGCTTTACCATCACCGGAGTCGATGACGCCGATCCGGATGGGCCACAAACAGCAGTCATCACTGCAACTGCTGTTGATTACTTCAGTGTGCCGGCATCCATCATCGTTCAAGACGATGACTTTCCCAAGATTGTCACAATCACGCCCGCTGATAACGCAGCAGACATCGCTGTCAGCACCAATATCGTGGTCAAATTCGACCAAGGAATTCGCAAGGGCAATGGTACGATCTACTTGATCCGTTCCGAAACTGGCAAGGCCGAGATCAGCCTCGATGTGAATTCTCCGCTGGTAACAATTGCTGGCGACACCATGACAATCGATCCAGCAGTCAACCTGACAAGGTTGAAAGATTTCTCGATTCGAATCGACCGTGGAGCGGTGATCAGCACGTTGCAAACGCTTTCTGTTGGCACAACGCTGCTTACTCAGGACTTCGAACTACTGCCGCTTAAGCCTGCGGTCTTGGAGCAGGTAGGACTGACTCCAAACGGTCAAGATTTTACACCTACCCCTCCGCTAGGTTGGGCGGTAGATAACAGCAATATGGCCCGGGGCGGAGCACCAGAGTGGACAGGTTGGACTTTTGCCGACAAGAGTTTCTGGACGACTCAGGGTGGTCAATCAAGGGCTAACTTCACTCGGGGTACTGGTACCATTGCAGTAGCCGAGACCGATGAATGGCAGGATTATGCTCGCGAGAACGACAACTTCAACAGTGGTGTGACGACCATTGCTGTCGACTTGGATTCTGTCGAACCCAACACGGTGGTACTTGAATTCGACTCAAGCTTCCGTCCTGAGAGCGGATCGTCATTTGTGGACCACGTACCGACGAACATGCAGGGCTTCCTTGATGTAAGCTACGATAACGGAACGACCTGGACGAATCTCCTGACGCTCAATACTAGCAACACTCTTGGATCGGCCACTGCGCCCAATGTCAATGAGCGTCGGGTGGTGAATGTTCCGAACCCAGACACTGGCTCGATGAAGTTCCGTTTCATCAATACTGGCACGAACGACTGGTGGTGGGCGATCGACAACATCTTGGTCACAGGAAACACGATCGGTTTGCCATTCCCTGGGCTGATCGATCCGACCCTTGCGAACTTTACAACTGCGGATGCTTCCACGCTAACTGTCGTAGCACCAGCAACGGTTGCTGAAAATGCAGGTACTGCAGTGGGAACAGTATCTCGGAACCTTGGAACTACCGGTGCAGTGGTTGTGACCTTAAGCGGCTCAGACAATGCCGTGGCCACGGTGCCTGAGACGGTAACTATTCCAGACGGACAATCGTCCGTTGACTTTGTCATTACCTTGCTGGACAACGGTGTTTTCAATGCAACACGACCCGTTAAATTCAGCGCCACGGCGACATCTTTTGTGGCTGGTGAGGCGACTAGCAATGTGACCGACGATGAGACCGGAAGTGTTATCATCAGCGAGATCATGTACGATCCAGCGGGTGCTGAGCAGAGCACTGAATGGATAGAGGTGATTAATCGAGGGACTACGACCGCAGATCTCAGTGGATGGCGTCTCGACGATGAGGACAAACAGAATTGGGGCGCAATTGCAAGTGGTTCAACGTTGGCTCCTGGCGAGATTGCTGTTTTGTACAACCGTTTCTTTGGACTGATCTCCGAAGCTACGTTCCGAGCCAACTGGGGAGTTCCTGCATCGTCCAAGGTGTTTGGAGTGGATTGGTCCATGGAGGATGACGGCTCGAATAAAGCCCGAGGTGGACTTTTCAATGCACCTACGGACACCAACGAAATCCTCACACTCTTGGACGCTTCACTCAATGTGCTGAACACAGTAAACTTTGCTGAAGATGGCACACTTTGGCCAGCCTACAGTAACGGATCCAGTCTCTACTTGTTCGACCCAGCGACCGATAACAACGTCGGGACCAATTGGCGTTCGGCGCGGGTAGGGGTCGACGGTGGCAGAAGACCCACCGGTAGTGTTTTCAGCACGACTGATATCGGATCGCCCGGACGTGTGGTTCAAAACGTATCGCCCGTGCTTACCGTAGCCAACGCATCGGTGACGGGCAACGAAGGAACATCCATTACCAATTCAGGCACTTGGTCCGATGCGGATGTTGGAGATGTGGTGACACTTACGGCTAGCGTCGGGACGGTAACCAAGAATGACAACGGAACATGGGCATGGTCGATCGACGGATTGGATGACACCCCTTCTACCAATGTGACAATCAGTGCAGTGGATACTCGAGGTGGTTTTTCATCGGTGAGCTTCACCTATGCAGTTACCAACCGGGCCCCACAATTGACGGTGACTGCTACTGGGGTATCTGGAGCGGTTCTGTCAACTCTGACCAACACTGGGACTTGGACGGATGTCGCCGCTGACACTGTGACGTTGACGGCTTCCATCGGTACCGTTACCAAGAATTCCAACGGGACTTGGAACTGGTCGCTTCCCACAACTGCAGCGATCAACAATCAAACTGTAACCATCACCGGCACAGACGAGGATGGTGGGTCATCTGGAGTTACATTTACCATCGACGCTTTGGTCACGGTTGTGAATTCCAAGGTCTA
>JAGWZB010000141.1 GCA_018969045.1 Planctomycetota bacterium | reverse complement strand
CCCTCAAAAAAATACCATTAGCAAACTCTAGCGCCCTCTCCCTTAAACTGCTAGATCAAATGGTGTTTGTTCGCGGACTTTTGTCGGGCGCGTCTTATCTAGCCCGTAGGGTGCTTCACTTCATGAAGCCACCCCCCGCCGGGGCAAAATCCCCATTCTACGCGGGGGTTGGCCGCCTAGAGCGAATTGATTGGGTCTGGACGGCATTGACCTCGATGACGGCATTGACGGGATTGACTGCGGACATTGTTGACCTCATTGGGAGAACCTGTGTTTCGCGGTTAATTCCCAATCTATACGCGGCCACATTTTTTTGCCCTATCGCCCGCCCTCGATACGCATGAGTGTAAAAGGGTACAACGTTGTCGCGTAGATTGTCCCGTCACGAGCGACAATCATCGCTAAAACGACATGCAACGGCGTCAACGTTCCGTCAGGCAATCGATGAAAACCATGCGTGGGCCTAGGCGTACCATCCTCATTCTTGCCAGGACCCTTCGAAAAATCAAAGAACTCGGGATTCGCAATAGCCAGCACCCCCATGTCGACCATCTTGCCACTAGCCGGCTCATGGCGAATCAAATGATGGACGTATCCACTCCCAAACCCCGTTTTGTTATCGATACGCACGACCGAGTAAACCTGACCATCGGACCCAATCGAAATCGATCCTCGCGAATCGGGATTCTCTCCTTGGATTCGGTTCCCTAAATCGATCGCCTGCAACGCAACACCCGCATCCGCGCTTAAGTCGATCTTGAACATCCGCAGATCGTTCAGGAGCTGCAAATAAGCGGTCTTGCCATCGGGTGCCATTCGCCAATCGGGGTGCACCCGATCCTCGCCAATAAACTCAGAAAACTTTCGGTCTCCAACCATCAGGGGTGAGACGCTTAGGGTGTCGTTTTGCGGATCATAGCGGGCGATTTGGTAATCGAAGGTGATCGCTGTCCCTCGCCCTCGCGCATCGATGATCGTATTGGGCTGGTCTTTTAAAATCACCCCCAGATCCCGATAGTTCCTCGACTTCATGTCATAAAGCATCCAGTGCTGTTCCTCGCAAGTAATCACATACAGAATGCCTCTAGCTTCATCGGACGTTACATCGATAACCCCTTGGCCTTCTTTCTTTCCCTTGGCCCTCTGCTCGGCAGTAAGTGGCATCGGCATACCCAAGTTCTCACTCGATTGCGTCTTGGGATCGTAGCTCATGACGTATCCACCCAGATACTCCGGGATCGCTTGTCCCGCATCAAGGAGTTTCTTTTCATCCGCCGACGGGTATCCTTGTTTGGATCCTACGTAGATTTTTCCAGAGGCCCCTACATGGTTGCGTGTGTGGAGCTTGCTTTGGGCCGCATAGCCTGTGGCACTCAGTGGCAATCCCAGGAGCTTATGGGTATCCAACACCACTTGCATGGATTCGGTCTTTGGATCGAACTCCACCAAGTAGGCGTTTCGACCGTAAGCTGCTGTGCCGATGTAGATCTTGCCATCGGCTCCTTCGCACAACGAAAAATAACCCGACTCCTCGGTCGTCGTCTCCGGTGGGATATGGTAAGCCTTGGCCTTTACATAACGAAAGGGACTTGGTTGCTCCTGACCCATCACACCCAGAGCCAACCCCAAAATCATCAGCCAACAACTCATCGTCGATGTGCGTAGCATGCCACCCCCCCGAGATTATTTCGTAACGCGGTACAGGAACGGACGTCGGAACATTCCTCCAAAATGATGGGGATTGTAAAGCCTCACAGTCAGTCGGTTCATTCCAGGCTTGAGTTTGGCAGTAAGATCGACATCCCACTCGAATCGGTAATCGTTGAGCCACCAAAGCCCCTTGAACGGTCGATACCCCAATTCGACGCCATCGACATACAGCCAACACTCGTTAAAAATCCCTGGAAATCTCAAATGGACTTGCCCTTGGATTTGCTCCGAGGTCAGTTCGATCTGGGTGTCGTACCAAAGATGCCCGGTATAACTTTGATAATCCTCGGTCACGATCCCTTGGGCCTGCGCATAAAGATCCGTTCGAAGTGTCCGCCATGGACTCTGGATCGCTTGGTGATACCAACGTTGCTCGATGCCCTGATTCGCAGGATCGGTTCGAAAGGACCAAACCAAAGGCAAGTTCGCTATTCGAGTTCCTTTCGATCCATCGGTCCAAGGAACGAGTTCTTGATACTGTTGGACTTCACCCGGCCACCACGCGTACCCGGACTCCCCGATCTTCTTGTAAGTCGTGAACGTCGGATTCATTTGGGTCAGTTGCTCTCGGATCTCCAAGCCCCGTTTGCCATAAGCGACAGCAGATAGATAGTCTGCTTGGGTGTTTGCAGCGTGAACCATGGCCATATAAGCTTCCATGAGATCGAACTGTAAACGCGCAAACCGCATCCTCTGAACAAAAAGCATGGAGTTCCTTTCCTGAGAGGCTTCCAAGGGTCTGATGAGTTGCTCGGCTTGCTGCAACTTGACTTTCAACGCAGCGATTAACTCCGGAGTGTAAATCGACGGGGCGACAAAGTATTCGTGCTCGGTCGCAAGCGTCGAGTCCCAAGCTCGGTAGATCTCCGACCAATACTCTTGCATCGGTTTGGCTGCCGGTCCGTAGAATTTCGGATAGAACTCTTCCAGAAGCGTCTCTGGGATGGCATCGGGGTTCCAAAGAAGCTGCCCACGAAAATAGAGGTTCAAAAACGTCGTTGCTGTTGCTCCGCGACTCTCGGTGTCGACTCCCAAAATCCCCGCCCTGCGGTAATGCTGGACGTCTTTTGCAAAGGCATGATGCGATGGATTGGGGATGTCTCGCCAAACAAGCATGCTTTGGTCGTAATCGTAGATCACCACGCGACCTTCCATGATCTCGGCCCAGCGATAGAGGATCTCTTTGAGTTCTCGACGTGGCGCTGATCGCGGATCGTCCATCGAGTGAATCGGATCAAAGTCGATCGGTGCAAGGTAGGCAACCAGTGGCTTTGCAGCTTTTGCAACTTGTACAGGTGGAAGGGTGATGTTCGAGTAAGCGAGAAAGCCGATGCGAGCTTTGCTATCGGGTGCTTTGTCTTGAAGGATCCTGGCGACCTTGTTGTAGAAAACCATGAACGCATCGGTGTAGGATTGTGTCTGAAAGTACTTATCGTACTGAAGTGAAATCAGCTCTTTGTCTTGGAGAGAATCCGACTCATAGAGTCCATCTTCCATCCCGAGCTGAACATCCTTTCCGGCCTTGAATGTCGCTAGGATCTGATCGGCCACATGCTCTGCTGTTTTGTCTTCGGAAATCGGCACGTTGAACATCGATTTCCTTGGGGGGATAAGCTCCTTGGTGTACTGGCCGAGAATATGACCGTTGGGCACATTCAAATCATTAAATCGATTCCGCCTCATGAATTCGGCTTTCCCTGAGTCCTCGCCCAACCAGGAAAGCCAGTAGCGTCGCACCTCGAACGGGGATGCATACGCGTATTCCAACTCACCAATGCTCAGCTCTTGCAGATCCGGAATGCACTCTCCTATCTCGGTTGGCAAATACCAGCGGCAACCCCAGCGATGCAGAAGTTCGGTAACAGCATAAGCGTGAGCGTCGGTATTGTTGCCAGCAAGATAAACGCGATTGGCGGCCCGACGAAGCGCGATCGCATCGCTGCGGAGCACCGGATTAGGTTTCTGGGTTCTCTCAAGTAACCCTTGAAGCGTCGGGTCCAGCGACAAAGCGAGCTGTCCGACGATCAGCAGTGGTTGGCTCGATGCAAGCGCCTTTTGGATCTGGCTTGCATCTGCAAGAACCCTCACTTTCGCACCAGTCATCTTCTCGATGGTGTTGTGCAGATCCGCAGCTGCAGCCCGTTCTGTCTGGCTGGCAGACGGATCGATCAAGATCATTGCGGTCGATTGTCCAGAATTGACAATCACCAGCGGATTGTTTGACGGCTGGCCAGCCAGTTGCGAGAAAGCCAGCGTATGGCCAAGGATGCTGAGCCATAAAGCGGCAAATACTGCCTTAGGTCCGATCATCGTTGCTCCTTGCCGCAGACTGCTGACGAGCTCTTGGATTGCGCGCTTTCTGATTCGCAGGTGCATCGATCGCGCTGGGGGGAGCTTGCTGGGCACTCCAAGCGTCCCACATGGTTTGTAACTTTTTAACCTCTTCAGGACGCGTTGTAGCCAGATCGCTCGATTCGCTTAGGTCCTTCGACAAGTCGTACAATTCCGGTTTCCCTGAACCGCCTCGAGAGACGACCAGTTTAAGATCCCCGTGTCGAATCGCCCACTGTGGTCCGAATCGCCAGTACATCGTCTCATGAGGTCTTGCGCTATTTTGTCCTGTGATGAATGGAGCTAGATCGACTCCATCGAGCTGTTCGCTCTGAGGGATCTTGTTGCCGGTGGCAGCAAGCATCGTCGGTACGACATCGAGGTTCATCACTGGATAGTCGTAGACTTTACCTGCGGGCCAATGGCCTTTCCACTGCGATATGTAAGGAACCCTAGGGCCACCTTCGAAGGTGGTCATTTTGAAGCCTCGCAATCCACCGTTTTTCGACGTGGTCGCTTGTGTGGGGCCTCCATTGTCGGCGATATAAAAGACGAGTGTGTTTTCTTCTTGGCCCATTTGGCGCAGTTTGGTCATCACTCGGCCAACCGCATCGTCTTGGGCCGAAAGCATCGCCGCAAAGAGCCTGCGTTTCTGGTCTTGGATGTCAGGAAAGCGATCAAGATACTTTTGGGGAGCTTCAAGCGGTGCATGCTGCGCGTTGAAAGGGAGGTACAGGAACCACGACTTGTCTTTGTTCTTTTCGAGCCAATCGATCGATCGCTGGGCATAAGCGTCGGTGGTGTAGAAGTTATCGTCGGTGATTTCGCGAACGTCTTGAGAGATCCTCGAATCGACAAAATTCTTTGGATGGAAAAAGGGGGTGTTGGCCAAGGTGCCGAAGAATTCATCGAAGCCGCGTTTGGTGGGGCGGTATGGCTCAGAGTTTCCCAAATGCCATTTGCCGACACAGCAAGTTGCGTATCCAAGTTCCTTGAGTCGATTGGCCAAGGTGACTTGGTCGAGCCTCAGTCCGGATTTGTTGGCCACGGCGTTGAATTCATGGCCGAATCGGGTCGGGTATTTTCCGGTTAAGAGTCCGGCTCTCGAAGGGCTGCAGTAGGTCGCCGCGACATATCCTTGGGTGAATCGTACACCGTTGGCAGCCAATGCATCGATGTTCGGCGTAGGGATTTGGTTGTTGCCATAGCAACCGGTCTCTCCCCAGCCTTGATCATCGGAATAAAAGATCAGCAAATTGGGCTTGCCGCTGTTTTCCGCGCAAGCGTGCTTGGTTGAAAAATTCGCAACACAAAAACCAAGCACGCCGACAGTTAGTGATTGGTAGAAGGCCAACAAAGAAAGTCGCATCGCCGTTGCTCCTTGAACGAAGAAAATGGATAGGAGCGATTATAGCTTATCCGTGCGGTTCAAAGGGCATGAACAAGCCGCACGCAGGTTTGGCAAGGGAACATGGGTACTGCGCTACAGAAGTAGGGTCTGGTACTCGTGGCAAAAAAACGCACTAAGCCGCTTTTTTGTTGTTGGCTTCTACAGAGTTGAGTTTGTTGTAGAGCGTTTTGATGCTGATGCCGAGCTCTTCGGCTGCCGCTGCTTTGTTCCCATGATGCCGCTGGACCGCTTCCTGGACCGCAAGGACTTCGAGCTCCTTGAGGCTCTTGGGTGCCTCGCGTAGCGGGACGACCACCGGCTCGCTCGTGGCCGCTTTGATATCCCGACGCAACCTGCGCTCCACCAAATGCTTGGGCAAATGCTCTGGCATGATCGGAGGATACTCGCACAGGATCGTCGCATGTTCGATGACATTTGCCAGCTCGCGCACATTTCCAGGCCAAGGATGCTGCAATAGCAGCTCGATCGCCTCGGTCGAAAAGATCGATTCGATCGAAGCATGCTCGGGATGGTGTCTGAGGTATAGATACCTAGCCAAATCCATCACGTCCTGGACCCTTTGACGAAGTGGTGGTACATGGATCTCAAAGGCGTTGATGCGAAAGAGCAAATCCTCTCGGAAGCTGCCCGATTCGACCATCGATTCGAGGTCACGGTGGGTAGCGCATACGACTCGCGTGTCAACATGCGTGATCTGATTGTCACCGACTCGGCGCAAATCTCCACTCTCGAGCACCCGCAAGAGTTTGGCTTGCATCGCCAAGGGCAACTCGCCGATTTCATCAAGGAAAACCGTCCCTCCATTGGCCGCCTCGAATAACCCCTGCCTCTGGACATCCGCGCCTGTAAAAGCACCTTTGACATGCCCAAATAACTCGCTTTCAATCAAGTGTTCTGGCAGAGCACCGCAGTTGATCGCGATGAACGGTTTGTCACATCGCAGGCTCTTTTCGTGGACGGATCGCGCTACAAGCTCCTTGCCACAACCGGTCTCGCCGCGAATCAAGACGGTGCTGTTGGTCGGTGCCACTCGCGATACAAGCTTGGCAATCCCCTGCATGGATTTGGACTCGCCGACGATTTGGGTGTGCCGTGATGATTGGCTTCGCTCCAATCGCTGAAGCTCTGCGGTGCGTTGCTTGAGCCGACGCCTTTGCGCAACGCGAGATAGCAACTCGTTGAGTTCAGAGAACCGACATGGCTTACTCAAATAATCGATCACTCCAAATCGCAAGGCTGCGATGGCCGTCTCGAGGGATCGCTTCCCGGTAAGCACGATGGCTTCGGTAGCTGGCGATAAGGTCGCTGCCCGCTCGATGACTTGAATGCCATTCATCCCCGGCATATCCAGATCGACAATCAAACAATCGAATCGATCCTTTTCCAACGCCGCCACTGCCGTATATCCATCTGGGCAGACGGTCACACGGTGGCCATAAAAAGGGAGCTCCATGCGAGCGATTTCTTGCAGTTCCTTTTCGTCGTCGGCAAACAGGATCGAAAGGCCTTCAGGCGATGGCGAGTTCATGGTGGTTGTCATAAAGAGAATCGTTCGTAAGTTTCGATGGCAATACAATTTCAAAGCGAGATCCCATTCCAGGCCCGTCGCTGCGGGGAGTGATTCGGCCACCATGATCGGTGATGATCCGGTTGGTGATCGGCAGTCCAAGCCCTGTACCACGACCGTCTCGACGCCGTGTAAAGAAGGGTTCAAATAAGTGCTTAAGCACTTCGTCGTCCATCCCGCAACCGTTGTCCTCAATGAGCAAATAGACTTGCTCGGATTCAGGGCGGTTCTGAACCTTGACCCGCACCATTCCGGTCTTGGAGTCAGGGTCCAAGGATTCCAGTGCATTGGTCACTAGATTCAAAACCACTTGCGTCATCTCCTGAGGCGACGCCCAAGCGATCGCTGGTTTGTCAGCTAATTCGAACTCGACTTTTTGAGAGCGGTAAGGACCCAGGTGCCGAACCATTTCGACGACATCCTCGACAATCGTATTCATGTCCGTCTGCTGCTTGCGCTGGTTGGTCCCTAAACGCGAGAAATCCAGCAAACGCTCCGTGATCCCCTTGCATCGAAAAGCTTCGTCTTGAATTCGCCGCAAATACGTTCTTAGTGTCTCAAGATCGCTACCAGCAAGCGATGCACCTGCATCACCAACAGAATCCTCTAATCGATTTGCGTCGGAAGACTGAAGGACCGGATGCAGAATTCGATGCAATCGCCCTTCAAGCGCCTCTGCACTCCAAGCGATCGCGGCCAAGGGATTGTTGATCTCATGAGCCACACCCGCTGCCAAAAATCCTACGCTGGCTAATTGCTCGTTGCGGATGACCTCTTCAGACCGCTGGCGAACTTGCTCCTTCAAGTCTTTCTGAATCGCCAAGAAACTCTGCGCTCCGAGATTGATCGCATGAGCCAACTCGGCGATTTCATCGGAACTGGATGTGTGGATCCGATACGCAAAGTCGCACTGAGCCACTAGACGCGCTCCATAGAGAAGGTTTTTGAATGGGCGAACCACCGCCGAACGAGCGTAGACAAACAAACCCACAAGCATACCCGCAGCCACAATCGCGCTGCTCCAGGCCATGATGATCCAAGTCCGATACCGGGTGCGAACCTCGTCTCGAAAACTGATCATTCGACGTGTCAGCAAATCGGGCAACTGATGGGCAAGATCTCCAAGCTGATCGAGATCCTGGTCTTGCTGCATCCGCGCAATTCGATTGGTCCCCAAATCCTTGCGTCCGTTTCGCCAAGCGATCTCGTTGACCAACTCTCCTATTTTCTCCGCCGTTTGAAGCTCTTCGCTTCGGTCTGCCAAAAATAACGCGTCGGAATGGGAACTCTCCAATCTCGATTTGTAACGAGCCAAAATCTCTCGGACCTGCTGCAATCGGTCCGAGAACGGAGGACGTGTGTAATTGCTCGACGCATCATTGTCTTGAAGCGAGAAACTCAGAACCTCGCGAGTCTGCGTCGGCTCTTTGTCCAATCGCAAATCATCAATGGCCCGAGTCAACTCAGCCGTCAATGGGATTTCGCTGGCACGACTGCTGAGGGTTCCGACAAGCTCTTTGTACGCATAAACCCCACGGAAAGAACTGTATCCTAATGCAGCGATGACCAGTCCTAAGACCGCCATGGCGATCTGCAACTTCTTTCGGATCGTCCAACGGGAAAGCATCTGCGACTCGCAAGAGCAAAGGGACCCCTAATCGTTTAGAGGTCCCTTGTATCAAAAACGAGTGTTTTCCCGCAATGTCAGATAAAGCTAGCGTTTACCTCGCTGGAGTGATGCTCGCATACCGATCGCTCTTGGGATTTCCGCCAGATTGCAAGTAGACCAGCAAGTCGAAGATCTCATCTTCGCTGAGCGTATCGAGCAATCCGCTTGGCATCATCGAAACCTTGCTCGGTTTCATATCGACAATGTCACTGCGTTTGAGGTTCGTAAAATTGCCTGGATCGAGCATGTTGGTGGCGATCATCAGATTGTCGCCGTTGAGGTTGGCAACACGACCGATCACCGTCTCTTCTTCGGTCTGAAAAACGGTGGCTTCGTACTGATCGCTGATCTCTTTATTGGGTTCGAGGATGGCTGTGAGCATGTCCTTGGTCGAGAACCTTTGCGAGGACGCGGTCAGATCGGGACCTTGGATTCCACCTTGACCTGCGAAGCGGTGGCATTTGTAGCACTGAGCGACGGCGAACATTTGTTTGCCTCGTTCGTAGTTGAAGCCACCTTTTTTGGCGGCGAATTTTTCCGAGAGTTCCTCGACTGTCCATTGTTTGACCAGTGCTCTTGGAGCAAGGTCGGCAAGTGGATCTTTTGGAGCGGGCAAGGGGCCGATGAGTTCGCCTAGCTCCTTTTTGTCCTCGTCCTCAAGATTGCCGATGGCTACCTTGCGAATATTCTCAAGGAATCCGCCAAAGGATGCGCCACCGCGAGCTGTCCCGATGTCGTAGAACCACTGAAAGTAGGCTTTGCGTGTCTGTGGTGTCCAACCCTGTTGGGCTTCTCTCAAGCAGAACGCATAGTGGATCTGCTGCTCGGCAGAGTTCGACCCATTCATTTGGGCGACGCAACGATCGACGATCTTCGGAGCATTCAAGTAGATCAGCACTCGGGCTAGTTCGCGATCGACCAGTGAGTCACCATCGGCAACAGGGAAGTGGGAGTCCAGTTGAGCGACGATCTTTTGACGCACAGCGGGATCCCCTTGGCCTAGTCGCAAGAAACTCAATTGGTAGGCTCTCAGCAATTCGAGTCTCTGGGTGTTGTTGAGTTTACTCCAATCCAACCG
Source organism: Planctomycetota bacterium (assembly GCA_018969045.1). GTDB lineage: Bacteria > Planctomycetota > Planctomycetia > Pirellulales > Pirellulaceae > JBKCUI01. Next base: position 1,127 of record JAGWZB010000141.1, on the reverse strand, counting down.
CAGCAGACTATTTTGGATGTCGGCTTGGTCGGCAGGGGTTCCCTTGCGGGACAAGGCAACGGCCATGGTGATCGCTGATTGTGCGGGTAGGGCTTGTTGGACTGGATCTCGCCATAGTTTCGAGTCGAAATGTTCCAAGGCCAAGCGAGCGGCACTTCGCAGAGCCCGATCGGGGCTTCCTAAGTGCCGCATCGCTGCGGTGATATCGAGACTGGCTCCGGGGGTGTGCATGGCTTCGAGCTGCCGCCGGGCCGCTCTGGCGGTTTTCGCAGGTTCGTTATCGGGGAACGAGGCAGGTTGGGTGCTTTCGCTACCTGTGTAACGGATACGATACAGCGCCGATTGCGTCTTTCGGCCTCCGATGGTCATGTACATGCAACCTTGCTCGGGGTGGATCAGCAGATCGGTCACTGGCATCGGCGAGGCGCTGATGAAAGGCTCAAAGGTGCTTTTGTAGGAAGCTCCTTCGGGCTCCAAGTGGACTGCATAGACAACGCCATAGCTCCAGTCGCTGATGAACAGAGCATTCTGAAATTTGGCAGGGAACTTGGCTCGGGTTCCAAAGGTGATCCCCGTGGGTGAACCGTAACCGATGTTGGCGACAGCGCCAAAACTATCTGCAAAGTATTCTGGCCACTTTCCGGTTCCGTTGCGCCAACCGAATTCAGCCCCGCTGATGACATGATTGACACGTGTGGGGCGATACCATGGAGTTCCGATATCCCATTCCATGTCGGCATCGTAGGTGAACAGATCCCCCAATGGATTGAAGGCGATGTCGTATTGGTTTCGAAACCCGGTTGAAACCAGTTCGACATCGCTGCCATCTGGCTTGAAGCTCAAGATAAAACCTCCGGGGGCCAATCGATTGGCCATGAACCCGCGCGCATCGGGCATACGGCCCAGCATGTGGTCTTCGCTCCAGTGCCTGGGGACTCTGGAACGATCGATTTTTTCGGGTAGATCGGTTTGGTTTCCAGCGCATAGATAAAGCCGTCCGTCAGGACCGGGGATGATCGCATGCGGTCCATGCTCTCCGCCACCGGTCATCGGAATGATGCGATCGATTTTTTCGAACCGATCGTCTCCGTCTAAATCTTGAAGACGGTAGAGTCCCGGCCCCCTGG
>JAGWZB010000140.1 GCA_018969045.1 Planctomycetota bacterium | reverse complement strand
CTGAGGATCGTATTTGGCCCGTGTACATCGGAGCGCGTTGAAGGTTAGCGCGGATCAGTTCATGGACGGCTTGGTTGGTGTAAGTGATCCAGCAAGGGAGTTGTGGCTCAGCAAGTGCGTCGGTCATGAAGGAGAATGCTTGAGGGCGATCGTCTCCGGGTTGCATTTCGGTTTGCGAGTAGTCGATCGTGCGTCCATTGAGCCGTGCTGGTGTACCGGTTTTGAATCGCTCGACACGAAAATTCAGTCGAGCGAACGCTTGGCTGATTCCCGACGTTGTCCCTTCTCCGGCGCGTCCTCCTGCCGTTTTTGCTTCGCCTGTATGCATGATGGCTTGAAGGAACGTACCTGTGGTCAAAACCACTGCATCGGCAAGATAGATCGCTTCGCCTCGGACCCGAACTCCTCGAATCGAGGTTTTGCCGTCGCACTCTTCGGTGACAAGGTCTTCGACGAGTTCTTGACGAAGATCGATGTTTGGGTTCTCTTCGATCTGGCGTTTGATGTCGAACTGATACGCTTTCTTGTCGGCTTGGGCGCGCGGTGAATGCATCGCAGCCCCTTTGCGGCTATTGAGCAACCGGAATTGGATTCCAGTGCGATCGATGGTTTGGCCCATGAGTCCACCGAGGGCGTCGATTTCACGGACGATTTGCCCTTTGGCAACCCCGCCGATTGCCGGGTTGCAACTCATTTGACCGACGGTATCCAGATTGCCCGTCAAAAGAACCACTTTGGCTCCGAGCCGAGCCGCTGCCGCCGCCGCTTCGGTCCCGGCATGACCTGCACCCACGACAATCACATCGTACTTGTATTGAATTTGCATACCGAAACTACCACCAAAGGCCCGCAGAAATTTTTCCAACTTCTATTCTACGGCCAAGTCCGCGTTCTAAGAAGCGGTTGATACGTTCATAGCCGTCGGGATTTGAGCCCAGGCAACTCCAGACTTTCTGGAGTAAGTCGACTCAGTCGACCAAGGACTTGGGGATTGGAACAACCGCACCTCGCTGGGTGCAAACGTACGCCGCGATGCTGGCCGCGCGTGCATGGATCTGCTCAAGCGGTTTGCCTTGGAGTACCCCCATGATCAGTGCCGCAGAGAATGCATCTCCGGCACCTACGGTATCTATGGCTTGGATCTTGGGGGCAGATCGCTGGTCCCACTGGCCATCGAGATAAACCGCCGACCCTTGGGCTCCTCGTGTTAATGCCAAGGCTTTGAGGGAAAAACGTTGGATGAGCTGATCGCACATCTCTAGCTCTGCAGCATGGTCCATCCCTAGTAGCGCTGTGACAATCGGAAGCTCTTCATGATTGAGTTTGACGATGTTGGCACGCTGGATCGATGCCGATAGAACTTGGGCTCCATAGAACTGCTGCCGGAGGTTGACATCGAAGACTCTGAGCGTCTGGGGACTGGTGCGATCGAGGAATTCCAGGATCGTTTGGGAGCTGATCTGGCTGCGTTGGGCAAGTGTTCCATAGCAAACCGCATCGCAGGTCTGTGCCAGTTGCTGCCAATGGACCTTAAGCTCCAGGAAGTCCCAGGCTACGTCGTGCGCGAATCGATACTCAGGCATCCCTTTAGCATCTAAAGAAATATCGACGCAACCGGTGGGGTGCTTTGGATCTACAGCGATCCAATCGCAGGAGAGATCATGTTGAAGCAACCAATCGATCGCTCGGCTGCCCAACGCATCTTGGCCAACGGCACTTGCGATCCGAGCGTCGGCACCGAGGCTAGCGGCATGGCAAGCGAAATTCGCTGGGGCACCACCAAAGAGGGCTTGGTCCGGATACACATCCCAGAGGACTTCACCGAGCCCGACTACGATTTTTCTTGTCATTTCATCCCCTTGATCGCTTCGATCAATCGTTCGATATCGCTTGGGTTGTTGTATGCATGAATGGCGATCCGAAGCGATCCGTGCCGCACACTTAGGATAACGCCCGATCGAATCAGGTGTCGACGAACTTCCTGAGGGTCTTTGTCTGGGATGTTAAACGATATAATTCCGCTACCGGTCCCATCGAGGCTTGTTGGATTTTTGGGGGGCGGCCATGCCAATGAAGCTCCGTTCGACATGAGTTCTTGCCTGGCAAACTCGGCCAACGCTAAAATACGTTCTGCAAAACCGCTTGAGGGATCATGGCAACCGTAATGCAAGAGCAAGCCCAAGCTCGCTTGAAAACCGATTTGGCCGACATGGTTGGCCGATCCACCTTCGTAACGGGATGCCGATGGTTTGAACTTCTTTCCAGAGCTTACAAACTCATGACTGGCTTCCAAGGAATTCCATCCTGCAAGGACGTTCGATAGCGTTTCCAAATGCTTGTCCCGAATGTAAAGAAGTCCAGCTCCTTCGGGACCAAGCATCCATTTATGACCATCGGCGGCGGCGTAATCGATCGGGATTTGGCGGATGTCTAATGGAAAAACACCGAGTCCTTGAATGGCATCGACGAAGACTTGAGCCCCTTGTCGATGGGCGAGCTGGCAGACATCCATCAAGTTCGTTCGATGGCCTGTGGAGTATCCAACCCAACTGAGGCTGACCAATCGTGTGGAGGCATCGATCGCTCGGGCGATCTTCTGCAGGTCGATCGATCCATCCGGCTCGGGATCGACGCGTCGAACTTCGACGCCCCGATGCTCCAAGGCCATCCAAGGGAGTTGGTTGCTAGGAAACTCGTTGCTAGGTAGCACGATGCTGTCGCCGGTGCGCCATGGAAACGCCAATGCGATGGTTTGGATTCCGAGCGTCGTATTGGCGACCAGAGCAATCTCCTCGGCCTTGGCACCCAGGAGCTTAGCGCCGTGATTTCTTAGTTCAGCGGCGCTGGCGGACCAGTTAGGCCAGTGGAAATCACCGTCGCTGGAGGCCTCGATGGAATATTTTTGGATCGCATCTGCGGTCCGGCGGGGCAACGGACCTACGGCGGCATGGTCAAAATAAGCCCATTTTTCGGCGACGGGCATTTCGGCCCTAAACTCGTTCCAAAGATCCATAAGTGCCGGTTTTGTCAAAGTTTCCCGCCAAGTAAGCGACGGGGGGAATGTTTTTTAAGAAAAATCGTTGGAGTGGTTTGCTGTGGCTGACAGTCGGAAAACTTCAACTATACTAGCCTGCCTACTTTGGCCGATGGCTCCCCTTCACGCAAGCGTCTTGAACCATTTGTTATCATGCTTTTTTTGAATCTGACGCAAGTGGGCCTGTTTGGTGAGCGACGAGGTAATTGATGCCCAGAATCTTGTGTTTACTTGGATTGGTAGTGGCCGGGCTCGTAGGACTGCTGTTCCTTGCCGACCTAGGAATGTCTTTCACTGGCGGAGGCGGGATCTTTTCCTATCCCAGCTTGATGATGGATATCGCGTTCATCGCGGCCTCAGGCATGCTTGGCTATTTGGCTTGGTCGGCCCTGAAAGAACTGAAATAGCCAATCGCGATGAAGTTCGACGCTGAGAACTGGTTTTTAGAGCGAAAGGCCTGGGGCGGGCTCGAATCGATTCTCATCGCTCCCCGAGGCGTTGAGCCCAAATTGCTCGTTGTGTTATGCCATGGGTTTGGAGCCTCCGGCACGGACCTTGTCTCGCTGGCCGAAGAAATCGTCCCTTCGTTGCCCGAAGGATCGTCCAAACCGGCTTTCTTGTTCCCTGCAGCACCCATGGATCTGGAAGAGTCTCACGGGATGCCCGGTGCCAGAGCGTGGTGGCTGATCAACATGGCCAAACTGGCCGAACTCTCTGCCGTTGACAATTTAGATGCCTTGAGAAACGAAATTCCGCCCGGAATTGACGAAGCCCGAGAGTCGCTCGAAAACTGCATCGAAGCTTGTTTAAGCGACAAGCAATGGTCGGCTGCAAAGATTGTGCTTGGGGGTTTTTCCCAAGGAGCGATGCTTTCGGTCGACACAGCGATTCGCTCCAGGCGAATATCTCCGGTGGGCCTGATCGCTTGGTCCGGAGCCCTGATCTGCGAGTCGGCTTGGGAACATGCATTTCGGACTCGACCACGTAGCTTCTGGGTATTCCAAAGCCACGGTCGCCAAGACATGATCCTGCCGCTTTCGACCGGCAGAGCTCTGTGTGGATTTCTTAAAGGTTTATCGCTCAGCGTCGACTACACGGAGTTTCACGGCCCGCATACCATTGCAATGGAGTCCCTCGACGGGGCTGCCAACTTGTTGGGGAATGCTTTAAACAGTTAGAGTTGAACGGCGTTTCGAATCACCTCGGAAATTTCTTTCCAGGAGTGTTCTATCATGAAGCGACACCTGGCCGGTCTATTGGCCTTGGCTGTTCTATTTGTTGGGTTCTCCCAAGCCTTGATGGCGCAGAAACCATGGCAGGATTGGAACGATCCTGAATTCAATCACCAATCGTTTCACTTCAACGAACACTCTGCGGTTGCCAAAGAGCGGACTGCGGCACTTCAAGTCGCCATCGAGCGAGGCGATAGGCGAGTCGGTCAAGGTGTCGACAATTACCCGAACCATCGCGATTGCTTTTCCTGCCATCACCAAGCTGTCCCGCTTTTTGCGATGAGTTTGCAATCCCCGAATTTGGGTGTGGGGCAGGGGATTTGGGGAGATCAGGAGTCGAGGCGTGATCGGATTGTGGAATTTAGCAAGAAGAGCTTGGAAAGAGAGCTAGCGACTTTGAAGCCGGAGGAAGAACTCGGTGGTCGCGGCATGACCCTTGGGTATGCTCTATGGACCATGGGGGTCAGTCGCAGCGATTGGGGCAAGCTATCGGATGACTTGGTCAGCAAAGCGATCTCGACACAACAAGCCGACGGTCGCTGGCGTATCCATTCGGTGCGCCCTCCGGCGGCTTCTTCGGAGTTCATGGCTACTGCGCTGGTGATGTTTGGTTTGCATCATTATGAACAACAAGGTGCTACCGCCAATTCCAAGGTCTCGCACAAAGAGCTTGCAAAGGCCAAGTACCGAGCGGTTCTTTGGCGGGTAAGCCAACCAGAGCCCAGCAATACCGAGGATCTTTGCGGTGCCATCTGGTTTGATTACCTGGCGCTGCAAACCTTCACTCCTGCATACGGTGGATTGGGGTTTGGGGCTCCCTTGCCAGGTGCTGGGGCAACCCCTCAACCGGTGCCTTCGGGTTTGACCGCGCCCGCCTTGAAAACGACGGATGGAGCGGATAGTCCGGATTGGAATCAGATGAAGGAAATTCTGAGTTGCTTGTCGGAAAAGAAGGTTCAAGAGCGCCGTAAGAAACTGCTGGCGATGCAAAATTCGGATGGTGGATGGGGGTACGAGCCAGGTCGTCAAAGCGACGCGTATTCCACTGCTACGTCGCTTCTAATCCTCGCGCAGACCGAGCGGCAGTACAAGTTGCCGTCGGTCTACCAGTCGCTTTGGTTTCGTTATGGGGTTGGATATTTGCTGCGAACGCAGCAGCCCGATGGATCTTGGCACGTATCGAGTGTTGCCAATCCGGTACAAGAGTACTTTGACAATGGCGATCCTCATGAAACCGATCAGTTCATCTCCATGCAAGCGACCGCGTGGGCTTTAGCGGCACTTGCCAGTGCTTACCATCAGCATGCAGAGCCACTGAGTGTTCGGCCACCGCTCGTTCGTTAGGTGGCCCGAATTGGGCCAGGATGGCGCGATCCTTGTACCGCGAGTGGTTCGTCCACTTCCGCTTCCCCTGCCACGAATCCGTCCCCCGCGTCCCCTCGCCTTTGGGCGAAATCCCACAGGGTTGGGAGGTGAAGGCCTTTTCGGAACGCCGAGTCGTACTCGTTTCGGATATTATGAGGGTGAAAGTATTGACTGGGTCAAAAGTCAGGAGTTACTTGACAGGGATTGGAAAGGGACTCAAAGATTTAAAACACAGAGACACAAAGGACACAGAGAGAAAAGAAGAGGTCCTCAAGGCTCTGTGCACTCTGTGACTCTGTGTTTCAAAATGATTTCGATCTGACGCTCAAGAGCTACCATGACTGATCCATCCCTCTCTTTTCGTACTTTGTTGATGAATGTGGGCAGGGATGGCCTAGCGCACTGGGAGCCCTTAAGGGGTCATTAATGGAGCGATGCTCGCCCGTGAAAATTCGACAGAAATCTTCGCGTTAAATTCACGCCTTCTTCATCGAAGCGGGCCTGTCAAATAGATCCCAGAACCTACGATGCGGAAGTTACGTTTCCAGGAAATCTGGTTGGCGGTGAGACGATGCGGGGTGATACGATGCGGGGTGAGACGATGCGGGCTAGTACGATGCGATGTTGTTGGGTGCTATTGTTGTTTGTGTGCGCAGTAGGTTGTGGCGAGACCATCAATCAAAAAACGTACCCTGTCACCGGAGAAGTTCGGTTCGATGGCAAACCGTTTAAGGGGCTAACGGTTGTATTAAGGCCAGTCGACAAAACGAATTTCAAACGGCAAGAGATTCCACAGGGAACCACCGATGAGAACGGCAAGTTCTCGATCCACACCTACAGTTCCAATGATGGGGCACCCGCCGGCGAATACAAAGTTGGGATTGCGTTGATGCAACCCATGGATGAAGAGGGTGGCGATCAGGTCAAACGAGACTCCAATCAACCAATCTTGCCCCAGAAGTACGCCGATCCGGAAACATCTGGCTTGAAGGCAACGGTCGAGAAGAAATCAACCTCATTGCCTGCTTTTGAATTGGTGAAGTGATTTTATTGTTTTCGTTTTTTTGCAAAGGGTTATTTATGTCGAAACGTTCTAAATCCGGCTTCACTTTGGTGGAGCTCTTGGTGGTCATTGCCATCATAGGAATCTTGGTTGGGCTCCTGTTGCCAGCGGTACAGGCGGCTCGAGAAGCAGCGCGTCGGATGTCCTGCTCGAACAATCTGAAGCAAGTAGGATTGGCACTCCAGAACTTTGAGAGTGCGTACAAGTTTTTCCCGCCTGCTCGGGTGGATGCCTTGGTGGGATATCCAGTTCCTGAGCTGAATGTTATTCCCGATTCGACGACCGGTCCGATCACTCATGGTCCAGGTATTTTTCTGCTTCCATTCATCGAGCAGCAGACAGTTTATAGCCTGTACAACATGAAGGCGTCCTGGAATTCGGCTGTCAACGCCGCGGCGATTGCGACTCCGATCCCTAACTTTCTATGCCCTTCTAGCCCGCAGCGTATGCTCGATACCGGCAACGCTCCTTCGAGCACGGCGGCTCCAAGATGGCAAGCTGCAACCTCCGACTATGCCATCGCAAACGGTGTCAATGGCAAACTGGGTCTTGCTCCTTACAACTTGATGCGTCCGATCCCAGGCTACGACCCGACCAACCCGAGTACGGATGCGACACAGTACATCGGTGCGATTCTTCCGATGGGAACGATCTCTTCTTTCACCACAGCACTCAACCCACCGTTCTACAACAAACGTCCCAAGAGTCGCTTGGCGAATATTTTGGATGGGACTTCGAACACCTTTAGTTGGGTAGAGGATGCCGGGCGTCCGATGCTTTATCGAAGGATGACAGCATTTCCAAACTCCCGTGCAAGCGGAGCCGGGTGGGCAGATCCCGATGCGGAATTCTGGGTCGATGGCTTTACCGATGACGGAGTGACCTCTTTGGGCCCTTGTGCCATGAACTGCAACAACAGCAATGAGCTGTATTCGTTCCATGGAAGCGGTTGCCACGCTGCTATGTGTGACGGAAGTGTTCGATTCATGTCGGCAAACACTCCTGTTTCGATCGTCGCTGCTTTGATCAGCAGCCAAATGAGCGAAATTATTCCAACGGAGGAATAATCTGGCGTTCTTCACCGAACCCTCTCCAAGAGCTTCATTGAATACTCATGATGATCAGCATACTGAAGGACATTCGTCTTTCAGTATGCTTTTTTTATAGGTAGGGATGATGCTTAAGCAATCAAAGCACAATCGCACAGCGTTTACATTGGTGGAGTTGTTAGTCGTCATCGCGATCATCGGCATTCTAGTTGGATTACTCTTGCCGGCGGTTCAGGCAGCCCGTGAGGCTGCTCGACGCATGTCTTGTAGCAACAACATGAGACAACTTGGACTTGCTGCTCACAACCACGAGAGCGCTTATAAGCGATTTCCTCCAAGTCTTTTTGTGGATATCGGATTTCCTCCTGGAGGACCTGGCCAGCCAGCTTCACCGTACCCTGCAAATGTCCACGCATGGAGTGTTTTCTTCTTACCATTCATGGAAGGTGGAACGCTGTACCAACAGTACAATATAAAATTCCCTTGGTTCTCTTCTCCTTCGATCGTTCCAGGAACTCCAGACAACCAATCCGTACTTCGAAACGCCATTCCAACATTGATCTGTCCATCCTCCCCGGGTGGTTCTTCGCGAACGGTATCTGGAACGTTTAGTTTCGGAGCTCCGTTCCCTTATCAAAATCTGGCTGTCACCGACTATGCAACTTGCAGTTCGATCAACCCCGGCAGCATTACCTTCTTTGGCTATCCATCGGGGACAACCCAGAATGATTTGTTCAGTGCCCTGGCACCTGAGATCAAGGGGAGCGGCGCGCGGCCTTTGTTGGGCCAAACCGAGCGCAAGTCTTTTCGAATCGCTGACATCCTTGACGGTACAAGCCGTACGATTTTGCTGTGTGAGGATGCAGGTAGGCCTGATTTCTGGATCATGGGCAAGATCGACCCAACACGTAAACTCAACGACGGTGGTTGGGGACATCATGAGAATGATTACGGTCTAGATGGAGCAATCAGCGGCACAACCACCAGTCCAGGTAATTGCGTGATCAATTGCCATAATGACAACGAAACGTATTCGTTCCATGGCAGTGGGGCCATGCATGCGATGGCCGACGGGAGTGTTCAGTTCACCAGCGCGAACATATCACCTCAGGTTTATGCTGCATTGTTGACAGCTCGGGGTTCGGGGATGACGCCAGCGGAGCTTTCGCCTTCGGCTACGGACGAGTAACCTCTTTTTCAGACGATGGAATATTCAATCGATGTTTGACCGAATGACCAGGATTGCGCCGCTAACTGTTTTGTTGGCTTGTGTGGGTTGCGGCCAAGGGGTATCCAAAACGGCACCCGTCAAAGGGGTGATCAAGACCAAGCAGGGGCAGCCGTGTGCCAAGGCCTTGGTCGTGTTTCATCCGTTGGAGAAGGCCAGATTGAACGATCCAAAGCCTCTTGCAATTGCTGAGGACTCAGGAGAATTCACGGTGCGTACTTTCGCAAACGACGATGGAGCGGTTCCTGGTGATTATGGTATTACCGTCGTCTGGCCTGGGGAAGCTTCGGGTAAATCCGATTTTTCGCTAAGTGGCGAAGGTGGTTCGTCGGGAGCCGATCGCTTGGGAGGAAAGTACGGCAATCCAAAAGATCCAAAGATCAAGGTGACGATACCTCCAAGCGGTGAGCCCAACCTCAAGATCGAGATCGACGGCTAGAGGCTTATTTGGCAGGAGATGGGGACGGAGCGGGTGCATCGGCCCCTGCAGGGGCTTTGTCCGTTGCCGGTGCTGCGGGTTTGCGCCGTCGTTCGGGGATCGATGCAGGGATTTCTAATAACCCATTGGGCTGCCCAAGTTGCTTGGTCAATTCAAAGGCATCGTAGAGCTGGCCATCTGCGGTGCGCGATTCGTACCGCAGCTTCGTGCCGTCAATGTGGATGACTTGGTAAAGCTGAGTGTCCTCGGCAACGCGTACCATAAAGGGTTTTGGTTCGATGTTGTACATTTTAGGGCCACTGACCGAAACGACATAAACCGTCCCGGTATGTTCGTCTCGATGAGTAAGGCCTGTGGCGACGTTGCCAACGGTTTCGGCTGGCTCGCTGGGGGTCGTAATCCCGGTCCTACCGTAAGTATGATCATGGCCTTGCAGAACCAAATCGACGTTGTATTTATCCAAGATCGGCTTCCAAGTTTTCCGCAATTGGGCGTTGTCTCGATCGTTGGCTGTCGAAAAAATGGGGTGATGGAACGTGCATACGACCCATGGACTGGTATTTTCAAGTAGCAATTTGTCGAGCCATTGGGCTTGTTCATCGAGCTTAAGATTGCTGTTTAGAACCACGATTCTGCAGTTTGAGTAAACAAAGCTATAGCAGGTTTCTTCCAATCCATCGGGTCCATGGCTCGGAAGAGTGAATTGCGGTCGCCAATGGTGAGTCACCCGGCGAACATCGTCGGTCCCTTTATGCATCTCGTGGTTTCCAACCACTGGAACATTGGGGATCATCGCGTTTAACCAGGATCCTGCACCGAACCACTCATGCCACTGGCCATCGGACTGAGCTGTGTTGATCAAGTCCCCTGCGTGGAGCAGGAAGCGGGCTTTGGGGGCGTCTGAATACGCTTCGCGGATCACGCGCGACCAGTGCGAGCGAAGATCGTTCTGAGCATCACCGAAATAAACGAACGAAAACGGCTCGGGTTGAATATTCGCTGTACGGAACTGAAACCACTCGCTCCAGTTGATTCCGTCCCCAACTCGGTAAACGTACTTGGTGGCTGGCTGTAAGTCCTTGAAGACTAGGCTGTGAAAATGGGCTGTGTTGATGTCGGTTTTCAAAGCGACCGATTCCGCCTTGTGCTTGACTGCGGTTTTGGCAAACTCTGGACCTGGAGTTGCCACCGCGATCTCCGCAAACGCCTCTTCGACCACAGTGCTGGTTCTCCAAGTCACGCTCTGTGTGGTGGTCGGATCAGCCGACCATGTCAGAACGATTCGATCTGGCATTGGAGTTGGCGCGGCTAATTCGCGGTCAGCTACCTTGGTCGGTTTGTGGTGCGACTCGTCTCCATCGTGTCCAAGTGCAGTGGTATTGCACGAAAAAACCACGCATGCAATTTGGGTGATCCATCGAATAGCAAGGACCAAAGGAGAAAGAGCCATTGGGGTGGATTGCTTGCGGTTCATGTTGGGCTGGTCGTTTGGAAGTTGATTCTTGGGGTGATTAAGTTTGAGGAATTCTTAACCTATCAAACCTGTGCGATGAGTCCATACCT
>JAGWZB010000139.1 GCA_018969045.1 Planctomycetota bacterium | reverse complement strand
TATGGGGCACAAGGCAGTGGACAAGGACATGGCAATGCTCCGTCGATCCATGAGCCCCCTGCCGGACCAGTGATGGTGGCTTGGACTCCAACCGAAGCGGTTCCCGACCCACCGAGTCTTCAAGCCGATCCAAGCCAGAGTGCCGAGCCCTCGGAGTTCCAAGCACTGGGGGAATCGGCCCTGTGGAACCGGTCCGTTGAATTGCCAGCCGATTCGATTCCCCAGTTGCATCCCTTTGACAACGACATTCCCGAGCCGCCATCGGATGAACTGCTAACGCTCCTTGCACAGACCGACAACATCCAAACCGAGCTTGAAAAGCCAGTCGAACTCCCGATCGACGCTTCGCTCCAGGCGGATGATAACAACTCGATGGAATCCAGCGCACCGATCGTGCCGATCGAAGTCCCATCAAAACAACCCGCACGATCGCTGGCAAACGTGCCCGAAGTCTATCGGCTACGATTCGCTCCGGATCGCTTAGCACTTGCGATGCAAAATGGGGGGGATGCTAGTACCGAAGCCGCCGTGGCTATGGCCTTGGAGTTTCTCTCGAAGTCACAATCCCCTGACGGTTCGTGGAGTGCACAAGGTTTTGGTGCAGGTCGCGTAAGTGTCTCCCCAGCATCCGATGCCGTCTACCGAGCCGATACCGGCAGGTTTGCAGATACGGCGATGACCGGACTTGCCCTGCTTGCGTTTCTAGGAGCAGGGCATACCCATACCGATTCGGGACCTTACGCACCCACCCTCAAGCGAGGGATCGACTATCTTTGCCAGCAACAATTTCCATCGGGAGATTTATCGGGACAAGGACAAATCGGGAACCAACCCACGGTCCGCTATTCTCGCATGTATAGCCACGGGATTGCTGGGATCGCGCTTGCAGAATCCTATGCGATGACACAAGATCCCAAGTTGATTGATCCGATTCGCAGCGCGGTCGGGTATACGCTCAAGGCGATGAACCCAAAAACCGGTGGTTGGCGTTATGACTTTTCTTCGGATGATCCCGGGGATACAAGTCAGTTTGGTTGGCAAGCGATGCTGCTAAGCAGTGCAAACACCAGCCGAGCTTGCGTGCTTGAAGGCTCCCGTCGAGTTCTCTTGCAGCGATTTCTCGACTCGGTCAGTACCGGCAGTGCAGGGGGGCTAGCCGTCTATCGCAATTTGACACCTCTATCGAGGCCATCGGTCCAACAAGCCACCGCACCGATGACGGCGGAAGCTCTAGCCATGCGATCGATGTTGGGTTTGCCGATGTCGGCCCAAGCGATTCAAGAAGCTCATCAATTGCTCCTTAGTCAACTCCCGGGCAGTGGTGAGAACAATTTTTACTACTGGTACTACGGTACATTGGCGCTTCACCAAACCGGTTCGAACAGAAACGTTTGGAAACGATGGAACGAAGCGATGAAAAAGGAGCTTACAGGGACACAGGTTCCATCGGGTGAGTTTGCCGGCTCGTGGGATCCGCGATGCGTCTGGGGCGGACATGGTGGCAGGATCTACACGACTGCCTTGGGGTGCATGTGTTTAGAGGTCTATTATCGGTATTTGCCGTTGTATCAGCCGTGAGCTGACTTGAAGCATACGATCGCAATATCGTAAGGTGAGTCGCTTGCCCTGTCGGTTCATGAGCGGAACTTGACCTATTAGACAAGCGAATTCCTACAGGCTCCGGCGATTCGGTTTGCGATGCATTCATCGTTTCTTCATGGATTCATAACAATCCGGCAGGCATCATTTGGAATGGGTTCAGATTGTGTTAATTTGAAGTGAATTGGTGAACTCCTCGCTATCTTCTTCATCCCAGCTCGGTAGATTTCTGCCGCTTTGATGCGCAATGCACCAAAAGCAGATGTCATTGGTTGTTCCATAATTGGTTCCATATTTTTGGGAGTGAGTTTGATGCAGAGGAAATTGGGTTGGGCAAGGAAGCAACGACGAGCCTTCACGCTCGTTGAATTGCTTGTGGTCATTGCGATCATCGGAATTTTGGTTGGTCTGTTGCTACCAGCGGTCCAAGCAGCACGCGAAGCGGCTCGCAGAATGAGTTGCTCGAACAATGTTAAGCAAATTGGATTGGCAGTTGCCAACCATGAGTCAGCTTACAAGCGACTCCCTCACAGTGGTCAGTGCGATTCCACCGGAAGTAGCACGACCGTTTACATGATGCATTCGACACCGACGCTGTTGCTTCCTTACATTGAGCAACAAACGGTCTTCAACATGTTCGATTTCACGACCAATTCCGTCGCTCACTATGGGGCTTCCCCCAGCGGCTCGAACTTTATTACCCCTAGTGGATGCATCATCCATCGTACGACCAAGGGAAAGTCTTACGATGACCCAACCCATCCATCCGGACAGGTTGCAGCTCAGACGAGCATTCCGACCTATGTATGCCCTTCGACCCCATTGGATACTGGTAGCCGAGATCCCGTAGATCGTCTTGGTGGCATCGACTACATGTTCGTTGCAGTTTCCGATGTCGATTCCCGCGTTGGTTCTGCCACGTACGGGATGCGAACTCCTACCTCGGATGCAGCCTACTTCCAAATGCGAGTTCTTGGAATGCTTGACTGCGAAGGAAGCCGTTTGGCATCCACCACCGATGGAACTTCCAACACGGTGATGGTGATCGAAGACGCAGGCCGCGCACACCCCAACGTGACTCACTTTGGTGCCTTGTCGTCTCGATACACACCAGTTTCTACTCCAGCTTTCCCAGTGAACATGCTGACCGGGCCACTTGGACGTCACATGTACGCTTGGGCCGATGCGGATGCTGCCACCAACGGATATTCTGGACCAAGCAATGCGATTGCTCCAGGAAGTCGGCTTGCGAAGATCAACAACTTCCAAGCTCCAACCGGTGGTCCACCTGAGTGCAAATGGTCAGTTAACAACTGCGGACCAAATGATGAACCATTTTCCTTCCACGGTGCAGGTTGCAATGCTTCCATGGGTGATGGATCGGTGAAATTCCTCTCGGCCAGCACCGACGGTATCGTACTAAAGTGGATGGTTGGTCGTAACGATGCTATTCTCTACGAGATGCCGGAGTAAGTGATGAGTCAGAGGCGATTGTTCCTATTGCTAGCCCTGGTTTTTCTGTGCGTTGGCTGCCAGTACAAAGTGCCGCTGATGGACACACCTGTCGATGTGTCCGGAAAGCTCACCAAGGGCGGTCAGCCACTTGGGACGGTTACTTTGATGCTACAGCCGCTTGAGTCTGGGCACATGACACCATTGAAGGTGTCTGCAGACGGGAGCTTTAAAGGAACGGTCGTTCCAGGCAAGTATGCTTATTTCTTGGCTCCTATCGAGAATTCAGACACCTCCGTGTTCAACGGCGTGGATGCTTCTTTGAAAGAAGCCAACATGACTCGCACGGTGACCGTTCAACCAGGCCAAACCAGCTTTAACGTTGAACTTTAAACCAAGCTCTCGGGCATAAAAAATTCAAGGGGCGATGGGGTCGATCCCCATCGCCTCTTTTGTTTGGTGGTTCAACCAGTTCTCCAGAGTTGTTGATTTCTCCAGGAGAGTCGCTGATTTCTCCGAAATCAGTGAAGATCGCTTCAAACCACCCTCAAGCAGAGTCAGCCACCTTCAAGCTGTCATTGGATGATTTCGAAGAAATCATCTAATGCCTCTCTACGGCGTTTAATCCGCCGGGTGAAAGTCCCGTTCTGGGAAATGATACCACCCAGTATCCGACAGTGGTAATTGGGAGACTCGCGAAAGGGATACGCTCAGAACGGGCTTGAGGTTAGAGGGCTCATCGACCGTAGCATGGGACTCCGGGCCGGCTGTTTCCTTTGTTGCTAACTACAAAATGGGTTAGAGCCCCGTCCTACAGTCAAGCCCAAGGTAGCAGGCACACTCCGCTGTGCCGTCGGCCGGGGTAGCGCAAGGTAGCAGGCACACTCCGCTGTGCCGTCGGCCAGGGTAGCGCAAGGTAGCAGGCACACTCCGCTGTGCCGTCGGCCAGGGCAGCGCAAGGTAGCAGGCACACTCCGCTGTGCCGTCCGCCGGCGTACGATTGAACTTGATTAAATACGGGGCACGGCACATGGAATATGCCTACCACAATGAGCCATCGCTACGCTCGATGGTGATCGACAGTTTTGCCCGGGTGGCTTGATCGGGCTCAGGTATCAGCGATTATCAGCGTCTATTAGCGGTTCACCCAACCGGACACCCTAACCAAAGTGAATTGCTAGCGTATCTTGAGCTCATCGCCTAGCAGCGCCCAAGCCTTCGGTGCTTGTTTGCCGCTAATGTCGATCGAACGCAGAAGCAATCGTGTCGAATCCCCTCGGAATCCATGCTCTTTGAGCACTTGAGTTAGTTTCGACTCCAGAATCCCGAGCATGCTTCGGGGCACGAGGGTATCGGTATCCTCTTCGCGTCCACCGAGCAGGCTTCCAAGATCCAGTCCACCGGTTGCCTCAGGACGATGAATCACTTTGTATTTGTCCAACTTGGCATTCTTGGCGACCATGGCCAGCGCATCATCGAGGCCACCGAGCTGGTCCACAAGTCGATTCGCTTTGGCTTGTTCGCCTGACCAAACGCGTCCACCAGCTAGGGACTTGAGGGTCTCAACAGGGATGCTTCGCGAAGCCGAAGCGATTTGAAGGAACTTGTCGTATACCGTTCCAATGAATTTTTGCATCATCTCGGTTTCTTCATCGGTCCAAGCGTGGTTCAGAGCGTTCATTCCAGCGGCCGAATCGAGTGTTACCGATTCGACATGAACTCCGACACGTCGGGCCAAAGCGCCGGCGCTGACTTTCATCGAGAAGACTCCGATCGAGCCAGTGATGGTGCCATGCTCGGCAAAGATTGGTTGACCGATGCAGGTGATCCAGTACCCACCCGAAGCAGCCAATTCACCCATGGAAAACGCGATCGGTTTTTTCTTTGCCAAAACCTCCAGGGCTTGGCGAATCGCTTCGCTTGCCGTAGCGCTTCCACCTGGGGAATTGATTCGTACGACGACTCCTTTGACCTTCTCGTCAGCAGTCAGTTCTTCGATGAGTTTGACCGTAGGACCAGATACGATGTTTCCTGCGCTGGGAGATTTTCCATCTTGGATCGCACCGCTTAGATGCAAAACCGCGATCGAATCGTCTTTGATCTTAAGAGCGTTTTTGGGGGGTGCCATCGCTTGGCCCATGAGCTCAAAGATCGATAGCTCTTTTTTGGGCTTGGTCTTGGGTTTGGTCCATTCGTAGCCTTCACCAAGGCTATCCATGACCGTCTTTTCCAAAGCACCATAAGGCACCAGTTTATCGACCAGACGGCTTGCCAGAGCTTCGGCAGGCAAGATCATTCGCTTCTTTTGAAGTTCCCGAACAGCGCCGACTGCAAGCCCTCGGCCCTTGGCAATCCGGCCAACTTGGGCGTTGTTGATCGAATCGAGCATTGCCAAGTAGTGCTCTTTGAGATGCTTGGACATGACCGAATTGACATAAGGTTCCACGGCACCCTTGAAGTCTCCTGCGCGGGTCACGGAAGCTTGAACTCCCAACAGATCCATGGCATCGCGGTAGAACATCGTCTCCATCGACGACGATGGCATATCGATGCCTCCGAGATCCGCAAGCAAAACCTCGTCGCATCCAGCAGCGATCGATACATGAACGTTGCTTGCCGACTCGAGCCAAGCGATGCATTTTTTGCCATGCCCTCGCAAGTGAGTCAATCGGCGAGAAAACTCGTCCAGTTGAGCCGGATTCATCGATAGAGAGGAGGCTGATAGATCGAATACCACATGGGTTACCAGTTCCTCGTGGCTAAGTTCATCCAGCAAATCGCACAACTTATAGAAGGACTTGGGTTTGCCCAATCCTCCACCCATGATCAGGTCCGTGGGATTGAATTCCGAAGCTCCCTGCAGGTCGACATATTCACCACTGAGAGCCAACACGCGAACCTGTTTTTTGGCAGGTGCCTTGGGGGTCTCCTTTTTCTCTGGCTCTTGAGACTCCGTTGTCGCCGGTGCAACAACCGGATCGCTCGACTGAGGTTTCTCCTGAGCCAACAAAACAGGGGAACTTACCATGGTTGACAAGGTCACCAAACCGAGTCTTGAAAGCTTCAAAAACGGATGTGATTTGCGCATAAGTGTTCGATAAGCCATCGATGGAAAATGGGTGTGTGAAGTAAAAATCCGAGTTCCTGGAATTCGTTTGGAGGGAACTTCGGTTTTCGTTAAACTGAGGACTATCTTGGAATTCAACATAAACAATTGTAATTAAAAACTCGATGATCGTAACAATCGATGGCCCAGCCGGTGCAGGAAAGAGCTCAGTATCGCTGAAATTGGCCGACGCCTTGGGTTTCTTTTTCCTCGATACTGGGGCGATGTATCGTTGTGTAACGTTGGCTTGTCTTCGCGCGAAGATCGACTTGAGCGACCCAAGCGCCGCCTTGGAGATCGCCAAATCCTGCGAAATTGAATTGGCCAAAGGTTCTGTCAAACTCAATCGAGACGACGTGACGCGTGAAATCCGAAACCCCACGGTGGCCAAGTCGATCAAGCCGATCGCCGAGAACCCTCGCATTCGCGAATTGATGGTCCAGCAGCAACGCAAAATATGCGCCGACCGCCATTGTGTTACCGAGGGGAGGGATCAAGGCACCGTGGCATTTCCCGACGCTCAGTGCAAGATCTTCTTGACGGCATCTCCCCAGGAGCGCGCTCGCCGGCGGGTTCAGCAATTGCTCGACAACAATATCGACGCCGATTACGACGAAATCCTAAGCCAACAAAACCAACGCGACCAGAACGATTCGAGCCGTCAAGCGGGTCCCCTGCGGGCAGCCCCCGACGCAATCGTCGTTATCACCGACGGGATGACCGAGCAACAAGTCCTCGAGCATCTCTTGGGAATCGTCAAGGACCGACTCGGGCAGGGCAGACGGCAATGAGCGACCAAGCCGCGACAGATCCAGAGCCACACGATTCAAGCCCGAGCAAGTCTCGTTCCAGGCCTTCGGACTCAACCCGAGAAAGCTTTTTGAGTTTTTACACCCGAAACGCGCTTTATCGTACCTTGCGAACCATCGCAAGAATCGTTTATGTCCTTTGGTTTCGAATCCGAGTCGAAGGTCGCCATCATGTGCCCATCCAAGGAGGAGGCATGCTACTTTCGACGCACCAATCGGGGATGGATCCAGTGCTGGTGGGGCTAGCTTGCAATCGGCATTTGAACTTTCTTGCTCGCAGCACACTATTCAAAAATCCAGCGTTTTCTCTGCTGCTCAGGGCGATGAATTCCATTCCAATCGATCGAGAGCGAGGAGGGCTAAAAGGACTCCGAGAGATGCTTGCAAGATTGCGAGCCGGAGAGTTGGTTGTGCTGTTCCCCGAAGGAACTAGGACCAGCGATGGATCCATCGGAATCCTAAAGCCCGGTTTCTTGCCCATCGCACGACGGTCCGAAGTTCCCCTGATCCCAGTGACTATCGTCGGAGCTTATGAATGCATGCCCAAAGGATCCAAATGGCTGTTCCCCAAGCCAATCGCTGTGGTTTTCGGCAAACCGCTCCTGGCTGATGATTACCGAAATTTGAGCGATGATCAGATCGTCGACCGTATTGCCGGATCCCTCAGCGAGCAGTTTGAGCAAGGCGAGCATCGAATCTGCGAGCATTATTGATCTGGCCTAAGGGTCCAAATGCCCCTTTGGACGATGCATTGGCTAAAATCTGCTACATTGATGATCTCGTCCTCGATCTCTTCAACACCATCTACGATGACTCTATATTCTCGCAAACTGGATCTTCGCAATTTCGCCCTGCTGGTTCTTTGGCTGACCTTGCCGGGATTGTTTTTGCACGCCACTTGCCCCCCGGGTTGCTTGGCGCAAGAAGAAGACCTTAGGTTTGCAGCTTCCTCTGGAGGCCAAGGTTTATCGCTCGAATCGGCAACCCTGTCCCCAAGGAGCATGCTCCTTGGGGATCCTCTGATCGTGATTCGTTGCAACATCCGAAACGGTTCTAAAGAGTACCAAACCGGATATGTCTCTGCTCGCATCGCAGGAAACCTGACCGACGACGATCGGTACAAGGTCTCCGTTGCACCCGAGCAAGTTCGAACCTGCGAAATCACGGTTCGACCCACCGTCCCGTTGCCAGATGCGAGGTTCGAAGTAGAAACTTCGCTCTACACGATGGTCGATGGCAAGGAGACTTTGGTCGTCGTGGGAGATGAACCGGCTGTTCGCAAAGTGACCGTGTTTCGAGCCAACAAAAATCCGGTCGTCGCAGCAACGGCCCTTGGACGTGAACTAGCTCCACCCCTGGACTGGAGATGGGAGAAAACAACTCCATTGACCACCTACGAAGCTGCCATGGCGAGCCGAATCGATGCGGAACTGAGCAAGGACTGCATCGGTTTGGATGGTCTCCAGTTTCCCACCAGCCAGAACGACTGGAAGAATACCGATGTTTTAATGCTCGCTGAGCCCGGTCCACTGAGGGATGCCAACACGCTCGGATCTCTCAAAAGCTTCTTGAATTCGGGAGGTCGAATCTGGGTTATGCTCGACTCGATCGATACCCAAGCGATTGAGCCGTTGCTCGAACCGACCCAGCAAATCCGTACGATCGATTCGGTCAAGCTGACGGAGTTTCAAGTCACCACCAACGGGATTTCTGTTGCCCCCCAAGACACCAAAGTTATCGTCGAAGACCCTGTGATTCTCAAACGCCTCATGCAAGAAGGAGGGACCGTCAAGCACTCGATCGAGGGTTGGCCCGCGTCGATCCTTATGCCCGTAGGTCGCGGAGAACTGATCATCACGTCGCTCGAAAGCAGCGCATGGATCCAACCTCGCAAGAATCAACTCAGCGACGACCCGTTTTATCGGTCCGATTATGAACTCAAACCATGGGCAAAGAACCTCATCGACTCGATCCAAGTCAAAAGGTCCGGGACCTTGGTCGCACTCAAAGATCTCGATTATCCGTTGGAAAAGATTGGCAACCCGGTGGTTCCACGAAGCCTCGTCGCTGGAATCCTCTTGTCCTTTTGCACCGCCTTGGTCGGCTTGAGCCTTTGGCGCTTGACGGCTCGAGATGCTAAGGCCATGGGTTGGATCGCCCCGGCGCTTGCCGTCGGTGCTTCGCTCCCACTTGTCTACTTGGCATGGTCTCAAAAGCGTGATATTCCAGCGATGGTTTCGCTGTTTCAATTGGTCCAATTGGAGTCCAAGTCCGGTGCAACGCTCAAGGAATCGGCTGCTGTCTATCTGCCGCAAAACTCCTCGATGGCGCTGGAAAGCAAACTCTTGGGCTATGCGATCCCAGATCCAAAAATACAAAGCGGGATCAAATCGATCGTCACCGAAGACATCGACAAGTGGCAAATGACTAACCAGGATTGGCCCACCGGGACTTGGCGATACCAAACCGAAGTTTCCTTGCCGGATGTTCGAGCGATCGCTAAGGCGGAGTTTGGATCCGAAGGTGTTCGGATCCAACTGCCCGACAACCTGCCATCGAAAGTCCTCAACCCAGTTGTGGCCTACGTGCCTGGCGCTCCGGTACTTGGTTCTCCAATTTCAGACTCCCAGATCCTCATCGATGGTGCTTATCCAGCCGAAGGCGAACGCTGGACCCTCGATGCCATCGTCGGAGATGAACAACGACGAAGAAGTGCGATTTATCGCAAGGCATTAGAGAACGCCGATCGCACCCAAACGCTCTCTCGAATGGTGCTTGGTTGGACCGATCTTTTTGATCAAGCACCACAGTGGAATTCGCAGATCGAAAAACGCGGTGCGGCTCTTGTATCGATGCCCTTGTCCCTTAGTCGCCCCGCTCCAGGCGTGAAAATCGCGGTCCCCTACCCTTTCATCGACATCAAGATTTCACGAGATGGGAATTCTTCACCGGTGTTCCTCGAAGGCACTGGGCGTTGGATCAGCCAGTCTTCCAATCGTGCAGAGACAAGTCTCGAGTTTCGATTGCCCCAAGAAGTGCTCCCGCTTAAACCCACCGAAATCGACTTTGACTGGGAATTGCAAGCACCTAGGCGCAAGGTCAAACTCTCCTGGATCCGATCCAGTGATCAGTCCCTCGTTGAAATCGTTAGCTTCGATGGCCCATCGCTTCCCTGGAAATCGAAAATTACCGACCCACAGTTGCTAGAAGAATTACAAGATGGTTTGCTGACGCTGCGTTTGGAAGTGGCAGAAGACCAAGAGGCTGGAAGCTCGATCCCATGGCGAATCAAACACCTGCGACTCAAAGTTCATGGAATGACCCTTCCAAGCAATCCGCTGAGCGCTAACCCATAACGTTCATCTAGCTCGGATAGCACAGATCCCATCCCAAGTCCTTCAATCCCCTTCATTTTTGCCTGCATACATCCAATCAGTAACCAGCTATGAGCGAAACAGTCGTTGAAACCCAGAACCTCACCAAACGCTACGGCGATTTCACAGCCTTGGATGATCTTTCGATCCACGTCGACAGGGGGCAAATCCTCGGATTCATCGGCCCCAACGGTGCAGGCAAAACAACCACGATCAAAATCCTTGTGGGACTCTCCCGGCCAACCGGTGGATCGGCCAGGATCGCAGGGGTCGACTGCAGCCAAAACGCGTCAAAGATCAAACAGCTCGTCGGATATATGCCCGACAAGTTCGGCTCGTACGACAACATGCGGGTCCATGAGTACTTGGACTTCTTTGGCGCGATTTTTGGTATTCCTGGAAAACAGCGCAAAGCTCGTATTCAGGAGGTGATGGAAACAACCAATACGACTTACATGCAAGACCGGTACGTCGAGAGTCTAAGTCATGGGATGCAACAACGCGTAGGGATCGCCCGGACGCTGCTGCATGATCCTGAAGTTCTCATTCTGGATGAACCTGCAAACGGCTTGGACCCAAAAGCTCGCATCGAGATGAGGCAACTGCTCTTGCAACTGGCGGCCCAAGGCAAGACGCTCATCGTCACTAGCCATATCCTGCCGGAACTATCTCGCATCTGTAACGTCGTTGCTATC
>JAGWZB010000574.1 GCA_018969045.1 Planctomycetota bacterium | reverse complement strand
AGCACCATGTTGCTCGTACTCCAAATCGATGTTTCGAGGGTAGCTCAGCCCTCTTATTTTGGTTCTTGGTCGTGGGTACGAAAGTCGTCGAAAGAAATGTGTCCCCAAGATTCTCGACTTTCATCGACGAGGCGAATTTGGATCGCTTTTCCATGCCACTTTGCCGCATCAATCATAACCCGAGTGAGGGTATCATCATTGTTGCCATGCTGGGTATGTAGGACTTGCCCGGACGAATGGTCCAGCAGTTCGACACGAGTTTCCTTGGATTGCCCGCCCCCGACCAAGTAAGATATCCATCGATGTTGAAGGATGAAAGGTTGGCTTGTCATTGTCCCCATGGCATTGTCGGTACCGATCTCGGCGGAACCGATCCAGAATTCGCCTTGTTGCTGAATATTCGCCTTGTTCCCGGCACCGGTTGGGTTGCGGATCGGCTGGTTGAAGAAAGCCCCGCCACGAGCTTGCCAATCGATGGTCGAGCCGGTTTCTAAATCTAAGTTCATCGCTTCGGATTCGGTCCACGCGGGACGAAAGCCTCCACGGTCGTCTTGTATTGCAATCGACTTGGAAGCGACTGAATCTTGAGCATCGCGCGGATGTTGTGTGTGAGACTTGTTTGCACCCTGTGATTGTGTCAGCAGATGCACTCCGCGTTTGCTGACCGAGAGCACATCCAGTTTGCCATCGCCATTGGAATCTTTGACGGTTACTTGGGTCCCTACGCCGCTATCATCATGAATGACGTTAGGCAGAAACTTCAAACCACCCGAGACGCTTTGGGGTTTGAACCAAACCAAAAGAGGTAGATCGTTCTCACCTGGATCGTTCCCATTGTGAGCCCAAAACCTTTTCCCAGTGACGATATCCGGGGTCGAATCGCCATCGATATCGGCGATCTCGATCGCATGAAGCTGGGATATCGCAAGTCCGGTCGGGGACGACTCTGGTTTGTCGGTCATGATGTCGATTCGCGTCCAGCGGTACTCTTTGTCACCTGGGCTCTTTTTGAAGACAGCGAGTCCATAGGCGTGAGCGGCCAGCGATGTAACAACTTCGGTTTTCCCATCACCGTCCAGATCAACGGCATGCATTTGTGCGCCTCCGGGACCCGAAAACTCAAAAGGATGGAAGATCCAAAGCTTGTTGCGATCGGGAGAACCGGGATTTTCCCACCATCCGTTTTTAGCAAGTAAATCCTGGTGTTTGTCATCATTGACATCCCCAATCCCTATCCCGTGGGTGAAGCGTTGATAAGGGCCAGGTTCACTGACGGGGTGAAACTCCCATGGCTTAGTCGGATCTGAACCAATTTTCGCATAACCATATTGCCCGGCTGTAGAACAGATCAGATCGGGCTTTGCGTCGCCATCGATATCCTTAAGCATCGGAGACTCATTGTCGACAACATCCATGACGGTGAACCGCTCCCAATTTCCGCCGCGAGCTTGGGATTTACCTGGGTTTCGGTACCAATGCGCAGCGGCACCTGGGAATCCAACGATCAGGATGTCTGTATCTCCATCGGAATCGATGTCTGCATCGAAGCCGAAAAAGTATTCCGAATACCCGTTGATGTTGTAAGGATTCGCTGCAGAGAGATTGGTCGAATCTTTGAAATCAGGGCCAAAAAAGATCTGATATCCAGCAGCGATATCCATAGCTCCATCGCCATCAAAATCCGCAAGCGTGCCACCTTCGCCATGAAACAACTTGCTAACCTTGGTAACCTGCCAATGCATATCCTGAGAGCAAGCTTGCTG
>JAGWZB010000573.1 GCA_018969045.1 Planctomycetota bacterium | reverse complement strand
AATTGGGAATATCGTCCTGCGAAAAATCTTTTGTAGGCAACAAGACCCCTTCGCCATCGATCGGTAGAAAACTCTCCTGGCTCAGAGCGCCCGTCTGACGATCGGTTTCAGGTTCGCAGTGCACCATAGCTAAGGGTTGGCGAAATTCGGCACTGATCATGATTTGACCGCCTGCCATACTGTGGACACGGTGCGTTTTTTTGATCCAGGGATGGCTATCGAAGGCTTTGGCAATTATCGCGCTGGTCTGGTCATCCAGCAGACTCATCCGCCCAAGTCCACGTGTTTGGTAAACCTCAGCAACCACATCCGAGACGATTTCGTTTCTCAGCCACCCAGGTCGGTCGCTGATGTGGATATTTTCCTGCTTGATGGCATAGTAAGTCGTATCGAGAGCTTTCGCCCCGTAGAATCGCCACCCCAAATAGCCGGCAAGGAGCAAGGCCATGGGCCCTACCATGCTGAGTATCGCTGCTTTGGGGATCGTTTTGAACATGGTCTCCCACATTCCCTGTCGAGTTGTTTAAAAAAGGATCCGTCGAGCCTAACATTTTTCGATTCCCAAGACTATGCCAAACGGTGTTGATTTGCACAAGCTAGGTAGGCTAAACTCTTGGATCGACGCAATCTGGAACGATAAACGAGCGACATGACAAAGGGAGTTGGATCATGGCCGGAATCGCGATCTCTGAGTTGGCAAATCAAGTCCAGGGGGAATTGGTACTGGGCCAGTCCGATCCTAGCCGATCCGATGGCCAAGACGACTCACAAGGCCACTTGGCCGCGTTGCTTTTGATCGCAGCGGTCCCGTTGTCCCAAGCTCGCCCGGGCTGCATCACCTTGGTCGATGACATCAAGCATGCCGACAAGCTTGCTAGGACCCAAGCATCGGCAGTGATCACACCGGCACCGATTCCAGGCATCTCGATTCCACAAATCGTCGTCAAGAATCCGCATGAAGCTTTTACCGCCATCTGCAAGCGGTTCAAGCCTGCGGTGGTGTTGGACAGACCCCATGGGGTTCATCCGAGTGCAAGTATCCACCCGAGTGCTTCGGTCGATCGTGAGACATTCATCGACGCGGGAGTTTCCATCGATGCAGACTGTGTCGTGGGGGCTGGTTGCCATCTGCATCGAGGCGTGACTCTGATGCCAGGATGCAAGATCGGGCGCGATTGCCAGCTGTTCCCTGGTGTAGTGCTTTATCCCGGCTGCGTCTTGGGGGATCGCGTTATCCTTCATGCCAATACCGTGATCGGTGCGCATGGGTTTGGGTACAAGCTTGTCAATGGCCAGCATCTGCCCGCTCCACAGTTGGGTTGGGTTGAAATCGAAAGCGATGTGGAAGTCGGTGCCAACACCACCATCGACCGGGGTACTTATGGTGCAACGCGAATTGGAGCAGGAACAAAAATCGATAACCTCGTTCAAATCGCCCATAATTGCACCATCGGCAAGCACAACTTGATATGTTCTCAAGTAGGGATTGCTGGCAGTAGCAGCACTGGTGATTATGTGGTTCTGGCCGGCCAAGTCGGGCTGAAGGACCATATTCATGTAGGAGACCGCACGCAGATCGGAGCTCAATCCGGAGTTGCTGCCGATGTCGATCCGGATCAAATCCTTTTGGGCAGCCCGGCGGTTCCGATTTACCAACAAGCTCAAGTGTATGCGGTAATGAGCAGACTGCCCGAGATGCGCAAGGCGATCCGTCGCATGGAAACCCAACTAGGCAAGTTCAAGGCTCCTGAATAGCCCATCCCC
>JAGWZB010000138.1 GCA_018969045.1 Planctomycetota bacterium | reverse complement strand
GAGACAACGGTTTTATTTTTGGAAGGATTTAGGCAGCTTTGTGAATTAGGTTTGGTGATGCATCATTTGCATCGGGATTTTTCCCTGACGGCATTTGGATTTGAAGTCGCAAGAAGGATCGAGCAAAAAGAGGTGCAACCGTGGTTAGACAAGGGTTCGGAATTTGGTCTTCACGATTGACCAGATGGTTGATTTTGGTTGCCGGTTTAGCCATCGCGTCGGTGTTTTTTGCAATGTGGATTTCAAGCCAGTTGTTTCGAAGTCCTCTGCGTCCAGATTCCAGTGCGTTTAGCGACCCGAGGTTGCCAGAGTTGTTAGCCGACCAGGGGCATCCTTTGGATGAGGTCTTGCGTCTTGCGAAAGCATCGCTGCAGCGGCATCAGGTTGAGCATCGCGATTATCGTGCAACCGTTCGAAAACGCGAACGTATTGGTAAAGAATTAGGGCCAGAGTCCACCATGGAGTTGAAGTTGCGTTATCGCGAAATATCTCCAGAGACTCAGCTTCGCCGGATCGATGTATATTTAAGGTTTATCGAGCCTAAGTCTCAGTCGGGACGCGAGGTGATTTGGCGAGAGGGGATCAACGACGATTTGATGGTGGTTCATGAGTCTGGTTTTTTGAATCTCACGCGTTTGGAGCTTTCGCCCACGAGTCGATTGGCGATGCTGGGGAATCGATATCCTGTCAGCGACATTGGGTTTGAGCGATTGCTGACGAAGTTGCTTAGTAAAGGTCATCGGGATCGTAGTCTGGGCGAATGTTTGGTGCGGATAGATCAGTCAGTCCAGACGGCTGGTCGGGAGTGCACACGAATTGAGGTTTGTCACCCGGAGCGTCAAGTGATCCTTGGTGAAAGAAACATTGACCATGAGTTTTTTAAAGCGATCATCGACATTGACTTAGAGTATGGGATTCCAATCCGTTATGCCAGTTACCTGTGGCCTGAGACTCCTGATGGCGAGCCGATTTTGGACGAGGAGTTTGTTTACGAGCAATTGCAATTGAATGTCAAACTGGAGGACCAGGACTTTGATCCAGACAATCCAGCTTACAAATATCCATGATTATCCCTGATCGGACTTTTGACACGCGGGTTCAGTAATGCCAGGATCGATTGAATTCATGGATTGTGCAGGGTGCGGGAAGCGTGTTCGAACGACCGCCCGAAGTTGTCATCACTGCGGATATGAATTCGGTGCCCAGGACGCTCTGGAGGATGACTTTGACTATGAGGATTTTCTGGAGAGGGAGTTTGGGCAAAAGCGACCTGGGAGACTCAGGCCATGGTGGTGGTATGTCGCTTGGTTGGTACTGGCTGTGATGCTCTTAGGGATCGCGATGGATGCATTTCGTTTGGTGTCATCACAGAGCCAGTAACCGTGATAAGCCAGCAATCCAGGCCAATGGTGCTTATTCTTTGGGCGGAAGCTGTTTCATGCGAGTTGGACTTTTTTTTGATTCCGAAGAAAACAGTTGGGTTATGGCAGGACTAACGCTCCCACATCGAGCATCTCGGGGGGAATAACTTGCCATTGAGGTTTTCGCGTAAAGATCTCGATGGATGCCGTTTGGTGTATTGGCACGGCACTTGCGTTCCATCGATCTATTGGCGGATTGGAGTTCATTGGCTAAGCAGTACGCGTAGCGGTTCCGGTCCAGTTCCACGTTAAGGACCAGCGTTCCATGCCAGGCTATTTGATCGATATGGACGGAGTGATTTATAGGGGAGGAGAACTGATCCCCGGGGCGGACAAGTTCATTGAGCAGTTGCAATCGCAGGGGGTTCCATTTCTTTTTTTGACGAACAACTCTCAGCGAACTCGCAGGGATGTCGCCAAGAAGCTTGAGCGGCTTGGCATACAGGTCGGAGAATCCCATGTGTACACTTGCGCGATGGCGACTGCCCGGTTTCTAGCTTCGCAAAAGCCTAATGGAACGGCTTATGTGATCGGTGAAGGTGGATTGCTGACTGCATTGCACAAGAATGGGTTTTCGATTGTTGACAAAGATCCTGATTATGTGGTTGTAGGTGAGGGGAGGAATCTCAATTTTGAGATGGCTGAGCAAGCACTGCGCATGATTCTCTCTGGGGCAAAGCTTGTTGCGACGAATATGGATCCAAATTGTCCGACGCAGCATGGACTAAGGCCTGGTTGTGGAGCGGTGGTGGCGATGCTCGAGTCGGCTTCAGGGGTCAAAGCCTTTAGTGTTGGCAAACCGAGTCCGATCATGCTTCGTGCTGCCCGCAAGGAACTAGGCTTAAGCACTGATGAGACAGTGGTTATCGGTGATACGATGGAAACTGATATCTTGGGGGGGACCCAGCTTGAGTACAAGACGGTGCTGGTTCTTTCGGGATCCACTTGTGAGCAAGACCTCAGGCGTTACGCCTATCAACCTGATCTGGTTGTTCCATCGCTTGGGCATCTGTCTCATACGCGGGTGCAGGATGAGGTTCTGGGGCGTTTGGCCAAAGCAGGGTAGGGCTTATTGCGCAGTTACAAACTGGCTGGAAAAGACACGGTGACATTTGAGCCTAGAGCATAGAGAAAGTTTGCAGGACGGGATTCATTCAAGAATCCGAACTCCTTTCCGTAGACGCTTGCAAAGTCCACATCGATTTGATAATCATCGACAAGGCAACTAATCCATTGCGGATGCTTGACTCGATATTCCAGCGTCCGCTTAGGGCCTTTCGCATACCCCCAATAGTGTTCGGTGATGAATTCACCCAAGGAGCCTTGAGGTGGTAGTTCCAGTGGCCTGTTGATGTGTGCCGATACACGATGTTCCAAGTTCTTTCCCCAGGAGTACTCAGCAAATCGGACACCATTTTGACGCGGATCCGAGGGATCGAATCGATGGCTCATTGGAGTTGCGACGTAGTTCTCGTTAAAGAGAGTATTGGCGATCATGGGGATAGCGACTCTTGGGACGATTTCTCGGATGAAAGTGACGGCTCTAAGGCTAGGATCACGATCTGGCACAACGTAGAACCGCAGATTCACTTCTTCGAATCTTCGGTGCATGGGAATTGGTATTCCGAGGATTTTGGTTTGATCGAACAAGAACGCAACCAAGGAGACGAAGCAATTTCCTTCGAAGAGATCGAGTTTAGTTTTGGCAGGTACGAAAGGTTCCAGCAGTTTTGGCTCGACAGCATAGTTGGCAAGTAAAAGGT
Organism: Planctomycetota bacterium; assembly: GCA_018969045.1. Taxonomy (GTDB): domain Bacteria; phylum Planctomycetota; class Planctomycetia; order Pirellulales; family Pirellulaceae; genus JBKCUI01. The sequence goes on along the minus strand of JAGWZB010000138.1, from coordinate 8,083 downwards.
GCTTCCAATGAGCTGCTAAGAATTCCATATTTTCCACCAGGTTCTGCTAAGCACAATGAGAAGGTGCGGCTTTCCAAGAAGTGATGTTTTATCCGGTTAAGTGCATGGGCAGCGGATTTACTGTCCATGATACTCTATAATCAGACACTCGCTATCGTCAGAGGATCATTGAGACTGGCTTTTAGGTGTTGTTCTAACGCAGGGACTTTGCAATCACCAATGTCGTTCGATAACTTACGATTTGATTTGAAATCGCCGATTGGTATCGTCGGTCTAGGGCTCATGGGCAGAGCGATCACCGAGCGTTTTTTGGATGCTGGATATGTCGTTTATGTTTGGAATAGAACGGAACAAAAGGCTGATGACTTGGTAGCTTTGGGAGCTAGATGGTCGGATTGCCCATTGGATCAGTGTTCGCGAGTGATCATCAGTTTGTATTCGAGTGAAGTTGTCGGCGAGGTATTTCAAGCTTGGGAGGATCGCTTTTCTCCGAATCAAGTTGTGATTGACACGACCACGGGTGATCCTAAGGCGAGTCAGACGTTTGTCGAATTGCTTGCGGGTCGAGGGAGTGTCTACCTAGAAGCACCGATTTCGGGATCGAGCCAACAGACGCGAGAGGGCCAAGCGACAGTGATTGCTGCGGGGGACTCAGATGCTTTTGGTGCGTGCGAAGATGTTTGGAGAGTTCTGGGCAAAGAGACATTCTATGTTGGGGCATCTGGTAATGCGGCCAAGATGAAGCTTGTGAGCAATCTTGTTTTGGGTTTGAACCGAGCGGCGTTAGCCGAGGGGCTGGCGTTGGCTGAGGCGTTGAAGATCGATTTAGATACATCGTTGGAGGTTCTCAAAGGCAGTGGTGCTTATTCCAAGCAGATGGATACCAAGGGGCCCAAGATGGTGCGCAGTCAGTACAGTGTCCAAGCTCGATTGTCGCAGCATTTAAAGGATGTTCGATTGATGCTTCAGTGTTCGGAAGAATTGGGGCTGGAGTTGCCTTTGACTCAGGCTCATCGAACGCTTTTAGAAAAGGCTCAGGTGCAAGGGCTTGGGGATTTAGATAACAGCGCCATCTTCGAAGCGTTGCGAGCCAGAGGGAACTCATGAGTAGTGAAGATGCGTCGAAGCTCTCCTTGGGAGCGCGGTGGTTAGTTCTTGGAGCATCGAGTTTGGGATTGCTCTTTGACGGCATCGAACTGGGTTTAATGCCGGTGGCTTCTCTATCGGTATCTCAGAGCCTAATCGGCCATGACTATACCAAACCGCTTGGCCAGGAATGGTTTGCGTGGTTCACTGCTTCGCTGATGCTGGGGGCTGCGATTGGAGGTATCGTTCTTGGGAGGCTTGGGGATCGGATTGGCAGAAGCAAAGCGATGGGTGTTAGCATCCTTTTCTACTCGATCTTCGCGTTGTTGGGGGCTTGGGTGCAAAATCAAAACCAGATGCTTTGCTTGAGGTTTCTGGTGGGTTTAGGGGTTGGGGGAATGTGGCCCAATGGGATGGCATTGGTGGCGGAGTGTTGGCCCAAGGCATCGCGAGCTTGGGTTGCTGGGATCATGAGCGCTGGGCTTAATGCTGGGATACTTGTTATTTCTCAGATAACTCGAATGTATCCGATCACTGCTGATTCGTGGCGTTGGTTGTTTATGCTCGCTGGCCTTCCAGGTTTGTTGGGTATATTTGTTTTGGTATTATTGCCGGAGTCGCCTTCATGGCTATTGAGTCGGCAGTCCAAGGCCAGTTCTGCGGTTGATTTGGAGATCAACGATCCGGAGGGGTCCTTACTATTTTCCGGAAGTCTTTGGCGAGTCACGCTTCTAGCGATGCTCTTGTCGTCGATACCGCTTGTATCTGCTTGGTCGGCCAGCAAGTGGATGATACCATGGGCTGACTCTGTTGCGGGGGCAAGCGATGCGGGTTACAAATCGGTCACGCAGGGATGGTGGGCATTAGGAGCAACCTTAGGTAGTTTTTTTGGAGCGCAGATCGCAACGTGGATGGGACCAAGGCTTAGTTACTTCGGAATTAGCATAGGCTCGGTTGCCTTGACGCTGTACATGTTTCTTGCCACGGGTCCGCTTCAACCTTGGTTTCATCCAACGGTATTTGTTCAAGGGTTTGTTACCACCCTTTTTTTTGGGTGGCTCGCGGTTTACCTTCCCGCTTTGTTTCCAACTTCGGCACGGGCATCTGGTTGCGGACTAGCTTATAATTTTGGGCGGTTTGCCACGGCGATTGGGGTATTTGGGGCTGGGAGTCTATTGCCATTTTTTGGCAACAGTTACCCTCGAATCGGATCGGCCTGTGCGATGCTATACGGTCTAGGGGTGTTGGCAGCTTGGTTGATTCCCAAAAAGCTGACTTAGCTGTGCAAGTTGGTTTATTGTTCGACAAAGACTTTGGGAAGTGTCGCTTGATTGCTTTGAGCCCAAGCCCTAGTGGTCATATCGAGTTTCTTTTTGCTGGGTGAATTTGGGTCATCGAGGATTAGCCAAACTACCTTTTGATCTTTTTCGTTGGGTTGTTGGACGGTTGTGACGGGATTGGCGCGGCGGCAAAGGGCAGTGAGGACTTCGCCGACGGGGGCGTCTTTGTATTCGAAGTTGCGAATTTGCTGATTGCGTGTGATCCCGTCTTTTTGAAACGCGGTACCATTGATCGCCATTGGGAGAGTTTCAACACCTCCTGTGTGACTCTCTTTGAGTTCGCTGGCGATGGATTGGACTACTACTTCGAGAGATTCTTGTTCGACTTTCAAGCTAATTTTTGCTTCGAGCATTTCATCGATAGTTTTTGCGGTATTGGTTGTAGGTTTATTGGCGGGTGTGGTTTTAATAGGTCCGGAGGAAGCCGGGGATTGCAGGGCCATCCACGATCCGATGGCCAAGTTGGAGGCGGCTTCTTTGGGGAGATAAACATTGAAGACGACTTGTCCATCCTCTGCGGCGGATCTTGCGTACTTGTTGACCGATCTAAGCATTTGAGGGAAGCGGTTGGCGATGGCACGCCAGTATGCAGCAGCGGGTTGTAAGGCCCATTGAGATTCCAGGGAGTCGGCAAGGGTGTTAAGTTTTTTCTTAAGCTCAATCGCGTCGCGTGGAGCGCTTTGGATATCGTTTCCAAACATTCGGTATTCCAAGTAGAGTTGCGGTTCGAAATGGGTGCGAACCAAGATTGCTTGAACACGATCGTCGATGACTTGGCGCATCAAGCCTTGGATTTTTTCGGAATGGTCGCCGAACATTTGTTTACCGTCGACAAACAGGAAGCTTGGGGCGGCCAGGAAAGTCACATCGGCACGGGAGTCGGTATTTTGGAGGACTGCATCGAGCTGCCTTCGCAACGGGCCTGGTTTACCTTGGCTATCCAGCAGGGGTTTTAGAAGGTCGAAGGTTCCGATGGAAATCCGTTTGACTTGTTGGTCGGATTTTGAGGAGAAATCGTCAGTGATCAAGGCAAGTAATCGACCTTGTTGCTCTTTGGTCCAGTAACGATATTTCTTGTTATCGGTTTGGATATCTTGGCTGGACCACGATTTGATATCAGGGACGAGGGTTTCGAGGTTCTTTGGTTCTTTCCAGCCGATGCGATAGACCTTTCGATAGTTCCCTGTGGATTCACCGGCGTACCAAGCGATGCTCAAGGACGACAAGGATTCGGTGGACAGCGTGGGTAGATCTGTGAGCAAGGAGTCATGGGGGTACAAGCTCATCCACCATTGAGCGATTTCGGTGCTGGTATCGTTGGACTGAAGGTAGCAGTTTGGCGAGAGAATCAAGAGGGCTTCTAGACCTGCTGGGAGCATTTCGGTCGAGTAGGGGGCACCGATAGAGGGAGGAGTCCACGGAGCGTTTGGGTCTTCGGTTTTGATGTTGTAGTATTCGAGCATCGGGTCGATGCCGGTCGAATCGGATTTGCTTCCTGAGTTGGTCGTCGTGGTTTGATTCGATGAGATCGACTCAGGGCTGGCTTTGGGGATTGGATTGGATTCTATGTTGACAAGGCCTTGTTTGTTTCCTCGAAGTACGATCAGCAGTACGGAGAATAGGAGCAGGGAGCAAGCGACGATCAGGGGCATGAACCAGACGGGTCGTTTGGCTTTTTTGCGCGGTCCAAAGGGCTTGGGTGAGGCTTTTTTCTTGTTGTTTTTTTTCTTGATGGGGCGGTGGGTTGATTCAGGCTCGTTGATTTTTTCGGCTGGTGGCTTGGTGGCAAGTGGTGTAGTGGCTAGTGGTGTAGTGGCTAGTGGTGTAGTGGCTAGTGGTTTGGTGGTTGGTGGTTTGGTGGCTGGTGGTTTGGTGGCTGGTGGTTCGGTGGCAAGTGGTTTGGTGGCTGGTGGCTTGGTGGCAAGTGGTGCGGTGGCTAGTGGTTTGGTGGCTGGTGGTTTGGTGGCTAGTGGTTTGGTGGCTAGTGGTTGATTGGCTGGGGAAATGGTTGGTGTTGTGGGTATAGCCGTGGATGGTTTGGGGTTTGAAGGTTGGGTTGGTTCAGGCGTTTGGGCAAGGACAAGTTGATCGAGTGCGCGTAGTAGATGTTCGATTTCTTGGAATCGGTGGGTTGGGTTTTTGGCAAGTAGGTGAAGCAGGCATCGTTTTTGGATATCTGGGATTTTGTTGGGAACCACGACGGGGACTTGGGCATGGAGTTTGGCCCAGGTGGTTGGGGAGGCATCGGGACCTGGATCGACGGGCCAGTTACCTGTGAGGCATCGGAACCAAAGGCAACCCAGGGCATAGAGATCTGAGAGGATAGATGGCTGAGCATCGGGCAGGATCAGTTCGGGAGCGGCAAGAGCGAGTCTTTCTTGGTGCCCTCCTAGGACGCTGAGTGTGGGTGCGTGGTAGGGGGATCTCGGAGGAAAGAGCGGGTCTCTCATAAGGAGGAAGCCTCGCATTTCGTTCCATACCACGGCGTGCGTCGATAGGTGACCGTGAGGCAGGCGGTGAAGATGAAGGAACTTCAGGCCCATGGCGACATCACGAAGCATTCGATGTGCTTGGGTTGTTGAGAGGGGGCCTTGTTGGAGCAATTCGCTCAGCAGTAGACCTGGAACGGATTCGCACACGGCGTAGAGGTGTTTGAGAGTAGCGCTGGAACTGACCCATCGATCCAGGTGGGGCGATTGTGCTTGGCAGTGTTGCTGAGCCCATTGCAGGCTTGGAGGCCATTCTTGGAACTGTGGATTGGCGAGTTGTTCATCGGGGATAGCAACCATCCAGACGGCTTTTGGGGGGAAAGCTGACCAGCGTGCACTTGCTGCGTCTTCACCTTCGTACCAGAAGGGCCCGCGTTGAGACTCCAGCGACCTGGTGACGCGGAGTTTTCCTAACTGCAGTGGATGGGCTAGGCCTCGGTAAAGAACATTGGCTTGGTAGGGGCTGAGTTTGTCTTGTTGAACCAGTTCTTTGATGACTGCGGCGGGATCGGCGTTGGAGGCGTTACCTAGGGACTCTGAGACAGATTTGGCCCACTGTCGGCATTGTTCCGGGGTAGCGATTCCTGCTAAGTGGATGCGTTCCCATATCTGTGCTGTCGTCAATTGCATCCGTCTGTAGGTCCCTTGCCAAAGACTCGTTGAGCTAATACTCTAGGGATCGTTTTTCCGGGATCACGCATTTGGGGTGAACCGGGCGATCTGTCTGGATCTATACTATAATGAATTCCAACGTAGTCGTGAAACCGAGTGCTGAAGAAGTTGCTTCGGCGGCCTGTTTTTGGTTGATCGATTCGATTCGTCAATCGATCGAGCAACGGGGCAGGTGTGTATTGGCATTGTCTGGGGGATCTACACCCAAGCGGCTTTATGAATTGATTGCGTGCTCTTGCTTGACCAGTTTGGATTGGAGCAAGGTGCATTTGCTATGGGGGGACGAGCGCAACGTGCCGTCGGATCACCTCGAGAGCAATTTCAGGATGGTTCGTATTGGGTGGTTGGATCCTGCGACGAGCATCGGGAGCGGGGAACAAGTTCCGAATTTTTATCCGGTTCCGATCCATGTGCACGATCCCCAGAAGGCTGCTTATCAGTATGGACAAACCATCCGCAGTGTATTGGGTGATACGTGTCGGATTGACATTGTGTTACTAGGGCTGGGGGATGACGCCCACACGGCGTCTTTATTTCCCGAGACACAGGCTTTGGACAGTACGGATGGTTTTGTGGCTAACTATGTCCCCAAATTCGAGTCGTTTCGATTGACGATGACAGCTTCGCTGATCAATCGGGCCAGGAATGTTGCTTTTTTGGTCTGTGGAGAATCCAAAGCGCCGGCACTGGAGGTGGTTTGGCATGGCCCGAAGGATCCGGTTTTGTATCCGGCTCAGGCGATTAATCCGGTCGAAGGTCAATTGTGGTGGTTTTTGGACTCGGCAGCGTTGCCTCCTTGTGATCGGGTTGCCTTGGACCATTGAGTTCGAAACCCTCTAGGATTTGCTCTTGAGGATCGCTTGGCTTTTCCAATCAAAACCGATCGATTGGCACCAGAGTTTCTGGAGGCTTAGGCAGATAGGGCCAGGAGTACCTAGGCCAATTACACGACGTTGGAAGTGAGAAGCATGCCACAGGCACCCAGTATTTCCTACCAGAAGAACTTCGCTTGCTTCGCTAATTTCTTCGAACAGGATATCTCGGAATTGGATTTCTTTGCCCAGGGTAACCAGTAGTTCTTGAGTGGTTTTCAAGCTGGTTCCATCGAGGATGTCTTGGCTTCTTGGGGACCAGATATTGGATTGCTGGTCGACAAGAAGTACGTTTGCGACACTGGTATCTGCGACCATACCACGGCTGGTACAAAGAAGAGCCAAGGATCCGTCGAATCGCTTTCGGGCATCTTGGTCTGCGAGGAAATAATTCAACCGACTGCGTGTTTTGATGTTTGCTGGCCAGCATTCGCCTGCACCTGAGGCGTATTGCACTCGAACCAGCGTTGTTCCGGACTGGTACCAACTGGCTAGTTTGTTCCAGGGTATTGGCAGCCAGTGGATAAATCCCTGTAGTTGGGTTCCGGAGTAGTAGTCGCCGGGGGTGACAACGATGCAAAGGCTGGCGTCGGACTCTTGGTTTAACAGCGTTGCACTGCTTGCGATGAGTTGCTCTAGGGCGCTGTCGATTTGCACCATGAAGGAACTTCCCTGGATTCCAAGTGCCTTCAGGCCTGCATGCAGACGGTCTTTATGAAGTTTGATGTCAGGTATTTTTCTTCCAAAGGTTCGGACACGTTCAACGAGTGTTGCTCCGTGCATCGCACCCAGGTTGGAAGCCGGGAAGGCCAATTGATCGAATTGGACCATTTCGAAGGCTTTGACGCTGGAGTTCCATCGCAGCGCGTAACTAGAAAGAAACCGTTGATTCGACGGGCTTTGCATTGGTTTCCTGTCCTAAAAGATGATCGATCACGACATTAAAGTAGGGGCACTGAGCGTAGTAGCTCTTTTCGCTGTGCGTTGTCCCGATTCCTGATCCGCAGTCGAATTGTCTAATCTTGCTCGTGGTGGCCAAAGGTCCTGTTGCTCTTGGGTTGGAAACCCCTTCGAGTCCTTGCAGGCCGATGAATCCCGCAAAGCCGGCGGCAACAGGCCGACTGAGGCGGTCTATAAAACGGAATCTCCGCAAAATAGGATCTCTGGAATTGTAGAGATTCACCAATCCGGAGACGTGATTAAGGGCTTGTGCGTGTTTGCCAGTGGGTGCAAGCCAATCACGATCCAGAGCTGGAGCGACCAAAGCCACTCGGTATTTGTCGGGAGCTTCCGGCCCGGCTGAAAGCCGAGTGTATTGAAATCCGGGGATTTCCCCGCCTGCATTCAGGTGCAAGCCACCGGTAACGGCGCGAGCTCCAAAGGAGAACCCAAGGAGGCTGACATTCGGATGATCGTGAAGCTTATCTAGTAACCAACCGACAAAGAGTGCTTGGCTCTCGGCGGACTGGGCGTTTTCGTACACATCTCTAAGGGGATGGGGTTCTCGGGCACTAGGCCACGAGAGCATCAGTAAGCGGTAGGGGATCTGAGAACGTTGGCTGAGATACTTATTGAGGATCAGCGCCCGATCTAGGGCATTGTTGGTTTCCATGAAATTTCCATG
>JAGWZB010000137.1 GCA_018969045.1 Planctomycetota bacterium | reverse complement strand
ATGGAGATCGATAAGTTTCACACGCTGTTGCCATCGTTGTAGATTCCAGATAGCGCTAAAATATTCGGAAGAAGGAGATCGATTAAGGATCAGTGCATCTCGGATCTCAGGTAGACGCTCACGATTCGTAAACCCTTTCAGGATACTCTCCACACTTGGGGGGGCAGAATCTATGCCCTGCTGAAGAAACTTGCCATAGCCAAGGATTTCATCCCATGCCCAAGTGTCAGCGATGAACCGTCGGGAATATCCTGAAATCTGATCGGCAACTTTCCGGTCGTATCCTCTCTTGCATTCGAAAACATACCAATGGAACTTGCCGTCTTCATTCGATACTATTAGACGTACCGTGTGCAGGGAAGTGTCAGGATCAAGCCCGTATTGCAAGGCGATTAGGTCACCTGGAAATAATCCGGCTATGATCGAAGAGTTGTTGTTTAATCCAGCCATGGAGTTTCGATACATGAGAAGATGCTCTGCACCCGATATGTTTTCTTGAAAAACATCCCAAATCTGATCGATAATTTCCTGAGCTAGTGCTTCCTGGCGATTCATCATATAGGAGATTGAGAGTATCGATTTCGCAGCCAAGTCATCCGGCTTATAGTTGAGTACGTCCTTGGATACTTCAATAGCCTGATCCCAATCTTCTGCAAACATCGCGCGATCTGCGATTGTTATCAATCTGCCGATCAGATCACTGGAACCAATACTAGCATCCGCAATCGGTTCATCGCTGTTTCCTGATTGCTTGATGTTGGAAAGTTTGGACAGTTCCTCTTTGGCTGTCCTAGCTTGCTCCAAGCGATTTTCTTTCTTCCGCTCTTTCTCGATCTCGGTGGATAATGCGTATTCCATAAGATCGGGGAACGATACATTGTTCTCATCTGCGATTCGATAAAGCCTGCTAAATGCTGTTCCTCGCTCGTCGTTTCCCACATACGCGCGGACCATACTGCCAATAGCTCCTTTATTGTCAGGCCAATCTGTTTTCAGAATGGAGATCGAGTCCGCGACCCTTTCCTGAGCGAACAGCGAAAACGCCAGAGCCACCGAAGCGTTCTTATTGCTGCCATCTCTGGATAGTAATCGCCTCGACTGGTGTTCAAGTTGAGCCCAGTTATTCGAAGCGATCGAAGTGCTGATCAGGGATTCGAATATCTGAAGAGTCTTGGGCAAAATTGTTTCGACTTCCGTTGAGTCCCCGGTTGCTCTTCGCATCGCCTCTATGGAAAGCACTTCCAACAAGCTACGGTTCTTCTCAGTTGCCAGTAGCTTGCTAAAGTTGCGATCGAAGTGGGTTTTGAAGTCCAAACCCATTTCATGGGCTTCGGTACCTAGTTTGTCAATGATTGACACGTAAGTCGGGTCCGGTTTCCCCCCTCGGTATTCATCAACCCAGCGCAGTTGGTTCTTCAGTTGCTGAAAACTAGCCTTACCTGGGATTACATAGGTTTTCAATGGGAACATTTTTCCTGAAAAATCACAAGGTACTGACTGTACAGTATTAGGTACACCACCCTTGGAAACCGGCTTGAGCCCATCAAAGAACAGCTGTGCGTCTGGAACGAGGTTTTCAACGCTCTCCCCACGCTGGGGCAAGACAGCGATGCTTGTTAGATCAATTGAATCGCCAGAAAAGAGCCGATATGATTCCCACCCTCGACGAAGCCAGCGTTGGGTATTCTCCTGGTTTTTGAGTGCGTTCCATTCCTTAGCCGCCTCGAAGCATAATCCAAACTGCGCTTGATGGATGTAAAAGTCCCATGGCCGTGCTTGGATAATCGTTTCACAGATTGCATACGAACCGCTCCAAATCTCTTCGGCAGTTTCAGGCTTATCCAATTTAATCGCCGCGAAGGCGATGTTTCGAAGTTCTTCTACGAGTACGCTCTTATCATTCTGTGTCCTGGAGGTTAAATCTGCATTTTTTAAATAAACCTCGTAGAATTCGAGTAGTTTTTCATTTTCGCCATCTCTGCTCCACTTAGAAATCCGATCCCTGCAGACATTGACGAGAGTTTCAAAGTAGAGATCCACATCGTGTTGACTATCCTCCCGAAATAAAAACAGATATCGGTCCAAGAGTGCTGCGTAAATCTCCACGACAGGATCTTTTGCAGGAAGCGACTCGACAGCAGAGGAGATTCGGTAATCGGACATAACGATTTCTGCGTTCTTGAGATCCATGGTTTCAAAATCCTTTGCGATCTGCTGGACTTTAAGCAGTGCATTCTCTTTTTCCGTGGAATCCGAATCGACGTAGTCCTTGACCATTTTCGCAAAGGATTCGACAAAACTTCCTCCTATACCGAAATGCGATGCGATGATCCGATGCTGTTCGCGGGCAGCCGCGATTTGATCGGATTGAAGGCTATTGATCCTTTGAGAAATACCTGCTTGCTGGATTTCGAGCAAAACATTTCGAATGTTGTAGACAGAGATGCTTAACCGCAGAACCCTCTCCATTTCAGCCACAGTCTTTTCCAATTCCTCAACAACAGCACTCCTTTTCTCGATGGTTGCTGGATTGCTGTCTTGTGCAAGTTGATCCCGAAGCTCACCGATGTAGGTGAAAAAGTGCTCGGCTGCTTCTTGTTTATCAAGCAATGAGTATCTACTATTGCTTATGATCTCGGTCTTGAAGAAACGAATCAGATCTAGGGCAAACGAGTAATCCGCTGATGATTCCGCGTCGTCGACCTCGTTGGACTGCTGATTCGCACCTAGTGTGAATCTCCAAAGCACGGGGTCGAACTGTCTGTTGGATTCCTCCGCAATTTCGATCATGGATTTATAAAGTTGCGCATAGATCGCACTTGATTTTTCATCTCCCACATTGATAAGGTTTTTTAGCCGAATCAATATGAATCGGAGCCGCCAGGAATTTGGCCACTGATCTGCTAGAACCGAAACTTCTTCGATGGATTTCTTCGCAAGCATCGCACCTTCGGTCCGCTTCTCAGCATTCGAAAGTGCTCTAGTCTCTTCGAGTAGAATGTCTCCCCGAGACTCTGCATCTTCTTGCGAATCGAGCCCCGTTTTTCTAGACGATTCCATGGCTTTCTTGAGAGACTCCGTCGCCTTATTGAAGTCTTTGACTAGAATCCGGTCGCGTCCCTCATCCAAGTGGATACGAGTAATTTGTCTAGCGATCAGTTTAGGATCCTCCTTTAAACGGCTTTGCAATTCTAAGCCACTTCCCAACTGACCTATAAGGTACTCTCGCATTTGCCGCTTGATGTCAAGAGTTTTCTCAATGGTGATCCCTGGTACTTGCTCCAACTTGGAATTCACTACCTGGTCGTATAATTCGGAAAACCCACTTCGCGTTAAGCGAAACAATCTCAATGCTTCCTCTTCGGCTTTTTGTGCGAGAGCCTCCGACTGTGTTTTCTTAAGGCTTGCCTCTTTGGCCTGTGCTTCGGCTTGTTCGGCTTCCAATGCCATTTTTTTGGCTTGACGATACCATGAGAATGCCATCGTTGCTGCTCCGATTGCCAGGATCGCCAAACAAGATGAGATTATTGAAAATTTCCTCAACTTGTTTCGCTCTTTGATAATTTTAGCTTTTTCATTCTCAGCCTTCTCTTTGAGAATGCGTAGCCGTTGTTGGCTTTCTTCGTCGTGGCGTTTGTCCCTACTGCTTTTGACAATCGCGGTGAGGATATCATGTGTCAATTCGACGCGTCTAACACCTAATCTTTCCTCGACAGTTAGCAAGCGTCGCTCGACCAATCCATCGAGAACGCTTTTTGCGATCGATGGCGATATTGGTTCGCCGTCGGAGTCCTGTAGTAAATCTTTTGCGATACTCTCATAAGAAATGTTTTCACGGTATCCATCAGGCGTAATCAGTCTGTCTTCGATCAACTGCTTAGCTCTTTTCAGCGTCCGTGAGATGTCGCGCGGTTGATTCATTTGCATATCATGAGAATCAAGCGCGAAACTTCGATCATAAAACCCTTCAAGGATGTCGATACTTCGGCCTTTAAACTGCGCATTTGTGATTTGCAATTCATTCGTTGCTTGTCTTTGTTCGTTTAGCTCGGCGCAGACCAAAGAGAGCAAGGGTGGAACGGCATCGATCTGGCTCAGTGGTACATCGTCGGTTTGCCCAGCAACGAACCGTACGATGGCCTCTCCGACTTCGTCGGAAATGATGGCAGGTTTTCCGACCCTAAGCCTTCCCGGTCGTACTACGGCCATGAATGCCTGCGGTCCGTTGAGCATCCGAAGCTCAACGCGGTTGCTCATCATCGACGGAATACTTCGTTTCCAGCGTTCGAGGATGTGTAGGAAATCCTCTCGGAGGATCAACAGGAATCGTGATTCATGGGTTCGATAATCGATCTTCTCAGCCAAGTCGTCGTTGTTTTCGAGCTCTTTTCGCAGACTTGCCGGCGGACGATTCTCGACCATCGCAGCCAATGTGTCACGAAATCGATCGCTGATCTCTTTTCGTTCCTTCCGCTCGCCCAACGTAAAAGTTTCTTCGAACTGATCGATGATAAAGACGAGCCTTACTGGTCGCTCCTCGGTGTTTTTTTTCGAAGAGATAATCCCAATGGAAGGGTCATGGAATAAGAGCCAAAGCACTGAGGACATGTCGAACTTACCATCGTTTTTGCTCAGAAATTCAGCGATACGCTCTGCGATATCCCCCCTGCCGCTACTGTGTAGACTCAGCGTAAGTGAGTCGAGCAATTGCTCTTCGATAGACACAGCTTCAACCGCGTGGTCGAATCGGATGTAGATTGGAAGATACCCAGAGGACCGCAAGCGTGGGGCCAAGCCGGCTTGAACCAACGAGCTTTTTCCCAGTCCCGATTGTCCGAAGAGAATCGTGAGAGGCTTTGCCATGATCCGATCGTTTAGATCATTAAGTTCCGAATCACGACCGAAAAAGTAGTCTTTAGCAAACTCCGTGAATGCGCGTAATCCTAGCCAAGGCGATTCAGGGTTCAGCTGATTTGGGGAGACAGGGTTCTTCATGCTCACTCCATGTTTGATAGATACTTTTGCTGAAGCTCGTAAACTCGATTTGAGAAATGCGAGGTGACTTCTCCACCCACCAAGCGTGTTGCCTGAATGCTGTGGAAGACTCTTGGCTCCCGACTCGCCATTTTCGAAGTATCATCGATGACAACTGGGATATAGAATTCCTCGTCATGCGCGATTCTTTCAGCCCTCTGCGCTGCCCAGTTTCTCTCTAAGTGATAATAACTCTCCCTTGTGCTTTGGGTGGTTTGGGATATTACTGAGAGAAAAATTCCGCACCGCTTCTTGACGGCATCTTCGAGTTGATTGCGCCAGTTATCACCTGCTTTTAGTCTCTCGCGGTCATACCACAAAATGCAACCAGCATCTCGAAGCCCTCGGACCAACTGCACGACGGATGCTTCGTCCTCACGAGCGTAGCTAATGAAAATGGCTCCCTTTGGGATTTCATCCTCGACCACAGGTAGGGGGAGTCTAGGTACCGACGATTGCTCAGGGTGTCTTGCTTGCCAGCGTCTGGCTAATTCCGAGCAAAATTGAGCGGGATCCTGTTTCATCACTTGGATGTCTCGGCTAACGGCGCCGAAAAACATCACTAAGCTGTTAGACGGGAAAGCTTCAGGGGATTCTGCCAGATAGGCTCGGTGTACCTTTGGTGTTGATAATGGCTCCTGCTTGCTGACCCGTAAAAAGAAGCGAACCAACCAGTCGGAGAAATTCAGTCCCAAAAACAGCAAGCCATGGTCCTTGAGCACCCTGCTTAAACGCTCCATCATATCGAGGTTATCGTAGAGTGCGAACATGAACTCGAGCATATCCTCTTCCCAAACAACGTAGTCAGGGACTGAGGAGACTTGACCCAGTAAGTGAAATACCGTGGACCCTTCAAGCTCGTGTCGGCTTGAAGGTAGATCCATCAATTGTGATTTCGGAGAAAACGCATATACATTCGTAAATGGCTCTCCCCCATATCGAGTGAAATCTAAAGCGCGCTGAAGAAGCGGGTCGAAAGTCGTTGTTAAGAACAAATTGAAAGCCGATACGCTCGCAAGATCCAAAAGCGCCTTGCCTGGCATTGGGCACTCATCTCGCAGTATCCTGGCGATCCGTGTGTAGAGCGCGTTGCCGTCACCGCGGCTGAGTAAATGGATCGTAGCGACGGTGTTCAGGTCTGCCCGATCACCAAGGCTGTCCAGGGGAATCCCGAGCTTTTCTGCCAACCTTCTTGCTAGCCACGGATAGAACGGGGACTCATCCTGGCCCATGGACACCACACCGGATCCAATGACCGGTATGACCTTCCCTTCATCGAGCAATATCAGCAGGTCTTCCCAAAAGTCGTCATCTAGTTCAGGATTCATGTGCACCCCTCCAGGAGGAGTACGACGGGTATCTACATGAATGTCAACCAACCCCAGAAAACAGGCTTTTCAGGGTCAATTTCCTGATTATTTCGAGCCTGGCCAGTTGGACCACCAAGTTTTGAACTGGCGCCATTGCTCTTCGAGGAACGCTTTTTGGCTGGTGCTCAGGGAGTCCGAAGCATTGAAATGGGTCGAATACTCAGGATTGCCTTCCAGCACCATAAGATGCTTGTAGTAGAGGACCAAATCAGGACCTTCGTCGTATTTCGACAATACTGCAAGTGCCGAATCGAGTTCGAGCGCGAGCCTTCGAGATTCGACGCACCCGCCTGCTGCCTTTTGGCACAGTTCGATCAGGCGAAGGACTTGTCGGGGTAAAGCGTTCCCGACCCCGGTGATGGCACCGACGGCACCGCATCGGACAAATCCGTGGAAGACTTGGGTGTCGACGCCGACCATGAGAGCAAGGTTTGGATTGCCGGTGGTGATATGTTCGGCTGCATAGCTGAGCGATTCGGCTCCACCGAACTCTTTGAATCCAACCAGATTTGGAAACTGCTTGTGAAGATCGAAGAACAGGTCGGCTTTGGTTTGAAAGCCGTAGTAGGGACTATTGTAGATGACCGCTGGTAGGTCCCTGGCGGCTCCGAGGATCCCTGCGAAGTGGCTGCGTTGAGCGGAGTTCGAGGTGCCACGCGAAAGGACGCGGGGAATGACCATCAACCCGGCGGCCCCAACCTTTTGGGCATGTGCCGCGTGCTGTGCAGCAATTTTAGGATTCTGTGCACCGGTTCCAACAACGACCGGCACTCCAGCAGCGCTCAATTTCGCGACGCCTTCCTGCCGCTGGGCATCGCTTAGCAGCGGCCAGTCCCCCATGGAACCGCAGTAGACCACGGCGCGCATTCCGATAGCGATCAGTTCCTTGCCTTTGCGGACCAGCGCCTCGAAATCAGGGCTCCCATCGCTTGAGCAAGGTGTCATCAACGCGGGTATACAGCCTTGGAAAACATCAGCCAAACGGGTCACAGAATCGCTCCAAAGAGTAGGGTTGAATGTCCATCAAACAAGCGTTGAGTATATCACATCGGTCTACTGAATTTGGTTCATGACTGGTTTTTGTCGTTAAACATCCGTTGATTGCGAGAACCGATTTCGATCGCCGTCGCTACTAGTCTTACATTTGCTGTGTAGAACTGGCAATTCTGTGGTTCAAATCACGTGCCCTTATTCACAAATCGTTTTGGGTCTATCGATCCATGGAGTTTACGCACCCAACCTGAAGGGTTGAATTGCTGCACACTTTGGCGCAAAACAGCATGCTGAGACCGCCGTGGCTGTACTGACTCCTACCGCATTGGCTTGTCGCCAGAATTGACTGTGGAGTTTGTCGAAAGATCCAAACACATCCGCAAAACCTCTTGGCCTTGAGGCGAATCCTTCCAAGGCATGATGGTTTGGGCACCTAACTGCGCACAGGCTCGACTTTCTGCGAACTGGCCAAGTGACTTGAATGCGACAGCTTGGCCTAGATACGCTCTGGCAAGTAAGTTGGATTCCGAAGCCATTGAAGTGGCTTTGAAGTTGTGAATTGTCTCTATGGCTTGCGAATAGGCTTCGATGGCTTGTTGCCAATTTTGTATGGCCCTAGCAAAGTCCGCTTTCGATAAACACGCGCTAGTCAATCCCATCCGGTAAGCATGAACCTGAGGATTGTGCTGAATCAAGTCCGCATACGCACATCGGCTACGATTGTAGTATGTTGTTGCTTGTTCGTCCTGTCCAAGTTTTCCTAGTACACTAGCAACGATGTTCAGTGACGCAGCAAGCCCATAGGCGAACTCGGCTCTGTTTGGATTCTCCTGAGCGAGTTTGGATTGCAATTCAATCAGTTCATGGCCATAGGTGGCAGCTTCGTCGAGTCGATTCGCGTTGGCGAGAATCGCTACAAGGTTTGTCAATGATTTGGATTTTTCGCCGACGTATTCAAGATTACCTGGGTGTTTCTGCGCAAGATCCGAGTTGATTTCGAAGCTTTTCGATATGAATTTGAATGCATCCTCCGGACGGTTAAGCCGAACCGAAACTACGGCCAATGAACCACAAAGACTTCCATAGTTCTTTTGCAAATCCTGGCGACTTGGGTATTCGGCTAAGAGTCTCTCTTGATGAGCCATCGCTTTGAGAAAAGAGTGCCGAGCGGCTTCGAATTTCCCTTGCTCCAATTGGCACATTCCAATCGCGTTTCCTTGTGTGGAATTCAACATCGCAATCATTGGGTCCTCCGGCGACCGATTCTCCAGATCAGCCAATCTTGTCGATAGACTTTCTAGCAATGCGATGGCCTTGGAATGCTCTCCTCGCATGCGGTTGGCTTGAGCCAAAGCGATTTTCGATGCGCAGATTTGTTTTGTCGCATCGATCGATTGGTTGGATGAAACGATTTGCGGTTCCTCCGAGTTTGATGACTCGATGAATTTTTCCAGTTCGGAAATCGAATCGATCATTTTTTGCTGCGCATCCTCGCTACGCGATGTGCGCAGGAGCATCGTTCCGTAGTCGCATTGAATCCTCGCGCTGAGCAATCGATGCTTCCCACCCTGTGGTTGCAGCGAGATTGCTTGCTGAGAGTTCTGCCATGCTTCTTGGAAGGATTGCTCTGAATCCGTTGCCTTTCCGGCATCGAAAAAGCATTTCGCAAGATGCCAATGCGTTTCAGCACGCACTGCAAGTCTCTGCGATTCCTTTGGTGCCTCGGAGAAGGTCTCCGGTAAAGCCGTCAATGCGGAGAGAAGCTTTGGCTCGGCAGCATCCAGTTGCCCCAGAAGTGCATGAATCGAACCGATCCGCATCAATGCTTCGGATTGTACGAGACGGCCAGCCATTGAATCATGGTTTCGATCTGCAAAGCGTTCCCAACGTTCCGCTATTCGCTCGAGTGCAGTCCACTCGGTGTCTTCTTTGTCAGGGGTAGCACCAAACAGTCGTTCAGTAGCCTCCGACAAGCTTGTGCGAAGCTCATTGAGCACCGTCTGCTCGGCCTCGTCAAGCCGATTGCCTCACTGAGCTTTTGAATCTCCACAGCTTGCAAAGACCGAGTCATCTTTGAGTTTGCGAGGAACTCTTTTCTAAGATTCACAAAAGCGATGAGGCTGGTAACCGCAAGCAAAGCGGAAAACACGAAAGCAAAGGACAGCAAGGGATTGGCCTGAACAAGCCGTCTGAGCTTGGCCAATCCACTCGGCTCGCGTGCCAAGATCGGCTTATCGTCCAAGAAGGCTTGCAGATCCTCCGCAAGCAACTTGGCAGATGCATAGCGATCCTCGGGTCGTTTCTCGAGGCACTTCAAGCAGATGCGATCCAGTGAAGGCGGAACTTGCTGATCAATTTTGCTCGGCCGCACGGGGCTTTGACGAGCCACCATGGCTAGGACTTTGGCCGATGTCGGTGCCTCGAAGGGTGGTCTACCGGTTAGGAGTTCGTAGAGGATCGTACCAAGTCCATACACATCGATCGTGGGGGTTGCTTTGAGTACCGAGCCCGAGGTTTGTTCGGGTGCCATGTAGGCTGGTGTGCCTAAAACGTCTCCAGAGCTTGTGATACTCCAATCTTCGTCGCTGAGTTTGGCCAGACCGAAGTCGATGATTTTCAAAGATGGCTTCGAATCGACGTTGGTTACCAAGATGTTTTGAGGTTTGAGATCGCAGTGAATGACACCTCGCTGGTGCGCATGCAGAACCGCTTGCGCCAACTCCTTGGTCAAGACTGCTGCAGTTCTGATGTCAGGCTTGTGTTGCTTGGCCCAGCGATGCAAGGGTTGGCCTTGGATATACTCCATGATCAACGCTGGCGAATCATTGACCAAGACGACTTCCAACGGATGGACGATGTTTGGATGGTCGATCTTGGTTAAGGCATGGGCTTCGCGGACGAGTCGTTTCTTTCGCTCCGATCCGTATCCGCTGGCTTCGCGTTGTTTAATGACTTTGATCGCTACCAGTTTGTTGGTATGGTCCTGGATTGCGAGGTAGACGCTCCCCATGCCACCTTGAGCGATGCGCTCGAGATGGCGATAACCAGGGATACTCTCTGCCGATTGTCGAGATTCTATGGGGGCGTTCGGAGTGGACATCGGCACTTCGATCGATTGCATGGTCTCGGCGAAAGCCAGTCGGCAGCGTGGGCAGAAAGCCAAATGATCACTGACACGATGAGAGTCTTCGCTCGATAGAGTTCCAAGCGAGAAACTTTGCAACTCTTGGCTGGAGATATGCTGGTTCTTGGACGAAAACGGTTCCACCGCAGTTCCTCTGTGGTTGTCGGCGAGAGTGCTAATGCAAATTCCGCAGGTCTTGAATTTCCTGATTCAGCTTTTGCTCGAATCGTTCCTTGCTCTTTTGAGCCAATTTCATGGTGATTCCTAACAAATCTGCGACCTCTTTGTTGGGAAGTTGCTCCATGGCCGCGAGTCGATAGGCGTTCCAAGTTTGATCGTTGAAGTACTGTCGGGTTCGAGCGAGTGCAAAATCAAAAAGCTCTTGTTCGATCAGAAGCTCGATTTGCATGTCGATCTTCGAGAGAGTTTCCTCAGCGAGGTAGTGCGAGAGTTCTAGGACTTTGTTTTGCGAACGAGCGCGGTAAGCCGACTTGCGAATTGCTTGAAGCCAGCAACTTCGGGAAATCTCTTTGAGCCAAGCTCGAAAGGAGCCCTGTCCTTGATGTTCGTACTTGTGAATATTCCTGAAAACTCTCAAGCAGGAATCTTGGAGAACATCGTCGACATCCTCCGGAGCGATGCTCCAGGATCGCAAGGATCGTCGCATGACCCAGATGTACTTGGTTGCAAAATCCTCCCACGCCTTGGGCTCTTGTCGCCCGAGTCGTTGGAGCAGGGAGGTTGAGGTTTC
>JAGWZB010000572.1 GCA_018969045.1 Planctomycetota bacterium | reverse complement strand
TAGCCCAAGGTGGCCACCTGACCCACGGCATGTCCCTGAACATCAGCGGAAAGCTTTACAAGTTCTACTCCTATGGAGTCGATCCGAACCAGCATCGGATTGATTTTGACCAAGTCGCCGCGCTTGCCAAGGAGCACAAGCCTAAGCTGATTATTGCAGGTGCAAGTGCGTATCCTCGGGAGATCCCGCACGATCGATTTGCTCAGATTGCCCGGGATGTTGGGGCCAAGTTGATGGTGGATATGGCCCATTATGCAGGGCTTGTGGCTGCTGGGATTCACAACTCTCCGGTTCCCTATGCCGATTTCGTAACCACTACCACCCATAAAACCCTTCGTGGGCCTCGAAGTGGATTGATCCTCTGCAAGGCTGAGTATGCAAAAGCGATCAATAGCGCCGTGTTCCCTGGGACTCAGGGTGGACCGTTGATGCATGTCGTTGCCGGCAAGGCGGTTTGTTTTGCTGAAGCTCTTGCACCTTCTTTCAAAGAATATGGCCGATGTGTCGTCGCCAACAGCCAGGCGCTTGCCCAGACCCTCCTGTCGCATGGATTGAGGTTGATCAGTGGTGGTACCGATAATCACTTGGTCCTTGTCGATGTCACCGGCGCGGGGATCGGTGGGAAAATCGCTGAAAAGACGCTCGATCATTGCGGCATCACTGTCAACATGAACATGATTCCTTTCGATACGCGAAAGCCGATGGACCCAAGCGGGATACGTATCGGCAGTCCGGCCCTGACCACGCGTGGGATGGGCGTGAGCGAATTCCAACAAATTGGTCACTGGATCGCCACGGCGCTTCGGTCCCACGACAATCAAGATGCACTGGCACGAATCCGTGCGGACGTTCAATCGATGGCCCAGTCGTTCCCAGTCCCGGCAGATCGCTGTCTGACTGGCGCCCAGCATTCCTCCTAAAGCTCTTCCATCCCAGATCCACTGCTTAAGCAAAATGCCAACTCCACGCATTCTCATCGCCGACGACAACGCAGCCAACCGCGAACTCCTCGAAGCCCTTTTGGCCAATGTCGACTGCGATACTCAAATCGCCGTCGATGGCCAAGACACCCTGGATAAAGTCAAGAGCTTCCAACCGGATTTGATTCTCTTGGATGTGATGATGCCCAAGAAAAACGGATTCGAAGTTTGCCGAGCCGTAAAAAGCGATCCGTCGACATCGCGCATTATGGTTCTGATGGTGACGGCATTAAGTGAACTCGGGGATGTCGAGCGAGCGGTCGAAGCTGGCACGGATGATTTTCTTTCCAAGCCGGTCAACTCCATCGAGTTTCAAAAGCGGGTCAAGAACATGCTGAAGCTCAAAGGGACCGAAGACGAACTCGAGCGTCTGAGAGCCTATATCCGGGAGATGGAAGAACGGGCTTAACATGCACTTGCAAGCCGACCCAAAGGACTCGCTCAAACTGCTCAAGCGACTGGAACGGAGGGTCGAGATCCAGCATGGTCACGTCGTGATTGCTGGGGAGAATTATCCCTGGGCTCAGGTGGTTAATCCCGACCGACTTCTCGAGCAGACCCTCTGCAACGATCAACCGGAATCCGCGGCTCACGATCCTTTTTGGGCGGCGACTTGGCGAGCAGCCCAAGGCCTCGATCGTTATCTTGGGTCCATGAATATTGCGCCAGGGACTCGCATCCTGGAGCTCGGCGGTGGGAGCGGACGAGCGGGCATCTCTGCAGCGCTTCGTGGAGCCAGTGTTTGCATCACCGACGCTTCGAGCATGGCTCTGATCATGTGCCGATTCAATGCCAGGTTTGT
>JAGWZB010000136.1 GCA_018969045.1 Planctomycetota bacterium | reverse complement strand
CCAATCCTCGGCACTGCTATCCCAGTGAACGTGGTCGGCGACTTGTGGAATGAGTTCGTAAGCATACGGATCGGAGTCTTCACCATACATGCGCTCAAGGTGGGAGTTGGGGATCGCATGCCAAAGGTGCCCGATGACGGTATTGATGAAAAACAGGTTTCCGTGTTCGTCCCAGTCCATTCCCCAGGGATTGGTGGTTCCCTCGCAGACCATTTCAATCCGCTCTTCAATGGGGTGAAACCGCCAGATACCACAAGTCAACTTATGAGTTGGAGCAACATACCCAGGGGGCCTTGGGATCGTGATCGCTGTCGGAATGCTCACTTCGCTAGCACCGAGAATTCCGTGGCGTCCATAGAGCCAACCATCTGGGCCAAAGCGAAGTCCGTTGGCAAAGTTATGCCGGATCTGTGCATTGAATCCTCGAACGACCACTTGCGGCTTGGTATCTGCGACGCCGTCGCCATCGTAGTCGGGAATGAACAATAGGTGGGGGGGCGCCAAGGCCCATACGCCGCGTTTGTTTGGCCCGCCAAACTCGATACTTGTGAGCCCTTGGAGTCCTTCGGCAAAGACCTTGCGATTCTCGAATACCCCATCGTGGTCGGCGTCTTCGAGAATGACGATGCGATCCGAGAGCGCATGGTCAACTCGCAGTGCCGACTCGGCATACGTGTAGTTTTCAGCGATCAACAGTCGGCCTAGAGGGTCCCAAGCCATCGCGATAGGTTGCTGCACGTTGGGTTCACTGGCAACTGCCGTGATCTTGAACCCTTCAGGAAGCTTGGCCGTTCGGACCGCTTCGGCAGGTGTCATTTTAGGAATCGTTTCTTTCTGACTGTCGTAGATTTCTTGCGCCCAAAGCAATGGAAGTGGGCTCGAATCGAAATGCAATAAACCCGCAAAACTGAGCAAGATCAGTAAGCAACGAGGTGGGTAGGTCGAAATTCGACACATGGAACCAGTCCAGTCTTTCAAGTCGGTTATTGGGAAACGGCGAGGTTTCATTATGCCATGTTTTTGTTGGATTGTCCGTAGCATTGGCTTATCTAGCCCGTCGGACCTTCACTTAACCAGGCCCAACCCCCGCTACGGGGCAAAAGCCCCATTTTACGCGGGGGGTTGGCAGCCCGTAGGACCTTCACTTAATGAAGCCCAACCCCCGCCGGGGTTGCAGCCCCATTTTTTGGGCAGTGATTTGCAAGCAATCGCTTGCTTGTGGTTTGGATGTCAAAGCTTGACGGTTACGTTGGCTTAGACATCCGTTAGCGACCCAAGCGTTGGAATTCCGCCAAGCATTTTGCAGGGGTCGTACGGATTGTGCCGAATAGACTTGATAGTCGGCTACCCTCGTTGAGTGGTCTTAGGACTACAAGCCGAGGGCACCCCTAAGCCGACTTTTCCTTTAAATCAAAGAGAGTGGTCAACATGTCACTGGCGTACATCTCGTTACAAAACGTTCGATCGTCGCTTGCAATGTACCTTGCAACATCGCTAGCAGTAGTGCTGGCATGCAATACCTATGAAGTTGGCTTGGGACAAGTGCAACCGGCCGAGGCGATCCCTGCGGAACCGACGGTCGAGAAACTCGACGAGCCCAAGCTCAGTGAGTCGCCAGCGGTTCCTAGGAGCAAGGAACCACTTCGCGTCAAGGCCCTTCAGACTCCGAATACTTCGATCGCTGGAATTGGAACCGGCACGACTCCTGAGGATGCGACTGAGGGCCGATTACCGACTCCGATGCCACTTCCATTTGGACCTGACCGCGAAGCGGGATGGTCGATCAAGACCAAGCATTGGGTCGCTCCTGCCTATTGTCACCTTCCGACGTACTACGAAGACGTGATGCTTGAAGCACATGGGCATGAACGATGTCCGCCCGTTCAGCCGATCCTCTCGGGTGCTCGATTCTACACAGGGATATTCTTTACTCCATATTTGGCGTACATGCGTCCGCCATTGAAAGACATCCCAAGCACGGGTCATTATCGTCCAGGCTCTTGTGCACCTGCGATCCGCCAACGTGCGCCCTACGATGCTGGAGCGATCAAGGTCCAAGCCGCTGCGACCGCCACAGGTGTCTTGGCCTTGCAGCCCTAACGAGCCGTCATCGCTTAAATGGCCATAGCAACTGCTTGAGAAATCCTTCAGGCGGCCTTTCTCCTTGCACGCCGTAATGATCAGGCCATCGTCTATCGGGTAAGTGATAGCTACCGAACATCCAATCCCAAATTGGAAGATGAATTGCGAAATTTTTGTCGATCGCTTCCGATTGATCGCTATGATGCCAATGATGAAATTGCGGTGTTACTAAGAAGTAGCGAAGCGGACCAAATGTAAATCGCAAATTTGCATGCACAAAGGTTGCTTGCAAGGTTACGATGACCCCATAGGTAAGCAGTGCCAGATCAGCAAAGCCGAGGATAAAAAGGGGCATGTAGGTGCAACCACGGGTCAAGAGGATATCAACAATATGCAGCCTTGATCCTGCCAGCCAGTCCATCCTTTCTGCAGAATGATGGATAGCGTGAAATCTCCAAAGGAGAGGAATTCGGTGAAAGGCTCGATGGATCCAATACTGGACAAAGTCTGTGACTAGCAGGATTTCAAGGACTTGAAGAGCAAGGGGTTGATTCGCTACGCTGGTTCGCCAGGATTCGTCGATCACCCAAGAAAACAAAATCTGTGCGGGTTTCATCGTCAATATTGCGACCCATTGGACAGCAAGAGTGCTTGCAAAAAAATAGGATAAATCCGTTCTCCAGCCATGTCTAAAAACAGGTTGCTCGGCCCTCAAGGCGAACCATCGTTCCAGGGGAATAAAAAGAGCGCACCAAAACATCAGGTTTAACACAAACCAATCGACACTGAGCAAAGATTGAGCTGGCGCGGATCCATCGGGAGCAATTGGAAGTTGGATTTGTGCGCCGCCTAGCAATCCGGCAAACAATGCGAAAACTATGGCGGTGGTACCAAGTACTTTCCTGCGACGCAGGACCAGACTCAAAATACCGAAAAGGAAACCACTGGTAATGACCACATACAATAAAGCTCGAACGATAGGGATCGGATAGTATTCCCGAAGGACCGACATGGTGAAGATACTTGGGAATCGAATGCAAAGAACGACCAAGAGCCCTGCCCCGCTAAGCGCTATTGCAGCCACTCCACTGATCCAACCGGTTCCAAACCGAACTGATTCTCCATCAACCCTACTAAATTGCCGGACCTCGTCGCTGCTATCGGCGCCATCGGAGTGCGTTTGGCTATTTTTTTCGATCATTGAATTGCCGTGTTTCTTCAAGTCGCGGAGGTACACCCGTCAGCGATGTGATGATCTTTTCCAAAAAACGAAAGAATCCGAATGCCTCAAGCCATCGATTGCAGAATCCGTTGGTAATGCAGTAATGGCCCGAGTAAGGCAACTTGTGATGGCGTGCATGTTCTTCTTTGGTAAGGATCAATCCCGTTTTTTGGAGGATCTGAATCCATCGCGGGGGTTGCGACATGTGCGCCCATTGGTGAATCTGATTCGTTGGGATCGCGAAAATGCAAAAGGCCACTCCGAATGTCAACGCGAAAACGCCCGCGGTCGAATGGACAGGTATCCAATAGAAACACAAAAGCACAGGGATTGAGATAAGACATGTGTCACCATTGGTATCAAGAAAATTGCACTTGAGAAACGAGGTTGGCGTTGTGTGATGAACCCGAAACGGTCGAATGAATCGTGGACCCAAAATCGGAAACTCTTCGCTCCCCCAAGTGTCTGCAGTCCAATGAACAAGCCCCGACACCAAATCGGCTGCTGGCCAAGCAATGATGACTGAGAGTACGAGCCAAGGGCTCCATAAATCTCGCTGCTGCCAGATGCTCCAACAATGAACCAAGATCAATATCAGAGAGCCAATGATGCACAGCGCTTCGAACCAGAACGTGATCCAGTTACCTCCTTGATGCTGTAACTCCGGTTGCATTTCTTCCCTAGGCATGGCTCGACTTACGTGGCTATTTAGGATGAATCGGTTCTCCAAGACATAGAGTATTGCATACTTTACTATAATGCATGGATTCGCATTTGCGCTCAATGAAATGGTACTCGTGCAGGAAAAGTAGCGTTGGGACACGCAGGGGCAAAAGCCCCTAGGCAGGGCACTCAGCTTGGGTGCGTCAGCCTGACGAGTCGATCGAGGATTTGCATGGCTTTGCCAGAATCGATGGCTTCTTGAGCCAGCCGACTGGCTTCCAGGAGCGAGTGGGTACGGTTGCTGACCCACAGGCCTGCGGCAGCATTGGCAACGACGATATCGCGCGAGGGTCCTGGTTGACCCTGCAAGATGCTTTTGATGGTTTTTCCGCTTTGCTCAGGTCCGTCGACCACTAGGTCCTCGTTGCGAATCTTGGGCAATCCAAAAGTCCGATGATCCCAGTAGATCTGAGTCGTCATGCCATACTGAATGTGCAAGACACTGGTTTCCGCCGAAAGACTGACTTCGTCCATCCCATCGGCTCCCCGCACCACGATCGCCGCTTGGATAGGCAGTTGTACCAAGGTGGCAGCCAACTTGGCTTGCAAGTCCTCGCGTCCAGTTCCAAGGACCTGAAACGATGCTCCTGCGGGATTGCATAAGGGGCCTAAGTAGTTGAACAGAGTCGGGACACCCAGTTGCCTTCGAACTTGCCCCACATGCTTCATCGCAGGATGCAAAAGGGGGGCGAAGCAAAAGCACAATCCGATTTCGTCCAAACAGCGTTCGACGCAGGTTCGGTCGGCCTGGACTCCAACCCCCAAAACCGCCAGCACATCGGCCGATCCTGTCGCGCTGGTGATCTTGCGATTACCGTGTTTGGCCGTGGGCATCCCGCAAGCGGCCGTGACGATCGCCGTGGCGGTGGAAATATTGAAGGTTCCGCTACCGTCGCCGCCGGTTCCACAAGTGTCCAGAAGCTCTTGGTGTTTGGTACGGATGGGGGTCATCATCATCCGCATACCTCGGGCAGCCCCCAGCATTTCCGAAACCGATTCACCCTTGGCTCGCAGTGCAAGAAGTAATCCTCCGATTTCGGAATCTTCCGCACGGCCAGCCAACATCCAGACGATGGCCTGCTGCATTTGGTCGGGCGATAGGTCTTGGCCACTCTGGGCGATTTGAATGAAATCCTCAAGCATGTTTGGTGGGTTACTTTTTGGTGACTAGCCCGAAGGGGTATTGGGACAGTAAACTATGTGCACAAGCTTCCTAGGATTGCATCAAGAATGCCGGTGGAAAGAGTATTTGAGTCTATATGTCAAGAAAAGTCATTATCGATTGCGATCCGGGGATCGACGACGCTGTAGCGCTGATCCTGGCATTGTTTGATCCAAGGCTCGATGTGTTGGCGGTGACCACCAGTGCAGGTACGGTGCCCGTCGAGCAATCGGCCCAAAATGTGCAATCCTTGATCGAAAAACTCGATCCCCCTCGGTTCCCCCGAGTCGGATTGGGAACCGATCCAGAGGATGCCCCGGTGCTCGATGAATCCGAACTTCACGGCCACGACGGACTGGGCAACCTGAACTTGTCTCGCATCGACCGTCAGCACCTGATGCCTAGTGAGAAGCTCATTGTGGATCTGGTCAAATCGGAGTCTGGTCGCGTAACGATCTTGTGCCTAGGCCCCCTGACCGGAATCGCAAGGGCGATGCAACGCGACCCGAGCATCATTTCAAAGATCGATCGCATCGTCGTGGTTGGGGGGGCTGTTCCTGGGGATGGCGACATCACTCCAGCTGCAGAATTCAACATGTACTTTGATCCAGCAAGTGCCAATCGTGTTCTTCGATCGGCAACCACCAAAACCCTCTTACCCCTTGAGATTGTTCAGCAAGTTCGATTTGGCCTGGATTTTTTGAGCAATCTACCCCTCAAGTACACGCGTGCAGGAGGTTTGTTGCACTCGATGCTCTCGCACTCGTTCCGAGCTTATCGCCAACTGCGCGGCATGGAATCGATCAGTCTCAAGGGCCCGGTGGGGGTGGCTTACCTGCTAGAGCCTGAGCTCTTTGAGTGCCAGCAGCATGCTGTGGTAGTCGAGGAGCAAGGCACTGTCACACGAGGTGCTACGATTGTGGATCGTCGCCTGAACGCTTCGATCTCAAGAGACTTGGAAATCGTTTCAGGGGTGGATGCCACGAGCGTCCGCGAACTGATCGTTCGAACCCTGCGTTATGCGGGCCAATGCTCTGAGTGATCCGACCAACAGAGATTGCAAATTGCGTATCATCAAAAGGATTTTGCATGTCAAAAGTATCGCGTAAAGTTCATTTGGCACTGGTTCAAATGACAACCCCTGGATCGATCCCAGAGAATATCGACAAGGCGGTGGATTTGGTTCGGCAGGCAGCCAAGGCTGGTGCGAACATCGTGTGCTTGCAGGAACTCTTCAATGCTCCGTATCCATGCCAGAGCGAAGATCACGATCGATTCGCTTGGGCTGAATCGATTCCCGGTCCAAGCAGTCGTGCGATGGGTCAGGTCGCTAAAGAATGCTCGGTGGTGGTTACCGGATCGGTCTTCGAACGGCGCGCTCAGGGACTCTACCACAATACCGCGCTTGTCTTCGATACCGATGGAACCCAAGTTGGCTTCTATCGAAAGATGCATATCCCTGACGATCCACATTACTACGAAAAATTTTATTTCACCCCCGGGGATACCGGATTTACTGTGGCCAAGACCAAGTTTGCTACGATCGGCGTAGGGGTATGTTGGGACCAATGGTATCCCGAAGCTGCGAGGCTCTTTGCATTGCGAGGTGCTGAAATCCTACTGTATCCGACCGCCATCGGATGGCTGGCTCAGGACAAACATACCGTTGGCAAGAGTCAGCATGAGGCCTGGGAAACCATGATGCGATCTCATGCGATCGCCAACGGTGTCTATGTCGCGGCAGCCAATCGGGTCGGCCAAGAGGATTCGATCGAGTTTTGGGGGGCTTCTTTTGCTTTCGATCCAGCAGGCAATCTGCTCTATCGAGCCGGCCACACGCAAGAGGAGTTGGTGATGGTCCAATGCGATTTGGATTTCATCGATACGCAAAGAACTTATTGGCCCTTTCTGCGCGATCGGCGGATCGATGCCTACGGGGATTTGACCAAGCGGTGGGTGGATTCATGAACCCACGCACCGCTGTCGACTGCGGCTACACCTGGGTCGCTGAATGGGAACCCCATCAAGCGACTTGGATCTCATGGCCCTACCGAGAAACAACCTGGCCGGGTCGCCTGCATACCATCGCCCCAGTCACCGAGCGAATCATTCGCACACTTGCAGAAGTTGAAACGGTCCATGTCCTAGGTGGACCAAGCCAGACGTTTCAAGCCGCTAGCATGGCTCTCGCTCACGCGCCGAACGTGCACGTTCATAACATCCCTACCAATGATGTTTGGATTCGCGATTACGGTCCTACTTTTGTGGTCCACCCTCTGAAGAAACAGCTAGGTGCGGTGCGCTGGATTTTTAATGCATGGGGGAACAAGTACCAGCCATACGACGACGATGCCAAGGCTTCGGCTAGGATCTGCCGTGGACTTGATCCCAACGGCCTATGGCGATTCACAGAATCCCAAGAGCTTGGTCAAGCCATCGAGCAATTCGCTTCTTCGTTGGTCTGCGAAGGTGGAGCTCTTGAGACCGATGGACAAGGCACATTGCTTAGTACCACCAGCGCGGTAATCACCGGGACTCGCAATCCCCGCTGGAGCCGCGAGCAGATCGAGCAAGAGTTCCAGCAGCAACTGGGCGTATCGAAGGTTCTCTGGATCGACGGTGGAGAACTGGCCGGTGATGATACCGATAGCCATATCGATCAATTGGTCAGATTCATTCGGCCTGGTGCAGTCTTTGCCGCCGTTTCATCGACCTCTGATGACTCCAACGCGCCGCATCTTGCCAAACAGTATCAGGTGCTAAAGGAATGCGTTGATGCCCAAGGCAGGACGCTTGAGATCGTTCCCTTAAAGACACCGCCGCCGAGGTTGATTCAGGGCAGACGCGTTCCAGAGAGTTACTGCAATTACTATATGGCCAACGGAATTGTGATCGTGCCACAATTTGGGTATCGATCGACCGACTCTGCAGCCCTGGGAATCCTCAAAGAGCATTACCCAGACCGCGATATCGTGCCGATCGATGCATCGGATTTCATTTTGGGACTAGGTGCATTCCACTGCGCCACCCAGCAACAACCTGCGGTTTGAACAGCCGTGTACCATTAAGGTTTCACGCGAACCAATTTCATGATCCGTCCCGAAACGTTCCAGTCTTGGACATAGAGATTCCCCTCCTTGTCAAAGTAGGAGCCGTGAGTACCACTAAATACGCCTTCGACCCACTGCTCCTGCGGGATGTTGTAGTTGCCACCCTTGGCTGGGTCTGGGTTGTGCCCAAGCACCGCCATGATCGTATTGTTTTTGTCCAAGATCACAACGCGCCCATGTAGGTCTGGTACCGAGACATAGTCACCTTGGATGGCAACCGAAGTCGGCATGCCTAGGCCGGTGATCACCTCTTCAATAAACTCCCCTTCAAGACTGTAATGAACCAAGCGTCCTTTGGGTTGGTGATTGCGATCGCAGATAAGCAACCTTGCTGGGGTGTATCGAGTATCGAGGGTCATCCCGTGGGCGGTATTGAACTCCTTGAGCCCATTTCCCTGCGTTCCAAAATGGCTCAAGTACTTACCGGTTTTGTCGTAACGGAAGATGTGGTTGCTGGCATATCCGTTGGAAAGATAGATGTCGCCATTGGGGGCAACCGTGATTGCGGTAGGATTGAACGCCTTGAGGTTCAAACCGGACTCTTCAGGATACTTAAGCCGCAGGACGACTTCACCACTGGCTGCGTTGAATTTAATCCCCTCGGCATTTGCGTTTCTAGCTCCATAGATAAATTCTCCGTTGCCTTCGTCTCGAATCTCCATGTCGTGGAGCCTGGTGTAATCACCACCGAGATAACTTTGAATGACCTTGCCTTCGGGCGAAAAGACATAAACGCCTTGATCGGCGCTGGTGTAAATATTTCCAGACTTATCGACAACGACTCCGCCGTGGGTTGGTCCGATGGCCGATTTGCCATCGGGCCTTAATCCCCACCCTGGGACCGTGTCAAAGGTCATGATCCCGGTTCCCATTCGCACCGGTTTGGTCGCAGGCTTGCTGGCCTCTTGGCCAATTGCCGTTTGCGTAAAAAGCCCCAGAAGCAACAAGGCATAGGAAATCAGAGAGGTTTTCATATCGAATCTCAGTTAGGATAAAAAAAGGGGAACATCAAACCCAGCGAGTCGCATTGTACATCAAGATCTTTCAGGCGGGTTTCGCGTCAAAGAAAGCTTGTAGACTTCTGGTTCCAAGCTACCATGCTCCAACAAACTCCAAGAGCGGCTCACCCCCCTCGCAAAACGAAAAAACAACGTGCCAAACGACGATCCAAATCCATCTGTGACCGCAGCAACACTGAAGTCACTTGCGCAGTCACTTCCAATCGACCCTCTGGAGGATTCGGTTTGGAACCAACTTGCCAAGTACTGTCAGTTGGCTTGGGACTGGAACACCAAGATCAATCTGACTCGACACACCACCGCAGAGCTCTTTGTTCAAAGGGATTTGCTCGATAGCTACCAACTGAGCAAACTTCTGCGACCCAATGAAGAGGTCTTGGACTTGGGTACTGGAGGGGGCGTTCCGGGAATTCTCATCGCGATCCTCAGGCCTGACTTGGAAGTCGCCCTGTGCGATAGCGTCGCAAAAAAGGCCAAGGTTGCGGAGGACATCCTAAAGAATCTCAAATTGAACGTCCGGGTCTATCCCATCAGTGTAAAGAACGTCCTTGCTGAGGATCGCTTTGATTCGATCGTTGCAAGGGGAGTCGGCCCCCTACCCCGTTTGTGCGGATGGCTCAAGGATGAGTGGCATAAGATCGGTCGCTTGCTTGCGATCAAAGGTCCACGATGGGTCGAGGAGCGAGGGGAAGCTCGTCATCGAGGCTTGCTCCAAGGAGTGCAACTTCGGCGCTTGGTCTGCTACCCGATGCCGGGAACCGAGTCCGAAAGCGTCATTCTGCAACTTGCTCGGCCCTCAAGTCCTTTTGCTGGCCCCCAAAACGAATCCGAAGACGGGGATCACTAACGGCGATTCTTTTGTAGCCAACCGCGAATCAGTGCGACAAGGATCGCCACGGCGATAAATGGGCCTGTAATGAAAATCGTCTTGGGACGGTACATAAATAACGCCGTGACCATCGCACAAGCGATCATCAAGATCGCTCCTCCTGGTGCTTTGCGAATGGCTTCGACGGCTGGCCAAGCCATCCACATGCAAACCAAGACCAATCCAACCTTACTGAAGGTATCTGAGGCTAGCCAGCGTTGACCGTCCCAAACCGCAGGGGCAAATCGCATCGATAATCCAATACACAGTAGCACGATTCCACTGATCAACGCCAACCATCGAGGTAAGGGGTTCTGCTGGTCGATCATCAGTAGGCTTCCATCAGCCTGAGCCATCGCTGAACCGGTGCAAGCAACGGGGCTTCAACCAGTTTCGACGAGTCCAAATCGCTGCTTTGACGTTGCAAACTGTAGCCCGCTTTGCGGATCCGCTCTGCGAATTCCTCAATGCTTTTGTCGCTTCCATTTACAAAATAACTTGGCGCTTTAAATGGCTCGCTGGCATTGATGCGTAGGTTGCGAGGAACTTTGGGATTGCTCAACCAAATCCCTCGAAAAAGCTCAGGAAACTGGGCCGCTGTGATGTAGGCCAAGATCGAGCCGGTATCGAACCCCCCCACAGCAATCCTTCGACGATCGATCGAATAAGTCCTTGCGATCCAAGTTTGCATGCGCATGCCAATTTCAACTTCCTCAAAACTCCAGCCTTTGTCCTCTGCCGATTGTGCCACGGCGATGATCCAACGATGCTCTCTGGCAAAAGGCTCCCAGGCTTGCGTCCATTGAGCTTGGTTCAAGTTCCCGGCGTCACCAAAAAGAATGAGCAGCCCGTGTGGGGTTTTTTCGCTGTAGTTCGATGGGACAATCGCAAACGCTTTGTTCTTCACATCGCTGATGGGGATTTGGATCGTACCAAGTTGCTCTTTGGGTTGCTCGCCCGGAGCGGTCGCTTCTTTGGTAGCTCCTACCCCAGGTGCTTGATAGTCCCATTCAAGATCTGCTTCGGGTCGAGTGGTCCACTCAACCTTAATACTCCTAGGGTTTCCCGCTTCATCGCGCACTCCAAGTTCGG
>JAGWZB010000571.1 GCA_018969045.1 Planctomycetota bacterium | reverse complement strand
CGTAACCGCTTTCGGTAGCAAGAACGCAACTGCATACAGGTTTTCCATGAATTTGCCGTACGAAAACCCGCGATTTGTCGATTTTGGGGGCAAGACAACTTAAAAAAGAGTCCCTAAAATGCCGTGTCTTGTTTGTCCTCCTGTCCCCAGCGATTAGAAAACGGAAACACTGTGGCCACCTACAAAACCAGCGACTTGCGAAAAGGCTTAAAAGTTCAAATTGATGGCGAACCCTATTTGCTCACCGAAGTGAACTTTGTGAAGCCTGGAAAGGGCAATGCACTCTACAAGTGCAAGCTGAAGAACTTGATCCGAAACACGGTCTTGGATCGGACGCTCAAGGGTGGTGATGAGCTCGAAGTGGCTGACGTCGAAGAACTCGAGACCCAGTTTCTTTACAACCAAGCTGGGACGTTTGTCTTTATGGACAACAAGAGCTACGAGCAATACGAATTGACTTCCGAGCAAGTCGATGATAACTGGAAGTACCTCAAAGAGGGGATGCCCGTTGCGATGGTGCTTTACAATGGCAATCCGATCACCTTGACCCCTCCTTCGCACGTGACCTTGAAGGTCATCGAGACCGAGCCTGGTGTGCGAGGCGATACGGCAACGAGTGTGACCAAGCCAGCCAAGACCGAGACCGGAGGAGAGTTTCAGGTCCCTGGATTTATCAAGGAAGGCAACGTCATCAAGATCGATACGCGAACCGGTGAATACGTCGAGCGCGTCAGCATGGACTAGCGCGCGTTGGCCCATCGAGGGCCCCCAAAGGAGGCATGCAATGATTGGCTCGATCCATACTCGATTTGCAGCATCCTTTGGGTTGCTGTGGTGGACCATTTGCAGCATCGCGATCGCTCAGCAAAGCGACTCCAAGGATCCTTATGCCGTGGAGCGCGAGCGTTTGATTCGAAACGTTCTAATTCCCGGCGGGATCAAAGACCCCCGCGTGCTTGACTCGGTAGCCAAGACATTGCGGCATGAATTTGTGCCTCCCCAGTACGTTCGGCAGGCTTATCTGGATATCGCGATTCCCATCGGCGAATCGCAGACCATCAGCAGCCCATTTATCGTCTCGTTGATGACCGAAGCTCTGCAGCCCAAGCCGACCGACAAGGTGCTTGAGATCGGCACTGGAAGCGGTTACCAAGCGGCGATTTTAAGTCCCTTGGTGCAAGACGTTTACACCATCGAGATCGTCGAGGATCTCGGGCAAAGAACCACCGAGCTCTTGGCTAATCTGGGGTACAAGAATGTTCACTGTCGCATCGGCGATGGGTTTAAGGGTTGGCCTGAAGCCGCACCTTTTGACAAGATCATTGTGACATGTTCGCCTGCCGATGTCCCTAAGCCGCTGGTCGAGCAGCTCAAGGAAGGTGGCATGATGGTGATTCCCGTGGGCGAGCGGTATCAGCAAATGCTGTATCTGATGCGCAAGAAGGGGGACAAGCTGGAGAAGGAGGCTTTGACGCCAACGTTATTTGTTCCGATGACCGGCGATGCTGAGAAGAATCGTACCGTTCAACCGGATCCGAAACATCCGGCCTTGGCGAACACCGGTTTTGAAGAGCCGCTGATTCGGGACTTCCATATCCCCGGTTGGTACTATCAATTCGGTTGCAAGCAGATCGCAGACGACCAGGCTCCTGAGGGGAAGCATGTCGTTGAGTTTCAAAGTTCCGACCCGCAGCTACCCAACATGCTCTTGCAAGGCATGCCCATCGACGGTCGTGCGGTCAAGAAGATCAAGCTTGGGACGTGGTTGAAACTTGAGAACGTTAAGGTT
>JAGWZB010000570.1 GCA_018969045.1 Planctomycetota bacterium | reverse complement strand
CGGGGTGCTCGGGGACTGTCCCTCGCATGCTCGATACCCCGGGACTGTCCCCGGTCAGAGAGGGATCGAATGCTAGTAAATACGATGCGGGGTGCTCGGGGACTGTCCCTGACTCTGATAACGCCCAAAGGCAATCGCATTTTGTGTGAGAATAGTCTAACGGCTGCATAGTCTGAAGCACCATAGAGCCGCAATTCTGGCTAGCCCCAATTCTGCGGAAATGGAGTTTCACTATACTTTTATGACGGAGTTAGGCCAAGGCGTCTACGCCGGTTTACAACGCTTACAAACCCTTCTAAATCCTTACTGATCCACGAGTCAATCGCGGCACGAACTACCCACTGACCGAGATGATCTTTTTGACTTTATGCGTTTGCATCTCCGACGCATTTGAATCGGTGGA
This sequence comes from Planctomycetota bacterium, assembly GCA_018969045.1. Lineage (GTDB taxonomy): Bacteria > Planctomycetota > Planctomycetia > Pirellulales > Pirellulaceae > JBKCUI01. Next base: position 1,400 of record JAGWZB010000570.1, on the reverse strand, counting down.
GAAAGATTCCTATCAAGAAAACGGTCGATGCACATCCAGAGTCACTTGGGTGGGTTTGAAAGATCTGCGTACTTTTTACTCACGATATTCCGTGGCCAGGCAAAGCCCATGCCTATACCGTTAAGAAGTTCCGTAGGTACCACGCCGCCAAGAATCTTGAACATCGGACGATACAACGACTCCCAGTCTTTATTTCCCGCTGGGCAGTACTGCCTACCATTGCCTTCTACAGCGGTAACACCCAGGATCCGAGAGGCCAGAGAAGCCGACGCCATGTAGGAACCGCCTATGCACGTCAAATCCTGAACATAAATCTTCATACCCCAGTGTTTCGCCGCAGCACTTAACAAAATCGAATCGCTGACTCCTTTGCATGCCTTTACCGCAATCCCAGAATAGCCTTGCTGCTTGGCAAATCGCAACATCTCCAAATCGGTCAATGATTCATCGATCACAACAGGCTTGAGTCGACTAACACGGTGCATTGTGACTTCCTTGCGAAGTCTCAAATCTCTCTGCATGGGTTGCTCAATGTAATGAATCTTTGGTACCGCTTCACGATTGAGACGTTCGAGTCGTTCTAGGAAATCAATCACATAGTCTTCGTTCTCACAGGCTTCGTTGAAGTCCAACGAATACGAAAACTGCTTGGTCGGAAAAGCTCGCGTAGCGATTCGATCGATCTCCACGACGCGTCCGACGTCCGCATCGAGTTCTTTTCCGGTGAGCTTTATTTTCAAGTGAGATAGTTGCTGCGTTCGAATCCACTCTTCAAGCGTCTCTGGAAGTCCGTCACCGATCTTTCGACTCAGATCATCCTTGCTCAACGGATCCAAAGACCCAACCAAGTGGTACAAGAACAACGTTGGTGCTGTTTGGGGAGCGATGATTTCCGAGAAGTCTTTGCCAACAAACTCTTCCCCAAGCCAGTAAGACAAATCACTTCCTACATACTCATGGGTGAAACAATCGAAACTATTCTTCTCATGCAGACGACCGTACGCGTCATGTAAAGCGATATCCAGAGGCGAAAGCGCTAGAGCGATCGCAAGATCGGGGATCGGTTCGGTCAGTTTCATCGCCGAGGCGAGCTCTTCGGCGAGCTTCTTTGCCATGGGCTTTATCTGGCTAGATAAATGCAAAGGATGCTGATCTGCTTGAAGACTTGTAGCGGCCGCTGCGATGCGCTCTGCAAGAACAAGAATGGTTTTTAGAGCCATCTCGGGAGTCAGACTCGTTGACGGCCATGCCCACGCGGTTCCCATGGTCATCTCGCCAATCCCGTGAGCGCGCTTCTTACCCGATTGTTCCTCGATTGTCACAAGAACGCGAAAGACAGTCACATCTTTGACGACTCGGCCTCCAAACTTGAGCGGAGAGCGGTACAGGTGCGGATACTT
>JAGWZB010000135.1 GCA_018969045.1 Planctomycetota bacterium | reverse complement strand
GATATCCAAAATGGAAGATATTCCGCTCGCGGAGTCGCACCAGGAAAGAATGTGTTGACAGTCGCAGCGGTCAAGCAAGTGACGTTTTCACGAAGCTCCGAAGAGATGGAAAAAATGGCAGCAGCAGGCAAAGGGAAAGGAGCGATCGAAGGTTTGATAGATCCAGCGGATATCGTTCCATCGGACGCCAAAGGAAACGGAGCCGAGCACACGGTCAATATCGGTAGCAACACCATCGATTTGCAATTGACCAAGCCTTAGAAACTTTTTTCTTGACGATGTTTGGTGACTCTGGCAGTTGGATCGAGTCACTTTTCTTGTTATCTCAAACTTTGCAGGAGTTCCTCATGTCGTTGTCCAAAGTACTCGGTGGGTTGTCATTGCTTGCACTTGCGATGCTCATGATGATCGCAACGAGTGACCAAGCTGAATCGAACCTTCAAGAGAGCAAAAAGACCATGCTAAGACACGTTGTGATTTTCAAATTCAAGGACGCCAGTTCGGCACAAGAGGTCCAAAAGGTGGTCGATGGATTTCGTGAGCTCAAGTCCAAAATCCCACAGATTGCCTCGTTTGAATTTGGGACCAACAACAGTCCCGAAGGACTCAACGATGGTTTTACTCACTGCTTTCTGGTCACCTTCAAAAGCGAAAAAGACCGCGATGCCTACTTGCCCCACCCTGCCCACAAAGCCTTTGTCGAACTGCTCAAACCCCACTTGGACAAAGCCATGGTGATCGACTATTGGGCTGGAGAGTAAGTAGGTGATCGGATTTAACACTCCGTGAGAATGGTTACCAGTTCCCCGGCCGTATCGCAAATGATCTTAGCTCCCGCTTGACGAATTTCATCGACGTGGCGGAATCCCCAAGAGACCCCGATGGAATAAAGTCCCGCCCCAGTGGCCGTAAGCATATCGGTATTGGTGTCGCCCACATAAGCCACTCGCAATGGATCAGTCGATAGCTGCGATGCAATCCATTTTGCCGAAGTCGGATCGGGCTTGCGAGGAAACCGCTCGCTGTGTCCAACCACATGCGAAAAGGCCACCCCAGGGAAAAAACGCTCGACACAACGCTTTGTAAAATGATCAGGTTTGTTCGACAAAACCGCGAGCCTGATCCCTTGAGCGATGACACGCTCGAGCATCTTTTCAATCCCAGGATAAGGCCTCGTGCAAAGGTCCCAACCTGCATCGTAATGCCCCTGGTAAATCGACATGCACTGGGCCAACAAACTCGGATCTGACTGCGTCTCGGGCAAGGCTCTTTGAAACAGCACACTCACACCGTCCCCGACATGGGTCTTGAAAGACTCAAGCGTGCAGGTCGGCTTGCCTAGCTCCTGGAGCGTTGCGTTTGCCGCATTGGCGATATCACGAAGGGAGTCGATCAAAGTCCCATCCAAATCAAAAATAACACCATCAAAGCGATTCATGACTGTGCTCCGGAAATTCATCTGTAGGATTTTGAGAATCCTCGATTTCTAACCCATCGAGAAAGAGCTGTCGAATGATCATTGTGGCATAAGCCCCCCGAGGTAATTCAAAGGCCAATTTCCAATCGCTCTGACCTGACGGCTCATTGGCACCCTCCCAATTTCCTCGAAAATCACGCGCATAAAGCAGCACGTCTCTATCACCCCTGGAGAAAAATGTGTCGCGAGGGAACTTCAATCGCAATTCCCGAACGGTCAGGCCAAGTGTTGCAACGACGCTTTCGAGGGTATCGAGTGTCCCTTCGGGCCATTGGTGTTGACGAGCCGAAGGCAACGGCAATCGAGTATGCCACTGGCTCTTCCATCGCTGCTGCTGATCCTGAGTTCCCAATTCAGGTAGAGCCAATAGACCGGACTTGGACGGCAAACGACGCAGCGTTTGCTGCTCATTGAATCCATCGATCAGACCTGAAACCCATCGATTCCAAATCCAACTTTGAAAAGCCGAGATGTAGATGCCTCGCAAATCCTGCCGAACCAGTGCCAAAGCTCTTTTGAAATCCACGGGATGGTCCAGCAAGTAAGTAACGATACTACGTCGATGCGATCGGTCGAGCATCGCTTTGCATTTTTCCCATTGCCCCCAATAGGTCCTAAGGATCTCTTTTTGCTCTTTCTCACGAGGACGGTCATGTGGGTTTTGCTCGGCAAGTGCTATGTACAAAGCCCGCTCGTAATTTTGTTTGCACCAATGCATCCCGATCAATTCACCGGATTGTCCGATGGATCCAAAACGCTGATCGTCGAAATAGTTGATGGCCCCGTAGCGACTTAGCCACTGGGCGTTGCGATCCAACTGCTCTCGATGCGAATTCGCAATTTTTCGCAGACGAATTTCAAAGCGGTTGGCTTGGATGTCTTTGGCGTGAAAAGGTCTTGCGATTTGCCCTAAATACTCCACCTGCATCGAGCGATCGCTGAATCCGACTTTGGGTCCATGGGCAATCGAAAAATGCTGCACGGTCGTCGCATGACGATCCTTGAGCCCCCCGCAACTGATCCGCCGACGCTCGATGTTCCAGTGGCTGAGAACCTCCGCAATCGCTTCGGGAGTCCCCAACCCTGATTTCGAGAGTCGATACAAACCATGCGATCCTCCGGTGGGTCGGACCGAGGTGATCTCTTCAACCCGGAAATCTTCGGGAGTACTTTTTAACTTCATCGTTCCGATAAGAGTCTGCGTAGCGAATGTCGGGAAACTGGGCACCTAGGGCTGAGAATCTTACCAAGAGACTAGCATCTTACGGTAGAAATCCCGGCTTTTTGGGCCGCTCATCGACGCATGCGGCGTTTTGACACTACGAAAGCTCGGGTTTTCCTGGGAAACTGGCGAACCGTCTTGCGGTTCCCCTATAGTGTCCCATCGATTGACCTTCAGCGTTCATCCAACCCTTTGTTGGCTTGTTTTTTGATGATTCTGGCAGCAACAAGAACCCACCTCCCCCGAAACCTTGCAGTTAGCGGCTGGCTTGCCACATCGGGCATGCTGGCGGTTATCTGCTTGGCAACAGGCTGCGGTCGTTCCGAGCTTGGATACAAACCCAACTCCTTGCACGCAGCTAGTTTAACTCGCGAAGGCACCGACCAAAATCCCATCTCCATTGCAAAGAAAGCATCGGAGGTGGTCGAAACGTGGTTCGGAAATATCGACCAGCCCAAGTGGCCGACCGACCAAGTTGGATTGGCAGACCAGGTCCTGCGAATGGACTGCGTCGAGCGCTGTGCAGGTCCAGTCGGTAGAGGGATCGATAAAGTGGAAAGGGGACTGTTTCGTAAACACTGTGTCAGTTGCCATGGACTCTCGGGCGATGGACTCGGACCGGCCGCCATGCTCCTGGAACCTTATCCGAGAGACTTCCGTCGAGGCACCTTCAAATTCAAATCAACCCCTGTTGGCAAAAAACCAACGCGCGAAGATATCCACCGAACGCTCCATGATGGAATTCCAGGGACCGCGATGCCCTCGTTTCGGGCGCTGGATGAATCGGAAGAATTCGCTAAAGACGTCGAAGATCTTGTCCACTACGTTCGCTTCCTAGCAATACGAGGTGAAGTCGAACGTCGGTTAATCAGCCTCCACGTGCGCGAAGGTGTCGAACTCGAGTCCAACTCGCAACGCATGCAGGAAGTCCTGGTTCAAGTCGTCCAGAAATGGGCAGACTCCCCGGACGATGTACTGGTCATTCCAGAAACGCCCGATTATTTTCAGACTCCCTCGGATGACAGCGACCACGCTCAACGCATCGAAAAAGGAAAAACGCTTTTTGAAAGCGAATTGACCGCGTGCGTCAAATGCCATGGACCAACGGGTGCTGGCGACGGAAAGTCGCAGGACTTCGATGAATGGACCAAGGATTGGACGATCCTGGCAGGAATCGATCCGAAACATCCCAAAGACTGGAAAGAAATGAAACCCTTTGGGGCTCTCAAACCGGTCTTGAGCAAACCTCGTAACTTCCATTGGGGTGCTTATCATGGCGGCAAATCCCCCAGCGAAATTTTCAAAAGAATTGTGCTTGGGATCGAAGGCACGCCGATGCCTCCGGTGGCAAGGGCACACAACGGAAACCCAGGGCTAACGGACCAGGAAATCTGGGACTTGGTCTACTATGTGATGCATTTGGAGGATCGCTGATGAACTCCGAGTCGAAATTCAACTTTGTAAAACTCTGGGCTTGGATGTCCGCAGCGTTTATCTTTCCCCTGATTTGGGTCGGGGGACTGGTCACCACGCACGACGCAGGGATGGCCGTTCCTGATTGGCCGGGAACTTATGGATACAACCTGTTTCTCTATCCGTTATCGACGTGGCTATACGGTCCATTCGATTTGCTCATTGAGCATGGGCACAGGCTGCTAGGCTCCTGGGTGGGTTTTTTGGTGATCTTGCTTTGCATCTGGGCCTGGAACACCGAATCTCGAGGCTGGTACCGCTGGGCGTGCTTGGGCCTGCTAGGTGCGGTGATCGCTCAAGGTCTATTGGGTGGGTTCCGAGTCGTGCTCGATCAGCGCACGATTGCGATGATCCATGGTTGCGGAGGTCCCATGGTTTTTGCATACGCTTCCTTTTTGGCCTTTGCGGCTTCTTCGGATTGGAACAGAGCCAGACCGACTCTGAAAGCCAACGGGCTGTGGCGGCTATCTTGGGTGCTCTTTGGTGCGACGGTCACTCAGTTGATTTTAGGAGCACAGTTGCGGCATGCGCTTCCGTACACCACTCCAGTGGGTTTCATGTCGATGGTCCATCTACACCTGACTTTTGCCGGGATTGTAACACTTGCTGTCTTGGGCGTGTTCTACCTAGTCCGACGACCTGAGTATCAAACCGAGACCAAGCTTAGGTCGCCTGCAAACGCCTTGGCCGCTTTGCTGCTGATTCAGCTTGCGCTGGGCGTCGGGACTTGGATGGTCAATTACGCGCTTCCATGGAGCGAAACCATGCCGAGTCTTGCTCGTTATGTGATCGCAGCCAAGGGGTACTGGGAATCGATGCTCGTGACGGCTCACCAAGCGACCGGATCTTTGTTGATCGCATGCTCGACTTGGTTGTTATGCCGAGTAGGCAAAAGACAAAGCACCCTTACCAGCAGTAGAAACTCGTTTACTATCCCAAACGCGGTCGACTCGATGGCTTCCGAGCCAACTGGCGCGATCAGAATCCTCGAAACGGTTGAGTAATCCATTGTCTAGCACAGCAGCAAAATCCAACGATACGACTCTGGAGGCCAACCGCGCCACCTGGAAAGAGTACCTGGTACTGGCCAAGCCCCGTATCACGGTAATGATCCTCTTGACCGTAGCAGTCGCCATGGTCTTTGCATCAAGGCTCCTGCAGGCCTCGGTCGGTCCGATGGCCTGGATCAGCGCGATGATTGGCACAAGCATGGTGGCTGCTAGCGCCAGCGTGCTGAATCAGTGGTTCGAGAGGGATCGAGATTTCATAATGCCCAGAACTCGCAATCGGCCCTTGCCCAGCGGTCGATTGACGATGAGCGAAGCCAATGTTTTTGGATGGGTTCTGTTCCTATCGGGCATTCTCCTGATTTACTCGGGTGCCAACGCAACAGCGGCCCTGGTCTCGTTTGTGACTTGGTTTATCTATTGCTGGATATACACCCCGATGAAGGCTTGGTCTTGGTGGAACACGGCCGTCGGTACGCTACCCGGTGCACTTCCTGTCATGATCGGCTGGACCGCCGCTGGCGGATCGATCGCCTCTTGGGAAGCGTGGGGACTGACGAGCATCGTAATCCTCTGGCAGTTTCCCCACTTCATGGCCATCGCTTGGCTGTACAAAGACCAGTACTCGCAAGCTGGATTCCGGATGCTCACGGGCGAAGAACCATCGGGTGTTGCTGCCGGATGGCACGCGGTGATTCCAGCCGCGTTGCTTTGCCCACTGTCTTATTTGGTATTGCAGCCCGATGGAATTGCCAATTGGTTGATAACCATCATCGCTGTCGCTATCGCTTCCTATCAGCTCGCTTGGTCGATCCAGTTCCTGATACGGCGAGATCAAAGCAATGCCCGCAAACTGCTTCGCACCTCGCTTGTGTTCCTTCCAGCTATCTTTCTCTTGGTAGTCATCCGCTGGGGATTGCTCTGATGGCAGTTGGGCTCGAAACCTCGATGCCTGCTGTGCAGATTGAAAGACTCTCGCACAAATACGGTTCGAAACTGGCGCTCGATAATCTCTCTTTGGAAATCCCCCAAGAGTCGATCTTTGGCGTTCTAGGGCCAAATGGCAGTGGCAAGTCGACCCTCTTTAGACTGCTTTCGACCCTGGTTCCGATCCAATCAGGAAATATAGATATCCTCGGATTCAATGTCGCAAATGCCCAGCAACAGGTTCGCGAATCCATCGGCGTTGTCTTTCAATCACCAAGCTTAGACCGCAAACTCACCGCGCGAGAGAATATCCAATTCCAAGCCGCCTTGTACGGTATATCTAAATACCATACCCAAGAGCGAATCGACGAATTATCCAAGGCTTTTGATCTCGATGATCACCTCGACACCAAGGTCGATAAGCTCTCTGGTGGACTCCGCAGACGGGTCGAGCTTGTCAAAGGCATCCTTCATCGACCCCGTTTGCTCTTGCTCGATGAACCTAGCACAGGGCTGGATCCACTTTCTCGATTGGAGCTCTGGCAAGCTCTGGTGCGATTGCAACGCGAACACTCTACGACCATTGTCCTGACAACGCACTTGTTGGACGAAGCCCAAAAGTGCCACCGAGTTGCCATCATGGATCAAGGTAGATTGCTCGTGAGCGATTCCCCCGGACGTTTGCAGGAATCAACCGGCCAAATGGTCTTTTCCATTGCGACCGCAGACCAAAATCAAGTGCTCGAGCTGCTGAAAAATCGATATGGCTTAGATGGAATCTGCGATCATGGATCGGTCCGACTGGTCTTGCAGGAAACATCTGTATCGCCTACGGAACTCTATGCAATGCTTGGCCCATTGGCAACGAGCATCACCATCGGACGCCCAAGCCTAGAAGACGTATTCATCAAGATCGCAGGGAAGAGTTTCCATGCCTAAGAACCAAATTTCCTAATCTTTTGGAACCGAAATCACCTGCAAGCTCAAGTAGTCGTGGATTCCTTCCTTGCCGCCCTCGACACCCAATCCACTTTCCTTGATCCCTCCAAAAGGGATCTCTGCCTTGAGCGGTCGCCACTCGTTGACCCCGACGATGCCGACTTCCAAACGCCTTGCAACTCGTCGGCATTGCGATAAGTCTCGGCCGTAAACGTATCCTGCTAACCCCTGCGATACCGAATTGGCCCGCGCTATCACTTCGTCGATGGCGTTAAATCGCAAGACTGGAAACACCGGCCCAAAAATCTCACAGCCAAACAATGGCATGTTATCAGAAACATCGCTTAGCAACGTTGCAGGATAAAAACTACCTTTGGATAGACTAGGGTCGTTTTGATAAGTCCGATTGGAGTGAACCATTTTGGCCCCCATTTGAAGGGCTTGCTCCACCAACCGATCCACGCCTAGGCAAGCTTGTTTGTGAATCAAGGGACCAGCATCGACACGATCGTTCAATCCATCTCCGAGGCTTGCCCTAGCAAGCCTTTCTGCAAGCCTATCGAGGAACTCGCGGTGGATTTGCTCGTGCACAAAGATCCGATTGGCAGTAACACATACCTGACCGCTGACAAACAGCTTGAGTCGGACAAGATGATCGATCGTTACGTCCAGATCGGCATCTGGCAAAACAATAAACGGGGCGTTGCCCCCCAACTCCAGCAAAACCTTCTTGATACCATTGGCACAATTGGCAAGTATCGATCGTCCTGTCCTGGTCGAACCTGTCAAACTCACCACCCGTATCGCTGGATGCTCGCACAACAAAGGACCCAACTGAGTCCCTAGGCCGGGCAAGATCTGGATCACCCCTGGCGGAACACCCGCTTGCTCAAACACTGGAGCCATCGCCAATGCGATCAGAGGCGTGCTCTCAGCAGGCTTCCATATCCCGGAGCATCCAGCCGCGAGCGAAGCGGCAATCTTTTTAGCTCCTTGCGCCAACGGGAAATTCCATGGCGTGATCCAAGCAGAGACTCCCAGCGGTCGATGCTCCACAAGAAACTCGCGATCGGATTGAGGATGCGGTGCAATCGTTCCACACAACCTGCGAGCCTCTTCTCCAAACCACTGAAAAAAACTGGCGGCATAGTCGACTTCGCCTAACGACTGCGCAAGCGGTTTTCCCTGCTCCATCGTCAGCAACCGCGCAAAACTCTCCCTCCGGGATAACAATCCCTGGGCGATGCGTTTCAAGATATCTCCCCGATCAAACGCAGACCTTAGAGCCCATCGGGACTGAGCTTGAGAAGCCCCTTCGATACATCGGGCGACGTCCTGAGCATCTGCCCAAGCCACCTTGGATAAAAGCTCTCCGCTAGCCGGATTGATCACATCTTGCGAACATTCCGCTTTGGACCAACATCCATCGATCCATGGTCGTGGCTCAAATCCGAATTCCTCGCACAGACTGGTCATCCATCAAACCTTTAACAACTTTCGATAGATAGCTTGAGCTGACTGCTCGGAAATAGCAACCGGATTGGGGTCCATCAATCGTCGGTTCGCACAAGCATCCTTGGCCATGTCCTGAATCGAATCGGCATCGATGGTGAAGCGATGCAATTGATCGAATAGTCCAATCGATTGAGCCAAAGTTTCAATCCGGTTGCAAAACTCGGCAGTCGATAAGTTCCCCCAGCCTAGCGCAACGCTGAAATCACCAAATTCTTCCGCGCAGGCCGAAGCGTTGAGTCGCATCACCTCAGAAAAAAACGTACCGGTGATGACGCCATGCGGGATCGGATATCGACCGCCCAAAGGCAATGCAAGCGCATGGACACCACAGCAGGAAGAGTTGGCAAAAGACATACCCGCAAGATGGCTACCCAAAGACATCGCATCCCGCGCGCGTAGATTCGAAGGATCTTGGACCACCGCTTCCAAAGCCCAACCGATATTACCCGCCGACTGCAATGCTAAACCTCGGGCCAAGGGAGTCGAACACTTGGCAATGAGCGCTTCAAGCGCATGGACCATCGCATCCATTCCAGTTGCGGCTGTGATCTGCACTGGCAAGCGATCCGTCAGCGATGGATCGACGATGGCAACATCGGCAAGCAGATGCGGTGAAACCACCCCCGCTTTATTGCCGGTGGACTTGTCGGTCAATATCGCCACAAAGGTCGCTTCGGATCCCGTTCCTGACGTTGTCGGTACCAAAATCGACGCAATTCCACGCGAAGGTACTTTGCCGATCCCTACATAATCTCTGGCCGACCCAGAATGCTTGGCCAGCACCCCAGCAACCTTGGTAGCATCCATAACGCTCCCACCTCCGATGGCAATCACCAAGTCGGATTGCGATTCCTTAAGCAGGCTCGCCAATTGGTCGACTTGCTCGATCGGAGGCTCAGGTGCAATTTGAGCAAAACTCCCACACAACAAACCGGATTCGGCCAATCGCTCCAAGGTGACATCGAGCAATCCTGCCGCCTCAACCCCTGTATCAGAGACCACGAAAACACGACTTCGATCCAGTTCCTTGCAGCGATCGACGATGTGATCGAGCTGACCTCTTCCAAAACAGACTCGCCTTGGAAGATGGTTCTGATAACTGGTAATCGTTTTTTTGCCGAGGGGATGCATCTGGGAAAAAACTACTTACCGGTCTGAGTCTTCTGACCTGCGACCTCCGGCTCGTACTTGACCTCTGTCAATTCGATACCTTTGAAAGGCAAGACGTCGGGAGTGACCTGAACCGCTGTTGAAACCTTCAGCGGAAATGCCGCTCCAACATCATAAGTCAGTTCGACAAAACTGGCGGTCCAACCCGGCTGCTGGGCAGGAGCAGGAGCTAGATAATTTCCATCCGCATCGGGCTTAAGCGTCGTACTTTCAAACGCCGGACCGATGGTCTTGAGTCGAAAGTCCCGAGCTGTTGGATTGTTAGCCCTCCAAAGAACCACCTCGGTCGGTTTGGTTTTGGGCATAACCCGAATGCTTCCGTTGTCTTCAAACTTCCATGAATATTGCGGAGACTTTTTCCCGGATGAAATCATGCTATAGAACGCAGCGATCGACTGAACCGCATCGGTATTCTTCAATCCGTGATCACCGTTGGGAACGTACCATAGCAATTTATCCCCCTGAAGTTCATCGTAATAGAACTTCGATGAATCGGGCAAGAAGAACTGATCGCCACTGGCATTGACGACGTACTTGGGCATCGTCAATCGATCTCGGTAGTAGTAGGGATCTACGATTTCGTACAGCGATTGCATCCGCGGATGGTCGAAACGCTGTAGGATCTTGTGCTGATAGTAGTTGCCGATCGCTTCTGACCAAAACCCATAAGCTTCGGCGTGATTCTGCAGCGACAACTTGGCATTGGCCACATCGATGACGATTGGCACGATCGCTTCGATGCGGTTATCGGCAGCACCGGCCATCCAAGTTGTCCAACCACGCTTGGATCCGCCACCGACGATGAATTTGTTGACCTTGCGTTTCCCACCTGCCTCGCTGGCCGAAAATTCGGTAATGCAGTCCATGGCTCGAACCACACTCTTGACCATCGGCAATCGGGGCAGCCAAGTCGGATCGCCGGTTTCCAAATACTGCGCCCATGAGTAGCCGATCAAATCGTCTTCGACCCGAGGAGTCCCGTCGTTGTGAAACACCAAAGGCTGATTGGGAATATTTTTTAACTCGGCTACAACCCCACCTGTAGCAGCGGCGATTGCACCGGTGATCGCATCGGGACCCTTGGGCTGAGGACTGGTGTGACTACCTCCTCCGATCATCAGAAAAACTCGATCTGTCGTTGGTTTGGCCGGTACAGTTACGACCAACCAATGCTCCCAAAGTGGTCGATCAACCTCTTGCTCAGTGCGCCACCGCTGAGAGGTCAAACGAATCACATGCGTGGTCAAATTCCCAGTCTTTATCGTATCGGCAACCGACCAAGTGTAGGCCGAATCGGGTTTGGCAACATAGGTATCCAACGGAGTCAACTTGCTGCCCGCTGGGGGTTCGGCCTGCGCTAATGGATTACACAAACCAAATCCCACGACAGCCATCAGGGTCCAAGCAAACAATCGTTTCATAACAGATCACCGGAGGTTGAAAAACGGAATTCAGGGTAGGCTAGGTCGATGAAGTACCTAACCAAGGAAGCACACATGCCAACGACCACGAGCAAGTCATTTGCGGTCGTTTCAATTCTTTCATTTCGCGAAATCAACCAGAGCTACTTCGTTAGTTGGAATGGTGGTAGCTCTTTGGTCGAAGAGGTGATGTCGACCTTCAGACCCGAAGCACCCTTCTTTTGATACTTGCCAGCAAG
>JAGWZB010000569.1 GCA_018969045.1 Planctomycetota bacterium | reverse complement strand
CGAATTTCTATTCGGTTGGGGTGCTGAGTCTGCCGGTGGTGGCATTGACTGGGACATTCATTGGCATGGTGTTGGCGTTACAGAGTTACCATCAATTCAAGACGATGGGGTTGGAATCCAAACTTGGTGCGGTCATTACGATGTCGCTGGTACGGGAACTTGGCCCAGTTCTTGCGGCGACGATGTTAGCGGGTCGGGTAGGAAGCGCCATGGCGGCAGTGATTGGAACGATGCGAGTGACCGAGCAGATCGATGCTTTGGTTGCGATGGGTGCCAATCCGATCCACTACTTGGTTGTTCCGCGATTTTTGGCATGTGTTTTGTTGATTCCTGCGTTGACGATCATGGCGGATTTCATGGGGATTGTAGGGGGATATTTTTTTAGTGTGATTGTCTTTGGGATCGACCATGCGCAGTATTTGAAGAACAGCCGGGATTTTGTGGGGGGATTTGATTTCTTCACAGGTATATTCAAAAGCGTATTTTTTGGGGCCATCATCGCGATCGTTAGTTGTTATCGTGGGTTTCATTGTCAAGCAGGAGCCGAGGGGGTTGGGAAAGCAGCCACCGCAGCTTTTGTCCAGAGTTTTGTGATGATTCTTGCAGTCGACATCGTGTTGAACATGTTGCTCGATGGCATCTACTATGCGTTGTGGCCAACCAGCGGATCGAAGCTACTTTGATGATCCCCCATAAGGCACGGTAACGAGAGACACGCTAACTAGAGAAAGAGCAACGGAAGGTACCGCAGTGGTTACAACGGTGATATCCCAGGGTCAGCGCAGCGATACTCCGATCATCGAGACTCGGGGTTTGAGCATCCGCTTTGGACGCCAGACGGTACTGAGCGATATCAGTTTGTCGATAGGTCGTGGACAAACAGTAGCGATCATCGGCGAGAGCGGATGTGGCAAGACGATGTTGCTGAAGTCTTTGGTAGGGCTTTTGCCAGCATCCTCGGGAAGTGTCTTGTTTGATGGCTGTGACATCAAGACATTGTCGGATCGCGAACTGACGGATTTGAGGAAGCGATTTGGATTTGTTTTTCAGAATGCTGCCTTATTTGACAGCATGAGCATTCAACAGAACATAGCGTTTCCGCTCAACCAGCATGGAGTACCTTCGGGGATGACGGCCCAGGGATTGATCGAGCAGAGGCTCATGGAGGTAGGTTTGCCAAGCAATGTGCTTAGCAAGCGGCCATCGCAGTTATCCGGTGGGATGCGAAAGCGTGTGGGGTTGGCCAGAGCGCTGATTTTGCAACCTGAGTTGTTATTGTATGACGAGCCGACGACGGGATTGGATCCGATCATGAGCGATGTGATTAACGAGTTGATCTTGCGCACCCAGAGGCGGTATTCGGTCACGAGCATTGTGGTGACGCACGACATGCATTCGGCATGCAAAATCGCCGACCGGGTGGTGATGCTTTACCCATATAGTCGACTGGTACCTGGTGAGTCTCAGATTTTGTATGATGGCCCACCTGAAGCCCTTGAGCAATCCAAGGATCGTCGGGTTCGGCAGTTTGTTCGAGGAGAAGCAGGAGAGCGACTGATGGAGTTGCTATCGAGCTCTAGCAAATCTCATGTGGATGAGACACCTCGATTGCATGATACGATTGCAAGAAGGGAGGCCCAGTAATAGTCATGGACGACAACGGATACCGTTTCGGCGTTGGGGTTCTAGTGCTAGCTTCGGCGATTATCGGCGTACTGCTGATCGCTTTTTTTGGCGCTGTGCCTAAGTTTTGGATGGAGCGTTATCGCTTTACCGTCAATTTCCCAAGTGCACCGAACGTAGGGGTCGA
>JAGWZB010000568.1 GCA_018969045.1 Planctomycetota bacterium | reverse complement strand
CCCCAAGGACCGTAGGATTCGAACGGGATGTGCTTCCTATCTTTACCAAGGTCGGTTGCAACACCGGATCATGCCACGGTGCGGCGCGAGGCAAAGACGGTTTTCGACTGAGTCTTTTTGGTTTTGACCCGTTGGGGGATTACCAGCGAATCACTCGAGAGATCGGAATACGCCGCATCAATTTGGCGGTGCCCGATCAGAGCTTGCTGTTGCTCAAAGCCACAGGTTCGGTTCAGCATTCCGGGGGTAAGAAGGTCGAGCCAGGCAGCAAACATTACCAAACGATTTTGGCGTGGCTTCAGGCTGGTGCGCCTGCCGATGCTGCAAGGCCCCCTGCGGTCACCAAAGTCGATTTGTACCCGAATCAAGCGGTACTGGAAGGCGAAGGAGCCAAGCAGCGTATGGTCGCTGTCGCTACGTATGCCGACGGCACTCAGAGAGATGTTTGGGATCTTGCGGGCTTTACCACCAACAACGAGCGTACCGGAGCGGTGGATGCAGACGGCACTGTAACTAGTGGCGTTCGAGGTGAAGCATTTGTTATGGCTCGTTTTGACACCCACACCGTCGGCACCCAAGTGCTCGCATTGCCAGCAGGCATGCAATACGAATTCAAACCAAGTCAAGGCAATTACATCGATGCTCTAGTGGACGCGAAGCTCCTTAAACTTCGTTTACCCGCTAGCGGTCTTTGCAGCGACGACGAGTTTGTCCGAAGAGCGACCGTCGATATCACCGGATTGCTACCGACGGAGGAAGAAACAACAAACTTTGTCGCAAGCACCGATCCCAACAAGCGAGCAGCCCTGATCGAGACCCTTTTAAGCCGTAAAGAGTTCAGCGAAATATGGGCGATGAAATGGGCTGACTTGCTCATGATCAAGAGCAATAATCAAGTCAGCTACAAGGCGGCTTATCTTTATTACAATTGGCTCATCAACCAGATCGCTTCAAACACTCCACTAGATAAGATTGTTCGAGAGTTGCTCACGGCAACCGGTGGGACT
The DNA here is from genome assembly GCA_018969045.1 of Planctomycetota bacterium. Lineage (GTDB taxonomy): Bacteria > Planctomycetota > Planctomycetia > Pirellulales > Pirellulaceae > JBKCUI01. The sequence goes on along the minus strand of JAGWZB010000568.1, from coordinate 821 downwards.
TTCCAAAGCCCCGCGACCAACTTTTATCAGGTCGAACAGGATCGGCTGAAGATGTCCGAGAACGTGGCCCAGGTCTTCATGGGGATTCGAACCCAGTGCGCCCAGTGCCACAACCACCCGTTCGATCGATGGACGATGGACGACTACTACGGATTTGCTGCGTTCTTTTCCCAAGTCGGCCGCAAGCAGAGCGAAGACTACCGTCAAATCCTCGTATTCAACGGCGGTGGAGGCGAAGTGAATCATCCTGTGGGTGGAGCGGTCGTTAAACCAAGATTCCTTGGTGGAGGCCCTGCGGCTACCGATGGCAAGGATCGACGTGTGGTGCTTGCCGACTGGATGACCAGCAATGAAAACCCGTTCTTCTCCAAGAGTGTGGCCAACCGAATTTGGGCCCACTTTACCGGTGTTGGCATCGTCAATCCCGTGGATGATTTCCGGGCCAGCAACCCAGCTAGCAACCCAGAACTATTGGATGCATTGGCAGCGAAACTCATTGAGTACAAGTACGACATCAAGCAGCTTGTCAGAGACATTTGCAACTCGCAAACGTATCAACGCACAACGGTCCCGGTTGCTGGCAACGAGGATGATTTGCGGAATTACTCGCACGCAACCGTACGCCGTATCCCTGCTGAAAACATGCTCGATTGTATCTCTCAAGTGACCACGACCAAAGACAAGTTTCGTGGCTTGCCCTTAGGTGCTCGCGCAGTCCAAATCGCAGATGGTGCGACGAGCAACTACTTCTTGAACACCTTTGGACGCAGTGCCCGTACGACGGTCTGTGCGGACGAAGCGACGACGGATCCATCGTTATC
>JAGWZB010000134.1 GCA_018969045.1 Planctomycetota bacterium | reverse complement strand
GGCATTTCATGAGCGGCAAGCACGATCGCGTCGAATTTCACATGCTGGCCGATCCACTGGATGTCTGGATCGCCAAGAACTGGCGCTAGCTTCTCGGCAACTTGCTGAAGGCTCATGTGCGAGGAGGTGTTGGGGCTAAGTATCGGGATGTAGGCAGCATGGCCCGGTGCCCAGCAGATGCTGATCCCGACCAGTTGGGTCTGATGCGGTTTGGTAGAAGTCGTTTCGGTGTCGATGGCTACCACATTAGCGCGTTGAATATCAAGCAACAGTTGCTGGAGTTGGTCTAAATCGGTGATGGTTTGATAATGCTCTTTGGAAAGAAGCACCGATGGCTTCTTGGAATCGACGCCTTGGGATTCTGGTTCATGAATTCGATCCGGACCCAGAGCATTCTCTGCGTGTGTGGACGAAGCATGGATCAATGTTTCGGCGAGTCGCCGGAAGCCTAATTCGCGAAATAGGTTTTCTAAGTCGTTGATCTTGGGTGGCTGTCGCTTGAGTGAATCCCAACCGTCGGGGATAGGAGTATCGAGTCGGAGCCTAACAAGGTCCCTGCTGAGGTAGGCCTCTTTCTTGTGTTCAAGCAATTTTTCACGCTTTTTATCCCCTTGCACCTTGCCGATGTCCGCATAGATCGCATCGAGCGACCCGAATTGCTGCAACAGTTGCTGGGCGGCTTTAGGGCCGATCGAGTGGACTCCAGGGACGTTGTCGGTGGAATCGCCCACGAGCGATTGGAAATCGACAACTTGCTCGGGCTTGATTGCCCAGACATCCATCAGTTCCTTGGCGGTAAACAATTCGTTTTTGCGAAGGTTCAGCATTGAGACATTGGGAGTGATTAGTTGCCTACAATCTTTGTCGCTGGTAACCAAGAAGACGCGAGCCCCTTGTCGGTCGGCTCGATGGGCGATCGTCGCGAGAATATCGTCGGCTTCGAACCCTGGGGTCGAGAGGATTGGTATGCCAAGACACTCGAGGGCTTGCTGGATGATACCGAGTTGGCCTCGGAGGGCTTCGGGCATCTCTTCGCGGTGGGCTTTGTAGGCCGGGTAAAGTTGGTTTCTGAACGTGTCTTCCGAAGCATCGAAAGCGCAGATGAGGTAAGTCGGATGGTACTGCTGGAGGATTGTGGCGATATCGCGCAGGAATCCGTGGACCGCACCGACCTCGACTCCATGAGGGCTGGTCATCGGAGGTAGTGCATGAAAAACTTGGTAAATCAGTGAGTGCGAATCGACAACGATGACGAGATCTTTTTGGCCAACATCAGGCGAGAGTTGCGACTCGATGGGCAAGATCGAGTTGGCTGTCGCAACCGAAGAGGTTTCCAGTTGGGTCTGATCTGTGGCTGGGGCATCAACGGGGGCTTCGGTATCGAAGAGCAGCGGTTGGGAGAACTCTGATTGGTTGTTTTTCTTTGGCATCCAATGATTCTAGCATTTTCTGCTGGGTGTAGGACAGGCAAGCCCCCTTGGTTGCCACGTGCCGTTTCGGTTAAAATATCGAGGATCGATCGATTTGCATGGGTGCAGTCTGCACATAAGTCTTTTTAAATGAAGCGATAACACGCTGGTTTTTGGTTCGCAATGTTGCGAGAAAGGTTGAGCTTTTATGAATCGTAGATTTTGCTTGGGTCTGTTATCGACCGTGACGCTGCTTGGGGGCTTCGTTGCCACTGATGCTTTGAGCAATTGCCATGCAGCCGATTTGGAAATCGGGGCCAAGGCACCTGATTTCAAGGCCAAGGGAGTTGACGGCAAGGAGATTTCTTTGGCACAGGCCAAGGGAGCCAAGGCGACTGTGATTGCATTCACATGCAACCGTTGTCCCGTGGCGATCGCTTACGAGGACCGCTTCATTGATTTCCAAAAGAAGTATGCTGGAAAGGATGTGAAATTCATTGCGATCAACGTCAATTCGTCGGAGGATCTCCAAGCGATGAAGCAGCGGGTTGAAGAAAAGGGGATCAATTACCCTTACGCATACGATCAATCTGGAGACTCAGCCCGTGCGTTCGGAGCGCGTGTTACCCCGCATATTTTTGTGCTCGACGGTGAAGGCAAGTTGGCTTATCAAGGTTCCTTCGATGACAAGCAAGACGGTCCTACCAAAGCGCACGTGGAGAACGCAGTCAAGGCGCTCATGGAGGGCAAGCAACCTGAGGTCAAGTCGACACGTCCGTTTGGGTGCGGAATTCGGCCTAACAAGGGTTAAAAACGGATGAGACACGGGCTTAAGTCAGCGAGCAGTGTTTCGCTGACTTTGATGGTGCTGGTTTGGATGGTTTTGGGTTGTGATGTGTTCAAATCCAAATCCACTGTTCCCGTTCCTGCTGCGCAGGCAAGCACTTCGTCGCCAAACCCGGTAACGCTTGTCCAAGGGGATCAAAAAACGTTGGCAAGCATTCTTCGGAATCATCAAGGCAAGGTAGTTTTGGTTGACTTTTGGGCGACTTGGTGTGGTCCTTGTGTGAAGCAGTTCCCGCATTCGATCGAACTGAGTCGCAAGCATCGCGAAGATGGACTTGCTGTTGTGACGGTAAGCATGAATGAGCCAAAAGAGAAGGACTCTGTGCTTGCTTTTCTTGAGCGGCAGAAGGCGGATATTGATAATCTGTTGCCAGAGTATGGAGCAGGATCTGAGTTTCTTGAGGCGTTTGATCTTCGGGGAGACATCCCTTTTTATCGTTTGTACGATCGCCAAGGAACGTTGCGATACACATTCAGCGGGGATCCAGATGGGATCGACAACTGTGAACCGATTGAAAAGATAGATCAGCGCGTCGTCGAGTTGTTAGGTGCTGGCCGTTGACGTTGGATTTCATATTGGGCTAACAATAGCCCGTGGGCTGCTGTGCTTAATGAAGCCATTGAGCAACGCGTGGAGCAAAGTAAGTCAGGATGGCGTCAGCACCAGCGCGTCGAAAGGCGAGCATGCTTTCCATCACGCAGGCTTGTTCATGGATCGCAGAGGCTTGGGCTGCCAATTGGATCATTGCATACTCGCCGGACACTTGGTAGACAGCAATCGGGATCGAGAACGAGTCGTGTAGTCTGCGGACGATGTCCAGATAGGGCATTCCGGGTTTGACCATGACGATGTCGGCACCCTCTTGGATATCCAACGCGACTTCGCGAATCGCTTCGTCGCTATTGGCAGGATTCATCTGGTAGGTTTTTTTGGAGGCACCTCCAAGATTCTTCGCAGATCCAACTGCGTCACGGAATGGACCGTAGAAGGCGGATGCGTACTTTGCAGCATAACTCATGAGGATTACATGATCAAAGCCAGCTTGATCCAGGGCTGTGCGTATAGCGCCAATTCGACCATCCATCATGTCGGAGGGGGCAATAACGCTCGCCCCAGCTTGGGCTTGTAAGACAGCTTGCTTGCAGAGAATTTCAATGGTTTGATCGTTGACGATGTAGTCATCGACCAAAATGCCATCGTGACCGTGAGAGGTATAAGGGTCAAGGGCTACATCGCAGACGATGCCGATGGAATCTTTGCAACTCGAGCGGATGGCATGCGTTGCTTTACAGATAAGGTTTTCAGGGTTCAGGGCTTCGTCACCCCGATTGGATTTTTTAGAAGCAGGAGTAACGGGGAAAATTGCCACGGCACCGATCCCTAACTGGGCAGCTTGCTGAGCCGCTTCGACGGCCAAGTCGATGCTCATTCTCTCGACGCCCGGCATGGTTGCGATTGGCTCGGTTTTGCCCTGGCCTTCGATGACGAAGATCGGCCAAATCAAGTTCTTTGCAGAGAGTTGGTTTTCCTGCACCATTTCACGAATCCAGTCCCATCGACGGGTTCTTCGCAGACGGGTGCTGGGAAACTGTCCAAAGCTAGATAGGGGAAGCGTCATGAAATTGAAATGCCTGAAAATGCTTCAAAATTGGAGTCTACCGAACGTTGTTGTACTGTTTGCGTAGCAGAATATCCAGAAACCGGATAAAATGGCAAGGGAAATTGCGGGTGGAAGCAAACAAGCTGGTAGTGCCCTGGAATTGACCACCCTTCCCTCTCCCTTGAACCTATTTCAACGACAAAGAAAATTATGAAAATCGAATGCAATCGGCTATTGGTGTGTTTGGCGGTGGCGGTCGGCTGGTCGATCGTCGATGTAGGCCTGTCGCAGTTGGCACTGGCCCAGGATGCAACCAAGAAGGAAGTTGTGGTTAGGAACGAGAATCCCAATGGGCTTTCCGTACCCTCTGGTGATGGTTGGAGTTCCTTGTTCAATGGCAAGAGCCTCGACGGTTGGCAACAGAGGAACGGATGGGCGGTGTATCGAATCGATGGCGATTCCATTCACGGTACGACTTCCAAGAACAGTACAAATTCGTTCCTATGCACGACCAAGGACTACTCGGATTTTGAACTGAAGTTCGAGGTGAAAGTTCATAACTCTCTGAATTCTGGAGTGCAGATCCGTTCCAAGAGTCTTGCTGACAAGGACAATGGCAGAGTGCATGGACCTCAGGTCGAGATCGAGGCTTCTCCTGGAGAGTCCGGGTATATCTACGGGGAGGCGACCGGTCGGAACTGGATTTCGCCAACTCAGCCTCCTCATTCGTATCTGAAAAACGAGGATTGGAATCAGTACCATATTCGCGCCAAGGGCAAGCGTATCCAAACTTGGATCAATGGAAAGTTGGTCGAAGACATCACCGATCCGCTATCTCATGATTCAGGCTTTATTGGTTTGCAGGTCCATGGGATCGGGGCCGATCAAGGTCCATTTGATGTTCGATGGCGAAACATCGAAATCCGCGAATTGAAGTAGCCAACCTTAAAACGGCCTTTACTGTTTTGTTTCCCGTACCAACTTGAAGAGAATGCTAAGAAAACGTTTGACCAATCATGCAAGTCGATTCGGCCGACTCGTAGGGTTCGTTTCTTTTGGTCTTTTGTCGCTGGTTAGCACCGGTTGCCGAGAGCAGTCACCGGTAGCTAACCAGTTCGAGCCTAATTTCCTGTTTGCTAAGGCTACGGAGATCGGTTTGAGCAAAGACGAAGGAGAGCTAGATCCCTCGTTGCAAGACAGTAGAGGCTTAATCGCAGAGTGGTTCGGGACGTTAGAGAACCCAAAGATCCCTGAGGTTCTTAAGGATGGAGATTACGCCGATCTGATCTCTGAATCGAATCTCAAGCTAGCCGTAGGAACTTCAGATGCTCCAGGCATTTACGTACAGCAATGCGTTTCGTGCCATGGCTTAAGCGGTCAGGGCCGTGGAAACGTGGCGGCAAGTCAGGACCCTTATCCACGCGATTTTCGGATGGGTGTTTTCAAATTCAAATCTTCGCCTCGAAGTGCCAGACCACTCAAAGAGGATATTGAAAAGACGCTTCGCGTTGGATTATCGGGTTCTCAGATGCCCATCTTCAACAAGCTTAGCGATCAGGAGATCAAAGCATTGGTCGACTATGTTGTTTTTCTGAGCATACGCGGCGAATTCGAGCGACGTTTGATTCAATTGTCCGCAACGGAGCTTGAAGGTGAGCGTTTGTATGACCCTCAAGCAGGGAAATCGGCACTGGAAGGGCAACTGTCCAACGCCTCGGATGCTTTGACTCAGATCGCAGATCGATGGGTTCAATCGATCGATGCGGTTGAGGAATTCCCAAGACCTGATTTTCCGATAGTAGGATCTGAGACACAAGAAAACCGAGCGGAGTTGCTCGCTTCGATCGAAAAGGGCAAGGCCCTTTTTGCGAGTGAAGTTGCATCCTGTGCCAAGTGCCATGGAGCCGATGCAGATGGCAAGGGGAATCAATTGCCCGACTACGATGACTGGACCAAAGATTGGACTTCGAAAGTAGGACTGCTTCCGACAGATTTAGATGCTCTTTTGCCACTGATGGCCAGAGGAGGTATGAAGCCTCAACCGCTCAAGCCACGGAACATCTTGGAAGGTCATTTTCGAGGGGGGAGGACACCCGAGGACCTCTATCGACGTATTCGGTATGGGATCCCGGGTTCTCCGATGCCTGCGGCGGCGGTGGTGCAATCCCGCGAGGAACCAGGCTTGCTGGAAGAGGACATTTGGCATTTGGTCAATTATGTCCTGTCGATTGCCAGTGTTCCGGCTCTTCCATTGGAGACGAAAGTCGTCTCGACTCAATAACTCCGTTTTACCGTTCAAAATTCAATTTCCTTTGGGCCTTGTGTGTTCGATAGTCAAGCAAAGTTATCTGCTGCTAAAGATGGCGACTCACAGGCCAAAGGGGAGTTACTGGATCGCTTTCGGCCCTATCTGAATGTGATTGCTCAACGATTGCTCGATGATCGACTAAAAGGGCGGATGGACCACAACGATTTGGTGCAAGCGACGTATTTGGAAGCTTCACGAGACTTTGATTCTTTCCGAGGGGATACTATCGAGTCCTTTTTGTCTTGGCTAAGACATATCTTGCGCAACAATATCGCATCGGCTCACCAAGAGCATCTGCAAACGCAAAAGCGTTCTGCAAGGCTGGAAGTTTCGATCAATCCGGTGGGAGTTTCCGGTTCGAGTCCCATGCAGTTTGAACAATTGATCCCTTCGGGGGCTTCATCGCCAAGCCAGCGGCTGATGAGAAACGAAGCCGCTGCGATGCTTGCCGCCTGTATTGAACATTTGCCACAGACCCAAGCTGAGGCGATTCGCATGAGGTATCTGGAAGGGCAAAGTTTGAAGCAGATAGCTGACAGGATGAGCAAGACAGAAATGGCGGTTGCGGGGTTGCTTAAACGTGGTCTTCAGGGGCTTCGCGACGAAATAGCCAGGATCAAAACCGGTACCAGTTCCTTCTGGTGATGCGGTCTAGCCCGCCGGGTGGATGGAAGTGGGATGTCGACATTAAAAAAGAGTCGGCAGAAAAATGGTAGGGCAGAAAAATGGGGCTGCGGAATCGCGTTGAGGGGTAAGGGGTAAGGGGTAAGGAACAGAGGGTGGTAAGTTGGCAAGTTCGATAGATGTGACGGTTCAGACTTCCTGGATGCTAGCCAAGCGTGAGTGGATCCGGTTTTTCAGGCAACCATTTCGAGTGATCGCAGCCTTGGGGCAGCCGATTTTGTTTTGGATCTTGTTTGGGACCGGTTTTCATGGAGCATTCCAGGCAGGGGCATCGGATGAGAGCTTTATGGGATTTTACATCCCTGGAACAGCCGCTTTGATTTTGCTATTTACTGCGATATTTTCAACGATTTCGATCATTGAGGATCGGCGGGAGGGCTTTTTACAGGGTGTAATGGTATCGCCAGCGAGGCGATGGGGGATTGCTGCCGGAAAGTCGCTTGGTGGTGCGGCCATTGCGTGGGCTCAGGCTGCTTTCTTTCTGTTGCTTTCTGTAGGGATCGGGATGGTTCCCTTAAGTGGCAACTTACTGACTTTGGGAGTGTTTCTAATGGTGTGTGCCCTGGCATTGACGGCCATGGGAGTCTGTTTTGCTTGGCCTATGGAGAGCACACAGGGCTATCATGCAGCGATGAATTTGATCATGTTACCGATGTGGATGCTCAGTGGAGCATTCTTTCCGATTCCTGCCGCTAGCGATGGAATGCCAACTGGGCAACGTATCCTACAAGCATGCATGCAGTGGAATCCAATGAGCTATATCGTGGCGGGGATAAGGCACTTAAGTACAGGTGCCGGTTCGTCAGTTGCTGAGAATCCGGGGGGTAGAATTGACTGGGTCCCTACGATGCAATCGTGTTGGTGGGTCAGTGCGGGATTTGCGTTGGTGATGGCTCTTCTTGCAACGTTGCTGATGCATCGACGGCAAAAGGGTGAGCTTCAATAAGCGGGGTTTCATAAAATGAATCGGCGTGTATTTCAGTTGCTGATGATAATGCTCGGTGTGGTGATTGGAACTACTGGAGCGATGCTTAGGCATAAGATTGGTCGTTCGATGGCTACCAAGCAAGGCGAGACGCCCGGGGCTGGTCGACTTGAGATTGAGTCTATGGAATCCAGCGATGAGCAAGACGAGGAACCTCAAGCGGTTCGGGATCCGGGGAATCGCAAGCAGCTTGCGGAATTGCGACAGGCGTCCAAGCTTGAGCCAAATTGGACGCGAGCATTTGAGCTTACGGAGCGGAGCGGAGAGACTGTTCGATCTGAGGATCTGCTGGGGCAACCTTACGTAGCCTGTTTTTTCTTTTCGACATGTCCGGGGACTTGCAAACGCCAAAGTGGAGAGATGAGGCTATTGCAATCGAAGTTCAAGGGTAAGCCCGTTCGGTTCGTCAGCATTTCAGTCGATCCGGAGAATGACACTCCCGAAGCCTTGAGAGCTTACGCCGATAGTTTCAATGCTGACTCCCAACAATGGCTGTTTCTTACGGGTGATCTAGAAAAGATCATCAAGGTCGGAACCGAGATGTTTTTTTTGCCCGGGGTTGAGAAGCGTGGGCATCCAGACCGTTTCTGTTTGGTCAATGCACAAGGCGATTTGGTTGGCTCATACGTGTGGCTTGATAGCCAAGAGAGAGAGATGTTAGTCAAGCATATCGAAGAGCTTTTGCCGGAATCGAACTAAGGAATGGTGACTGCGGTTTTCGACGAGGAACGGCCCACTGTATTGACACTTCGAACCGAAAGGCCTGCGGTAGAGTTGCCGGCTTTTTGATCGGCGGAAGCTGAGTAGATGAATCGCATTTGGGCCAGGGGTTGTCCAGGCGTATCGCTATATTGGAGCCCTTGGAAGACTGGTCGACCGAATGGATTATTGCTTTTTTCTGGAACGCGACCAATCTCCGTGCCGTCTTTCTCAATGACAAAGTAGGCCAAGCCACTTTCTACATCCGCTTGGCATTCCCATGTGATGGCATCACCCTCAAGCCCGGCGCTTGTAGGTGCTGGAGGCGGCGTGTCATCGGGTAGATTGGTGTCTTTGCTGTAAATCGTCCAGAGTTTCGCAATTCGCTGGTTAGGAAGCCAAGACCATTTGAGTGTATCGGATGAGGCTTGATTGGGCTCTGAAGAAACGGGCGTATCGCTACCGTGTGCGACGAGCCAAGCTTGGTTGGCATTCATGGGCTTGAGCGGTTGGCCGGGTTTGTCTGGTAATCGTTGTTTAAGGCACTCATCGAGCCACGCGATAGCCATGTATCTTTGGTTTCCGCATTCGTGACTGGTCAGAGGGTCCACGGCGGTAGCGATCAAGGCACCTCTGGAGCGCAGGTTGGTGAAGAACTCCAGATTTGCAGGCCAGACTCCTGAGAATCGGTCATCTTGAACTGTCACACCCTCTTTGGTTCCTACGTTGCACATCAGTGGTACATCGAGCAGAGCATCGTTTATTGAATAGTTCTGAATATTGCCTTTGGAAGCCACCGGTTCAACGAGCAAGACTCCAGATCTTAGCCAAGCAGCGACGGTGCGGTGAGGGTAAAGCAGCGCCATGCCACCGCACCAATGCCCCCCACCGCTGTGTCCCCATAAGGCCCAAGGCAGCTGAGGCAGCTCAGGATGATTGGACTTTACCGCAAGCGATTCGATCGCTTGCATGAACGCTCGAGCGGATCCCTTTCTTGGATCGCACCACATTTGACAGTCTGCTTTCTCCGGTTGTTCGTAGGCCGGGGATAACAGGGCGCATTGATGGGCTGACGCGAGAGCTTGCCAATGCAAATCATAAGCACCAGTAAGTCCAGATTTGCATGATCCTTCTCCACACCCATGCTGATGAACCAGAATTCCTCTGAGAATCTGAACGTTGGGAGGTATCCAAATGGTGAAATTGGCTCCGTAGATCAGCTCGCCAGTGTTGTTCGAAGGCTCGATCCGCACCCGGAAGTACGGTGGATTTGCCTCTGGAAAAACATCGTAGGGGGCCGACTGACTGAACGCCTCGATCGCCAAAACGCAAATCCAACCATGAAGGATAAGGAAAACCCTAGCGGCTTTAATTACATCGATTAATAGAGGCTTCATCTTGATCTGTCGGTTTGGGTGGATATGCGGATTGCAGGGAAAGTAGCGACCGGTTAGCTAGCCAACTTGGTAACTTGGATGGCACGGGGTCTGCTTGCCTATTACGAAACCTATGATTATTGTATCGAACTTGCGAGCGGTGTGCTTTCAAGTGGTGGCGAACTCGTAAACCGTGCCCGAAATGAAGCGAAGAATTACAGTTGACCATGTTGCCGATTCCAAAAATCTGCTTTCGCTTGGGCACGAGTGGAATCGATTGTGTGGAGAGACTCCGGGTTTTTTCAAGCCCTTAGGTGGTACTTGGGACCGAACGTTTCCGTGGATGCTCGGCTGGCTCAGTGAAGTTCCAGAGTCTCAGAGGGATTTGTTGGTATTAACTGCAAGGGCAGGGAAGAAACTCATCGGCATTCTGCCTGCCATCATGCAAGAGGGACAAGAGGGTCGAGAAATATCTTTCCTGGGCTCTGAAGGCTGTTTTGGGGACTGCAAGGGGATACTGGCAACGGGCGATGATCAGATTCGCGTAGGCGCGGCTTTTGGAGAGTACCTTGCCAAGGAGTGGATTGGTCGACTTGGTCGGATTTTGTTTCATGGGGTTTCCAATAGTGATGTTGGGATCCAGTCGTTGATCGAGAGTTTAGTTTTGCAATCACCCTGGATTGCACACCGTCAGGCTTGCTCGGCTAGCCGTTACGTCTTCCGCGTGAGCTTGGGACCCGATGGAGAGCCCATTTGGCCGTTAGCGACTCGACGAACGATAGGGACGGTGCGCAAAGCTTACGGCAGTGGATTATTCGAGTACACGGAAGCTTATGATGACGACGACAGACAAAGCGTTGTGAAGCGTGTATTTGCGATTCGTGGGATGCTCAAGAACGATGCACCGGAGTTTAAGCAACGCTTTGGCTCGATTCCTATGGCTCAGAGGATCCTGGACTACCGATTTGCTCCTGGCACCGCGGATTGTCTTTCTAAGGTTGGTCGGTTGGGCGTTAGCAATTTGTATTGGAAGGAAAACCCGATTGCCGGTGCGATATTCGTGGATTATGGGAATGCACGCAATGTGTTCTGGATGGAAGCTCGGGTGCATCCAGACCAAGAGCAGCTGATTGTATGGATGCTATTAACCCAATTGCTCCGTTCTACACTTCGAAATGGCAATAGCGAATTACAACTATCATCGCCACTGGGTGCCAGGGTGACCGGTATGAAAAACTATGCCCCAGCCGTCTCTTGGATCTTGGCAACGCCTCGATCGAGCGTTGTTTATCCGTCAGGTGATTCGCAAATCACTGCAGATCTTAGTTCTACCTAAGTTTCTACAGCTGGCCAAAAATCGCTTGTCAGAATTGCCTTTGGCCATCCATAATATTCGCCTAAAACCAATCGTTGGTTATCTGAGGACAAGGAGTTGAAGGATGCCCTGTATAGGTGAGTTTAAGTGGGACGACGGTGGTCGCTCGATCTATGGATTCGTTGGAATGACCGGAGACTGCGTCACCCGCTCGATCGCCATCGCCACCGGTTTGGCTTATCGAGATATCTATCAAGCACTCAGAGATAGGTATGGGAGTTCACCTCGTAAGGGCGTTCCAAGAAGCATTTACGGCCCTTATCTAAGCGAGAAAGGTTGGCAAATGTTTACTCTGGCCA
>JAGWZB010000133.1 GCA_018969045.1 Planctomycetota bacterium | reverse complement strand
AACGAACTTGCTCATCTTCGTGGAACCGCCTAGTGCGGACCCGCATGCTAGGTGGTGTGGGGAGGGTGCCCGGAAACGGGCATCCTTACCCGATTTCGTCTTGTTTTTGTTGTTGGATTTGTGATCTGAAATCGAAGATAGCAATTGCGATCCTCACCACTTGTGCGTCGAAGTATACCAAATAACGAAGCAGACGTAGGGAAATCCAATCGTCAGGAGGCAAACGAATGACGACGTCCAGAAGTGAATCATTCCATCTAAGGAACGATTTTCCGGCAGCAAAAGCTTTCCATCGCCGTTCTTGCCAAATATCGATGCGTAGATTGAAAAGACAAAAATGCCAGTAAGCACGACGACTAAAAGTATGGTCAGAACCAATGGAAATAAGAAAACCGACGGGAAAGGGTACAGAACGAGCATGGCAAGATGGACTGCCGAGATGAGGCCCGAAACAATCAGGATCGGTTTCCAATCAAGATCTTGCATCGATTGCGTCTACCTCCGGTCTCAGAAAGACGAACGCCTAAATTCATCGAGTGCGCAGTTGACTCAACGCGAGTCAAAACGGCCGATCGAGGGCTTCGTGTGCATGGTTTTGTTATCGGGTATTTTTGGGTAGTGTTGAATCTCTAGAAGTGATCGCCAACCGCCACGCGACGAGTTGTAAACGTCCCAATCAGTATAGCGTAGCGGATCATGAACGCTATCTTTTGTCGGAAATCGTAACAAGCACACTCGTCCAAAATCTCGCCACGGAACTAGTCGGACGTGGCATACCGTTCTCGTACGAATCGGTCCACCGGGAGTGACCAATCCAGCCCCAAATAGTGCACCCGCGAATTGACGACATATTGATTCGTTTGCCCCACAGATACGCTGCGAACCCGTTGGAAACAAACCCAATTCACGCTGTGAAGTCGTTACATAACGCTCCCAGTTCGGTAGGCGCTCTTGTTCCCACAATGCACCACCTTCCGTCGAGAGCGAAAAGTACTCGTACGATTTGCCCGAGTGGATGTCCGTTTTACGCCAAACAAGACCCGAGGCCGAAGCAGCAGCAAGAAACTCCGCAAGTGCTTTGTCGTCTAACGAGTGAGTGTAGGGCAGGTTGAGTTGATATGGATAAGCGAACGATGTGAGGTTGGTTGCGTCTTGGAAACAATCAAAAATCGCATCGAAGATCAAGAGCTCATCATCACTCAACGATGTCGTGCGTGTCCGATTTGGTGGTTCCATCAAGGCTCGTAGGGCTATGTCTTTCCCCGATAACAATAAAAATCACCCGGTTGCCGCCAAGAGACTTCGATTTAAGAAAACGCCCGATCGGCAACTCGGGTGGATTTTTTTGGTTACGCCCGTCGTAAGCATTAGTTTGTGGGGTTTAAGTCCCCTGTGCAAGATAGGTATTTCTGGGGGATCAGTATACCAAATGACCACTTCAAAGATACTGGCACGAGGTGAAGGTATCTGCAGAAGGGCCAACGAACTTGCTCATCTTCGTGGAACCGCCGCCTCACTCCTGTGCGTTGAACCAACGCGTCCGGAGCCGCATGCTAGGTGGTGTGGGGAGGGTGCCCGGAAACGGGCAGGCTTACCCGATTTCCCTGGCTTATTCCGCCCGCCTGGGGTAAACGTCGCACCGGTATTTCAAGGAGAACTGTAAGCGTCTAATAGCGTCATCGGAAAAAGGTACCCCTTCGCCAATCGAGACATATGTGTGAGCCAATTTTGAGAGTTGAATCGCCGAAGCATCCGTTAGGTTTTGACAATTCTGCAAGCAAATGTGACACAGGTGCAGTTCGCAGAGTTTCGCGAGTCCACTATCAGATATTGAGGCATCATTTACGGTCAACCAGAACTCGCGATCCTCACCAGGACCTATAAATGTGAAGCCCGTTGGTAAGTTCAGGAGTGATGGTAACAATTGATCAATAGTTTGATCTGTCGCGTTAGAAAGATAGAGCTCGTATTCACCGTCAACCATACCAAACGACAGGCCTCCACCATTGGATTCGACCAGATTGCGAGCTGAATTGAATTGCGATTCGCGGTAGTAGTAAATCAACCAAGGAGAAGCCAGTGCTCCGACCACAAACATGATCACGAGAAGCGTAATGACAACTACTTTGAAACGCAAACTCATTTGGCGCTTTGTAAGGGAACTTGTTTTTATACGGATCAGCCTAAACTCTGTAGACCGCACCAACGCAGCCTATCACTCAAAGTTAGCCTCGACCCAAATCGCGATGATATCAGGCACTTGCGAGCGGAACAAGATTTTTGTGGGGTGATGGGCCCAGTATACGCAATCCGAGCCCATCCGCCGGACTGCAACCGACGTTATCAAGGGTGGCGTTTCTCAATCTGCCTACCCGATTCGGGCTCTGGAGTTTGCGACACTGTGTCGCTGGTATAGGTGCCGCAGAGTTGATTAGCTTCACGGACTAGGATTCCCACGCGGGGAGTTCGGGATGTACAGTAAAAGAACGCGGGACAGCCTCCGGCCAACAGGTATCCTTAGCCGATTTCTGGCTGTTTGTCGTGCTCGTGCTCGTGCTCGTGCTCGTGCGATCATGGGATGATACCATGTCGGCTCGGTTGATGCGCAGGTTCGATGCGAGTTTGCAATGCGATGGACCAAGGATTATCGGAATCACGGCCTGCGGGATGAGCCGATGAACTAGATCCCTCGTGACGAGGATCGTAAGGCTGCTGTGCCATCGAGCCGATCGATTACGAGCACGAGCACGATGGGATCCTGTGGTCGCGTGGGCCAGAACAAAGCGCTAAGCTCCGTTGGCGTCTGCTGACCTTAATCCCTGTATCATCTTCGTCAAGTTAGCATCCCGAATCGCTCTGAGGTCGTATGCAACGATACTCCTCGTTCCAGCAACTGTATGATCCGCGTGACTTGTTCGGAGGTGAAGAGGGCGTCGGGGCCAGTCGGCGAAATATCGGCACGGTGACGTCCTGCCACCAGGCTTCCGTTTGGACTCCTCCGACTCGCGCTCCATCTGTGTCGACAGGGACTGGTCGAATTTGTATGCCTAAGTAACGGCCAGCTCTAAAGTTCGCCGGGCATAGAAGCAAGAGGTTCGTGGATCCGTGATCGCGCTCGATTCGGCTTTGCTCGCCGCTTCGTAAAGATCTTCCCATTCTACGGATAGAAATTGAAAGTTCGACATGATGGGCGTTGGACTGATGGACTAGGTATTTTGAAGTTCGCTCGCTTCAACTCCGAGCGGTGCTTCCACCACACTGGTTTGTAGCTTTACGCCGAGTGTGTCCAAAATATTGATGGCGCGTTCGACGGTGATGCCATGATACTCGTTCCGTTCGTCGCGGGAGACTTGAGATTCATGCACTTCTAGTTTCGCCGCAAGTTCTCGCTGGGACATGCCACGGGCAATGCGTAGGGAGACCAACAATCCCCCGAGCCCCTTGAGATTTTGTAGGTTCGGAAATTTGCCCCGTTTCAAATTCTCGTAGTGCTCGACTTCCTCGCGAAGCTGATCATGGAATGAAATCAACGGATCCATGACCCGTTTTAGTTCCGACTTCTTCAGGCCAGACTTTGTCAGTTCTTCGCGATGCTTTGCTAGCCGTAAACATTCGGCTTCCAATCGCTTGGACGCTTCCTGATACTCTTGTTCATTACGAATCATGATTTCAACTCCCTTTTGAGTTTGACGATTCCTTTGGGTGTTGAGTCGCGGCGACACTGTCGGAACGCCGATGGGAATTCCAACTCGTTTCCAAACTTGTCACAAATCCCGGAATTAAGTCCCGGAAAATGCGGATAAAGCTCGACGCGATAAACATGCCACATTGGAAGTTGTTTTTTTGGATACCCAAGGTAGGGCCGACGCAAATTAGGATCCCACGTCCAGACCTTTTGCGGGTCCAAACGATTCAAGGCGCTCACCAAGCTACCGCTTGCAAGCTCTCCTAAGTCGCAGACAAAGTAGCCGTCGATGTCATTGGGGTGATCTTTGTCCTCCACAAAGGAGCCATCGATGTAAATTTCGCTGACACCAACCGTCCACAGCTGGTTGACCATCATTTCCAGATGATCTACCAACCACAGACGCCAGCTGGCGTTCCAGTTCGGATACTTGATTCGATCGCGTGGACCTTGAACCAGAATCGATGCACGCAATTCGGTCAGCGTCACTTCGTAGTCGCCAACTGGCAGCAGTCCGTTCTGGTCGAAATCAGGTATTTTGTCGGCCATATCTTAGAGGGTGGTTTAATTATGTGTCAAGTTAGACGTAAATGTCAAGTTTCTGGTTCACTAGCAGGGTTCAGGAAAGCGGTTTTGAGCTTGGTTTTAACGGTTTTGAAAGTCTTTTGCTCCTCCGACAATTTTTCCTCATGACATCTCCAAGGCCCGCGCGGAGTGGCTCAGAACGCGCAAGGGATGCCGACTCGTCTTTGCTGATTGGTTCGTGATGATCTTGGCTTCCGGTGCATCCACGGTGAGCACATCGCCCGAACGCAGGTTGAGGTAGTCCTCGGTGACGTAGGCAAGTGCAACGGGTGTGGAGGTTCAAAAACCCCTCACCCAGCACCTGTTTATTCACCAATTTACTAAGCTAAACCTAGCCAACGTTTACGCACTTACGCTGAGCCAAATCGGGACCCATCACTATCCGTCAAGAGCGAAGCAGCAAGCATCGCGACGATAAGAATCCCCATGAACAACATCGGGAAAAGCGACCTCATGAGGGAGCCCGAGGGACTCCTGATGCTTCTAAAAAGTGGGCGATATTGGACTCGAACTACTCCAGAGAATACCAGGGAAAACCACGATTCTCATCGTCGAGGGGTCCAATGCGGGACCCATGCCGATTCGGACTCATCCGAAATCGTTGGCTTGTGGTCGGCTATGACCGATGCACAACGAGCCCAGTTGATCGCTATGGCTCGGGCTCTGATCGATCAGGATGCGAAGTTGGAGGCATGAGTGGCATGCGGTACAATCGAAGCGGCGGGGCTCTGAGCGGGTCCCGTCCGAGTCGATGGTTTCCATGCGGTTTCGATCGTCCCGAGGCAACAAGTTTTTTTCTTGCTGGACGGGTCGCGGGGCAGGGGGCGGTGTAGCCCCCCTTCGCTTGGGTCCTTATCCGATGTGACCACTCGAACGGGGCGGATCAAACCGCAGGCTCCCGAAAGAAAGTTAGTTACCCAATTATTGCATGGGGGCTGGGGGTTTTATGCGCCCAACAATTCGTCCCAAAATTAGGCAGATTCTATGGCTGTTGGAAATCTCAAGGTAAGTCGTAAGTTTTGTCAAACCTGCAATGCTACCACGAAGTGCGAACGTAACGGTATGGTTTGGGGTATGGGTGATTTCATCATGATCATTTTTACCCTAACCGTTTGGGCGTGGCTGAGGATTGTCGTGAATTTGCTTGCTAATCCCTGGAGATGTTCGTCGTGTGGATCGAGAGTTTAGATAGATTGAGTTGAAGTGTCCCGGCCTATTTTTCCATTTTAGATTTTTGATTGCAAGGATTCTCATGGGTTCAATTCTTTTTCAGGTCCAAGGTTCCCAACCAGACCCATACTTGGTTGAGTTCACCAAGAATGGCGATGGGTCTCTAACCGTAAGATGCTCATGCCCAGCAGGCGATACAGGTAAGCATTGCAAGCATCGAATCGGATTGCTCACTGGGGACACAAAAGATCTTGTCTCTCGCAACAAACCTGAACTAGAAACTGTAAATGCGTGGTTGCAGGGAACTGATCTTGAGAAGTGTTTGGCAGACTACCTAAGGTTAGAAAAGGAGGTAGAAACCATGAAACGCCAACTCGAAAAAGCAAAGAAACAAATCGCTGAAGTAATGGCTACTGGATCGCGGGGTTAGTCGATTCCTTGGATTCTTCAGGTACTTGATGGCCGGTGATGCCTGATGATGGGAGGGGTCAAAAAGTTTGGTCTTTCCGTCCCCGATCGTTCGCATCCATGAGCCTTGGAGAATCCGCAAAATGAGATATTCAAGGCTCATCATGACTGCGGTATGATCGAGGTATCGGTAGCAGGCTGATCCCCTGCGTACGGCTGCCTGGGGTGCGATGGTCCAAAGCATCGAGCCCCAGGTGGTCGGCCTCATCTCAATACTTTGGAGTCTGAACGATGAGCGGTTTTAGTCCGGCTGAAATTCCCATCCTTGGGGATAAATCACTGCCCTGGTTTGATCCCGATTGGCCTTGGAACTTGGGGCGCGTTGCTTCGTTCGCTCCACGCTACTCATTCAATTCAAATACTGATCCAAGGGTATTGGAATTGTTGATGAAACAACGCCCAAGGCCCATCATTGAGATCGATTTTTCAAAGGTGTCAGCGGTTGCAATGTGGGCAGGGAGCAAGGCAATAATCTGGGATGATTGCGAGCCTCAACAGATACTAGTCCGGTTTGAAAATCAATGGCTTGTTTTGCTTCGTCATATCAGCGAGATGGAGGTGCAAGAGTATTTCAATGGCGATATTGCAAAATCAGATTGCTTTGTTCGTGAAGGCCTACCATATCCGACTTATGTGCATCTCGGATCTGTAGGAGATCGGAGCGAGCGGGTTAGTGTATCGACGGATTACGATTACGATGAATGCAAGGTGATCGTTTTTAATCCCGTGGCTGAACCATTTAATCTTGATGGCGTGAGCGACCAAGTGAAAAACCTGATCGAACAATCCGATCGGGTTAGCGTTGAATGTTTTGCAGGGGATTATACAGTCAGGAATGCAGTTAATGAGCTTGCGCATCGTGGCTTCGTCCAGAGTAAGTATTGGCCGACAATTACCAGTCAGTTTCCTGAGTTTGATGAGTTGCGAGATTACCTGATTTCCCTAGGCTATTTGTATCCCGATGGCTCGCATCCATTGCATGGCAAAACATCCGAAGTATCAAAGCAACCAAGCATAGTTCGCAATGGCGATGGAATCGATTCAATAAAACGAACAATGACCTGGGGAGGCAAGGTATACACAAACATACCTGCGCGAACGATAAAGGTTCTGACGTTGTTACTTGATCGCTACAAAAAGAATGATCCTGATCAATCGATTGTCGAGCTAGCAGAGATTGTTGAGTTGGGAGTGTCGGTAGATGGGGGCATGAAATCGCAAGTATTCAAGGGGCATCGCGTAGGTGAGATCGTTGAGAAGGCTAGCAAGGGGCGATATAGACTCAAAACCCCGGATTAAATTACTGATTGGATTACTGACTGTACTGATTTGTTTACCGCGACTGATTTGAGGTTGGGGCAGATACTCCTATTCGTTGGCTGATCGCTGTGGTCGGCATTGTTTCAAACGATAGGAGGATGATTGTGAATCAATCAAAATCAGACGGTGGCGAATTGCTACCCCTGCGGAGGATGGCTGCCCGATTGGGCGTACCTAGCAAGTGGCTTCGTGAGCAAGCAGAGATCGGAGCGGTGCCAAGCCTTAAGGCAGGCAATCGTTTTCTCTTTGTGCCGAGTGTTGTGCGTGCTGTTGTCTCATCGATGGCCGGTGATCAACCCGCGAATCCATCGGGCTCATCTCCCCAGGGAGGTGCAGCATGAGCAAGCCTAAGAGAAAGATAAACTTGGGTTCCGCACTCATGGATAGCAGTTCGGTTGGTCGCTTTGACGAGTTGGCCGCAACCATTCTGGTTAACGAGTCGAATCCTTATATCGCAAAGATATTGCAAGATCGTCGATCCTCTGAGTTGGCAGTTGTTACGGCAATCGTGCTCGCATCGTGGGCTGTCGATAACCCAAAGAAATCGAAATCCATTCTCGGGTTCTCGGTGGTCGGCTGCGAGTTTACGCAAGTGCTCGGACGGTTGCTGGAAAAGATGGTAATCTCAAAGAATCGAGGTGCAGCATGACTCCAAACGAACTAGATCAGTTTGCAGAGCGAGTTGCTGAGATCGTGGTGGCTCGCATGGGTTCAAGTCGGCCCATCGAGGATGGCTATATCGATAAACATGAGGCTGCGAAGATCCTTGGGGCAAGTATTCCATCGATCGAGCGTTGGACTGCGAGCGGAGAAATCCCATCGCACAAAATCGGAGGCCTCAGGCGGTATCGTGCGAGCGAGCTTCTAAAAAGAAAAGGGGGTGCAGCATGAGCCACAACTCCCATCGAAATCACCACCAACATTCTATCAGCGATCTTAAACGGCTAGCAAGTGGCAGGTGGCGCGAGATCCTAACGGCTGCGGGACTCCCTGCGGAGTTGCTTGCTGATCGACGTGGCAAGCCTTGTCCGAAATGCGGTGGCCGTGATCGCTTCGCATCATTGCCTGATTTTGATACCCGTGGATCGTTGATCTGTCGGCATTGCCACAATGCATCGAGCAATCCCCGATCAGGTGATGGCCTTGCTAGTTTGCAATGGTGGCTCGGGTGTAGCATGGCTGAGGCGATCGTATGGCTTAGGTCTTTTCTTGGGCTCGGGGTTGGCAAGCATATCCCAGTCCAAGCGATCAAGCCAACGATGGCACCACCACCCAAGCCGGTGCAGTCTGAATCCGATCGCTTGAGAATCGAACTGATGGCCGACGTATGCAGGCGAAATCTGACCGGTCCGGGGATTGCTCATCTCGCTAAACAGTTGGGCGTGCATCCTCAGTCTTTGAGACAGTTGCAAGTCGGTTGGTGCGCTTCGCTATGTGCTACTACGTGGCCCATGCGAGATGGCATTGGCAATATCATCGGGGTTCGGACTCGGGAACCAGTGACGGCTGCAAAAGGGTCGATGAGCGGGGGGAATGGCGGGCTCTTTTATGATCCTGATCGTATCGCCAACATCGAATCAGGGGCTCGGATTTGGATTGCTGAGGGTCCGACAGATACGGCTGCATTGCTTACCCTTGGGCTTGATGCCGTTGGCATCCCAAGTGCCAAGAGCGGAGGTGATCAGTTGCTCGAACTTGGCAGGCGTATTCTCCCAAGTGAGATCGTGATCGTTGCTGATGGCGATGATTCAGGCATCGAGAGTGCAAGGAAACTTAGGAGCGAGCTTGTGATCGTTGCAGGCGTCCGAATCATCCTACCACCCGTCGGGATCAAGGATGCTCGGGAATGGATCAATCGAGGTGCGAGCCGAGTTGATTTAGAGAATGAGGCAGGTGCAGCGGAGGTTTTCAAATTTGATTGTACTGATGGAGGTGCAGCATGAGCGGGGTACAGTTAGAAACTATGGCCCATCGAAAACTTGATGGCACAGTCAGCCTTGCTATCCTGCGGGGTGACAATTCCGAAACGGTTTGGAGTGGTGCCGTGGATCTGTCGAAACCTGAGGACCTGGATCGAGTTGCAAAATCGGTGCATGCGAAGATTCTCGGTTTGCCGGTTGGCAGTATCAAAAAGCAGTTGCAAGCGATCGAGCCCAAGAGCCTTGATCTGATTGACGGGACTGGAAAGATTTGGACAGAGCCAAGAGCCTTACCCGATCCACTCCCTGAGGTGATGCCCTATGACTCGGAATTGCTACCAGCGATCGTTGGTGATGCCGTTGCCGACGTTGCTCATCGAATGCAGAGCCCCCCAGACTACGTTGCTTGTGCGTTGTTGGTCGCGATGAGTGCCGTGGTTGGCAATCGCATCGGGATTCGTCCAAAGCAGAATGATTCGTGGCTAGTGGTTCCGAATCTCTGGGGGTGCATCATCGGTCGGCCTAGCATGAAGAAATCACCCTCAGCATCCTTTGCGGAGGGGCTTATTCGTTTCATCGAGGATCAAGATCGAAAACGAATCGAGCCCAAGATCAGCGATGCAAAACGTGATGCGATATTGGCCGAGTTTCAAAAAAAGGCGATCGAAAAGGAATTGAGCGGAGCGGTGAAGAACCATGATTGCCAAGAAAAGCAAAACGATTTAGCAAAGGCATTGCTTGCCAATGAATCAATCGAGCTTCCATCATCGCGTCGAATCATCACTACCGATTCAACGATGGCGAAACTAGTTGATCTGCTAAACGAAAACCCGCTCGGTATGGCGTTGTGGCGTGACGAGTTGGTCAGTTGGATGAGGGGTTTGGATCGTGAAGATCAGGCAGGCGATCGTCAAAACTATTTGACTCTTTGGAATGGTTATGGGCGAATCAATGTTGATCGAATTGGACGTGGCGAAACGGTTTGCGAATCCCCATGCCTATCCATATTCGGATGCGCTACCCCAGGCGGGATTCAGGAATACGTGCAAGCATCTCTGAGGGGTGGCCGTGGTGACGATGGATTGCTTCAGCGATTCCAAGTGACGGTTTGGCCGGATGAGCCGGATGAGGTCCGAGTGGTCGATCGGAAACCTGATCAGCGAGCTTTGCAGCGGGTCCAGGATCTTTTTGAGAGATTGGCTGAGTTTGATTCTCTGGACATTGCCGACGGTGAATGCGAGCCCAGCAAAATCCCTTGGATGAGGTTTGCACCCGATGCCCAAGGCGTTTTCAATCAGTGGCTAGAGGACAAAATCCATCGGTGCAGAGCCGAGTCGATGCCTGAGGCAATCGAATCACACTTGGCAAAATTCGATAAGCTAGTCCCTTCGATCGCATTGCTCATGGAGCTTTGCAATGGTCCAGAAAAGTCAGTTTCCAAGCAATCAGCGGAGCGAGCGATATTGTGGGCGAAATACTTAGAGTCGCATGCAATGCGGTTGTATGCAGTCGCAGCATGCCCAGAGCGAGTATTGGCATCTCCCTTGCTGAATCGATTGCTCGATTGGGATGAAGATCGTCCGATTCGAGTTAGGGATATTCGCCAAAAGGGATGGCGCGGCCTCAGTGATCCCAAGGCGATCGAATCGACGTTGGAAGCATTGGAGGCTGATGGCTGGTTGCAGTCGATCGAGGATGGGAAATCTAGCAAGGGTGGTCGGCCTACGATCAGTTACGTGATGCATCCTGAGGCGAAAAAATGGATTGATACCCTAAGGGATGGCACCACCAAAACCACCAAAACCCCCCTCAGTGATGGCGATGGTTAGCTAGGTTTCGTAGGTTTCGGGGGTAGCATCCTAGGGGTGAATCGAAAAATAAACGGCTGATCGATGCCGTTTTTCGGGTGGCTTGGTTTGAGATCTAGAGTTGCAGGAAATCGAGCCTCACAATCGCCCCAGGATGAGTTGCAGCGGGTCAAGTCGGCTGTTGGATCGTCGGCTAGTCCAAGCGATTCCTGAGGCATTTTAGAGCGTTTGGCGAACTGCCTTGCACAGTGATTGCCGATGATGTAGGGTGATGGTTCCACGGCTAGGAAATCATGAGCCGAAAACCAATGTTCACCCGTTGGCTGCCGTGGAGTTTTCTTTCGGGTGATTTTCGTGGAGGTGTACGATGGCTAGTTTGATTCGTGAGAATGGGCGTGACAGTTGGAAACTACGTTGGCATGATTCGGAGGGGCGTCGATGCTCGATTGGCTTGGGAGTCATGCCCAAGAAATCAGCGGAGCAATTCAAGAGCCGGTTTGAGGAATTGCAGGGAGTGGTGCGATCCAATACGCCCAAGCCGGTTGGCTTGATCGAGTGGCTAGATGGGCTGGATGATGAGTTGCATAGCAGGCTCGCAGCAAAGGGGTTTGTAGAGCCAAGAGCCAAAAGATCGCTTCGGGAATTTTGCGATTCCTACCAAGAGTCAAGGCGTGACATTGCCGGCGCAACATCCATCCGTGATCGTCAGGTGGTTGATTTGCTCATCGAGTTTTTCGGTCCTCATCGTTCGAT
>JAGWZB010000132.1 GCA_018969045.1 Planctomycetota bacterium | reverse complement strand
GACAAACAGTCCTCGGGGCTATCTGTCAATGAACTGGACTATCAAAAACTCTACGAACTGGATCAGTCTCGCAAAAAGCTCCGCGAACAACTCGAACACGAGGACACTTCAAGCCAAAAAGAAGAAGATCAGCCCAAGCTGCTGCGCACCGAAGTCACCGCCGATGAAATCGCCCAGGTCGTCAGCTCTTGGACCGGTGTGCCAGTGACCCGTATGCTCGAAACCGAGCGGGCCAAATTGCTGGTCATGGAAGAGCGATTGCACTTGAGAGTCGTCGGCCAAGACCAAGCTGTCGAGGCCATCAGCAACGCAGTTCGACGCAGCCGAAGCGGTTTAGGGGATGCCAATCGCCCCATCGGATCGTTCTTGTTCCTCGGACCCACCGGTGTCGGGAAGACCGAGCTGTGCAAAGCCCTCGCGGAAGTCATGTTCGACGACGAAAACGCAATGGTTCGAATCGATATGAGCGAGTTTATGGAACGACATACCGTCAGCAGGCTCGTCGGTGCCCCTCCCGGATACGTCGGATACGAAGAAGGAGGCCAATTGACCGAAGCAGTACGCCGACGACCTTACAGCGTTGTGCTCCTGGACGAGATCGAAAAGGCCCACAACGATGTGTTCAATATCCTCTTGCAAGTACTCGATGACGGACGATTGACCGACGGACAAAACCGAACCGTCGATTTCACCAACACAATCATCGTCATGACCAGCAACGTCGGAAGCCAGCTTATCCAAAAAGTAGCAGACGAAGGTGGCGGCGTTGATGAGATGCAAGAGGCTGTTGCCGAGTCGCTGAAAAGCAAGTTCCTACCAGAGTTTCTCAATCGAATTGATGAGACGATCCTCTTTGAACCCCTTAAGAGAGATCAGATTCATAAGATTGTAAGCCTGCAACTCAAGCGACTTGAGAAGCAACTTGCCGAAGCCCACTTCAAGTTGACCGTTAGCGACAAAGCCATCAATGCGATCGCCAGCGAAGGGTACGACCCTGTTTATGGAGCTAGGCCCTTGAAGCGAGTGATCCAGCGCCGACTTCATAACGCCATCGCGACCGAGATCCTAAAGCGAGAGAGCAACGAAGGAGGTAGTATTGATGTCGACTATGCTGACGAGAACTACGCGATCCAAGTTCGACCTTAGAACTTGCGGTTGAAGGAGACTTGGACCTCCGAATCAAACACCCGATCGGGCTGATCACGCAAAGGGACGACGGCTCCGACGCGCAAGGCGGACAAAGGTCCAAGCTGAGCGTGAAGGCCCGAAGTGAGGTTCAGGAGGTCTTGACGATTCGCCGCGTTGGAGATGTTTCCAACCAAAAATGAGTTGGAACCAAGCCCCACGGTATCGGTGTCTTGGACTGTCGTTGTGTAATGCAATTCGAAAACACCTGCCAAACCGGTAAAGACCCGACGGTTGGCGTCTTTGTAGAACCATCGCCCAAGTCCAATGTCCGTTTGCATGAGGTGCTGTTCGTTGAAGACACCCACAACACCATTTTGATTAGCAACTTCATTGCCCGATGCAGCAAAGTTCATTTGAGCGAATGATTGCATGAACCAGTCTTCGGAGAGATTCATCGTGCCAGCGACAAAAGGCATCAAACGCACTGCTTGATTGCGCACCACGAGCGACTCGCTACCAAACGGTGCGACCGTCTGTGTGACCAGATCGCTACCGGTAGGGAGTCCTAAGCCTAATCCAGTTGCCAATGCGATGTCTTCATCTCCATAAACGAGTCCTTTGAGAAACATCGTTAGATTTCCGACATTCCCCATCTCTGACTGATAGAAGGGGTTCGTTAGATCAAAGCCGCTCAGCAGAGGCATGCGAACATCCAACGACATGTTGCCATCGAAGAAAGTCTTTTCGAAACCTGCTACATAGCGGTGCAGATCGATCGAACGCATCGCCGAAGGGCCGAAACCTGACGAAGTCGAGATTGCGTTGTAGAAAGCGTTGTAGACGAAATAGACCCGATCGATCGGTATGGCCGAATTGTTCTCTGCAATGTTGTAGCTACCACCTCCTCCAAGTGGAGCTTGATATCCCTGACGAGGAAAATCAGCGCTACCTTGACCACCTTTGGTGCTCAAGGTGATCAGCGGTGGTAGGGTATCCCCAAAATGGTGAGGCGTGCGACCGATACGCGAGTAAGTGCTGCGGGATACACCGCTGGAGGAGTTTCGGGACGTTGGGAGTCGAGACGAAGTCGATGCGTTTGTTGGAGTTCGAGGCCCTGGGCCCGTCAGACCCGGGTTGATGCGGCTTGTCGCAGGCAGATCCTCCTGAGGTGTTGGTCGCAGCGACAAAGGGGCTTGTGCATTCACTTGGTCGAGCGATAGCATTGAGCTCAAGAAGCCAAGACACCCGATCCCCAAGGCCAATCTCTTGCGGTTCTTTGACATCCGTTCCATCTCCTGCTGAGTCTGCAACCAAGCAGTCCGCTTCGGCTGACCCGATAAAAGCTAGCATTCCATCGCTTAGCCCATGCAGACTTCTTCTATCTGTGATAGGAGAGATTTCGGATGTGGGTTGTACAAGGCTTCATGGAATATTGTTCCTTCAAGTATTATTTGGCACTTCAGGCCTTCCACAGCCACCCCGCACACACCGTAACACGGGCTTATCTTGCCGGTAGGGTGCTTCACTTAATGAAACCCAACCCCCGCCGGGGCAAAAGCCCCATGCTACGCGGGGGTTGGCAAGCCCGTGGGATAGTCTTTCAGACGCAAACAGCCAGGACGATTGGGACAATCGCCCGACGGGAGAACAGCCAGGACGATTGGGACAATCGCCCGACGGTTAGGACGCCAGTTCGCGCAGAACTCTGAGATTGATCGCGTCCCATTCCTGGCCGTTATCATCCTGCCCCTTCTCCGTCTCCAAATACATCGGCCATTTCTTCAACACCCGATGTTTCAGCACCCGTTGAAAACCTTCCAGGCCAATGGTTCCCAAGCCGATGTGTTCGTGCCGGTCGACTCGTGAACCACATCCCTTTTTGCTATCGTTTAAATGCAAAGCTCGGATCGCATCGAGCACTCCATGCTTCTTGGCATCTTGCTCCCATGTTTTAAATCCGCTCTGGCTGGACATGTCGTAACCTGCCGCATGGGCATGACACGTATCCAAACAGACCCCAACTCGCATCGATTCACCGGTGCGACTGAGCATCCATCCAAGCTGCTCCATGCTCCAACCCAGACAGGATCCTTGACCAGCCGTGTTCTCCAAAAGCAACCAACATTCCTTGGCATCGACTTGCTGGGCCACCTTGGTAACAGCTTGGACGATCCGCTCCAATCCAGCTTGCTCATTCGAGTCGACAAAAGCCCCCGGATGCACGACCACTCCATCGAGACCGAGCAACTCAGCACGCTGCCATTCGATAACCATCGCATCAATACTCTTTAACCAAAGATCGTCTTTGGGGGATGCCAAATTGATTAAATACGAAGCATGCGAAAGCGGATTGGTCACTCCTGTCTGTTTCAATGACTTCGAAAAGTGTTCGACTTCCCCCTGAGTAATCTCCTTGGCATTCCACTGATTGTTGTTCTTGGTAAAGAGCTGAACCACATCCATCCCAAGCTCTGCTGCTGCGTCGACGGCTTTGTAGTAACCGCCAGCGATGCTCATGTGGGCACCGAGTTTGACCATCGAATGACTTCCTAACTTCTCGCTCTAGCGTAAATAAATCAAACTTCAGGCAGAGCCGACGTTGCATCTCCAAAACTCGACGGTTCGACTCCCATCTTCTGCATCATCGACAGATATAGCCTACACATCTGGCGCTGGGAGTTCTCTTTGTAATCGAGCACTCGTCCGGTATGGATCTTGCCACCCCCCTTGCCCACCATCACGACTGGCAACTGGGTTGCATCGTGGCCACCTGTCATCATGCTCGAACATAGCATGATCATCGAATTATCCAGCGCGGTCCGCTCCCCTTCCTGGATCTGACTCAATCGACGAGCGATATAAGCCATCTGCTGGGTGAAGAACTGATTGACCTTGAGCCAATCCTCGGTGTCGGAGTGCGAGAGCAAATGGTGGATCATGTAATCGACCCCCAAATGCGGGAACCGCAGCGATGAGTGGTCGTTGTTGAGCTTGAGGGTCGTGATCCGTGTGGTGTCGGTTTGAAAACCCAAAACTAAAATATCGCACATGAGCCTCATGTGCTCGGAAATATCTTGAGGAATCCCATCGGCAGGACGATCCATGTCGGGCTTATCAAGCGTTGGCTTCCAGCCTTGCAATTCCCCGCGCTTGCCTGCATTGGCGATCCGCTGCTCGACATCTCGAACCGAATCGAGATATTCGTCGAACTTCCTACGGTCAGAGCTACTGATCTGCTGACGGATATCACCTGCATGCTCAAGAACCGAGTCGAGCACGCTCTGATCTCCACGATGGTTCTCATCTTTAAAGAGACGATCAAAAGCAAGGGATGGGTAGAGCTCCAGCGGAGTGGGTGTCGTTGGACTAGACCAGGAAATGTGCGAACTATAGATCATCGAGTAATTCTTGTGGACCGAAGGATTCGACTTTTCACAGCCCAACACCAAACTCGGTACTTTGGTCTGCCGGCCAACCGTTTGCGCTAGCATCTGGTCGACGCTGGTACCGGATCGAATCTCTCCGCCGGCCGTCAAAGGTGCCCCCGACAATAGGTTGCCTGTCTGGGAACTGTGGATGTTGCCCTTCAAAGCCTCCGCATTGTAGAGCCCTTTGATAAACAAGACCGAATCGCTGAAGTCCTGCAAAGGAGCCAGCACACGACCTAATTGCAGTTTGCCTTGGTCTTCTTTGGCCCACCACTCAGAACCATGAAATCCGTTGCCAGCAAACAGGATCGCAAGGCGCACAGGTGCCTCGGGCGTTTTGGCCGATCCATCCTGACTGCCCCATACACTCAGCGATTCCATCCAGGGCAACGCCATGGTCACACCCACCCCGCGAAGCCAAGAACGACGAGAGAATGATGCACTATCGCGCCGCAGCGCATCGTAGCTTGCCATGGGATTCATCTAGTAACCTACCTAGTTTCGAGAACGTGGGACACTCTAAGTCTACCGGCAAGCCTCGCGAAGTGGCCGCCTAATCACCCTGCCAACTGCCAGAGACCGGGTACTTCGGTGCACGGTTTTGTCTTGGCTGTTTTTCTTGCTCATGCTGGATCGATCCTGCGATTGTATCATTGCGTTATGGTCGAGGCGCCGCTGGAGCAGGAATTTTCGACCGGATAAGGTAAAGTCCTCATGCGAGCAAACCGCTGGTTTCACTGTTGCAACGATTCGTCTTGGAAATCCTTTCCTCGGATCTGACGAAAAGGCTTACTCAAGACGATCTGGCAGATGGTCTCCTGAATACTCCACCCCCCTGCCCTTTGCCGATCCAGAATCTCCTTGAGGATCGGTTCATCGGAAAGTTGCACCGATCGGCCCAAGGCATATCCAAACAGCTTGCGATTGAACTGTCGCACAAAATCCTCCTTGCGATCACGCTCAAGATAAGCTCGAAGATCATCAAAGTTTGCGATCAACTGGCCGCCGGGCAACTGGGTCGAAGCATCGATGGGATTGCCCGCGGCATCTTTCTGGCGGAACCTCCCGATCGCATCATAATTCTCAAGGGCGAACCCATAGGGGTCAATTCGCTGGTGGCATTTGGAACAAGCAGGATTGTTGCTATGAAGCTCTGTCAACTGCCGTTCGGTGACCCCCTCAGGAGGAAGCTCCGCAAGGACCGGAACGTTCTTGGGCGGCTTGGGTAGCTTCTCCCCGAGGACTACTTCGCACAACCAATTACCTCGCAAAATCGGACTTGTTCGAGAGGCACCCGATTGTTTGGCAAGCGTTGCTCCAAGGGTCAAAATCCCTCCTCGACCATGCTTGCGTACACCTTCGACCTTGCGCCAGGGATGCACCGAATCGGCAGGTCCAACATCCGGGATGCCGTAGTAATTGGCCAATCGACCGTTAAGGAACGTATAGTCTCCCGACAACAAATCGATGACGCTGCGATCATTGGCTAGCGCATCGGTAAACAACAAAATCGCTTCCTGGTACAAATCGCTCCGTATGCTCGCAAACTCTGGAAAGTGGCTTTCGCTCTTCTCGTCCAAAACATCCAAATCCCTTATATGCAGCCACATGGTTCCAAACTCGACGGCCATCCGCTGTGCTTTGGGGTCTTTAAGCATCCTGCGAACTTGGGCAACGAGCGTATCGGGATCGGACAATCGATTCGAGGCTGCTAGGTCCATCAGCGTCGCATCGGGCATCGAAGCCCACAGAAAGTAACTCAAGCGATTCGCAAGCTCCAAGTCGGTCACGTCCGTCGGTTTGTCGGTCCCTTCTGCCGGTCGCTCGACGCGGTAAAGGAATTCTGGCGATACGAGCACTCTTGCCACAAGCAGTCTGAGGGCATCCTCATGAGGAGTCTCTTTGGCGATAAGGTCCTCGTAGAGCGTCACAAGGGTCTTGCGCTGCTGGTCGGTCAGTCGCTGGCGGTAAGCTCGCTGCGCAAAGGACAAAAGCGATTCTAAATGCTTTGGTTGGGAATCCAGCAGCATTTGACGAAACTCAGCAGCCTTGCGCTGGAGTGGTTCTCGCAGGGGTTCAAAAGCACTCGGATCGGCATCTTGGGTTGCAAATTGCCAAAGCTGTTCGTAAGCATCCACCGACTTTAGAGCATCCTGGCTGACAAAATGCAATTGATCCCAAAGTCGCTGGAGCTCTTGAACCTGCTTGTCCTCGAGCATCAAATCTCTGAGCATCTGATCTTCGCGATAAAACAAAGTCAACGTTACGACTTCGTCCACCGGTACGATTTTGGTATAGCAAAGCGCGATAGGAAACAGTTTGCGAAACCGATCGAACGACTCGAGCGTCCGGGCCTGAGCTTGACCGCTGGGGGAAACCAGAACCGGTGAGGAGACAAGCAATTGCCTGGAGACATTGGTCCAGTTGGGATCCTTTGCCACCTCGTCGGTCTTTGGAATCGGTGATGATCCTTGGTCGGGTTTGTCCATGCTCAGTGCGACTTGGACACTACCATTGCTACCTGCCACTGGATGCAACAAAGCCGTTGCAACCAGCTCGGCTCCTGCAGCGATGTTTGCCGGAAGCTTGATCTCAAGCACCTTGGGCGCCCGAACCAAGGCTTCGTTTTCCGAGAGTTTGGATCCGGCAACCTCAATGCCAAACATTTGATCACTCCAGCCGTAACGCACCGATTCAGAACCCAGACGCGGCGATGGATCAGCAGACTGCTGGATTCTCAGATCCTTCTGGATCGCCGCTGAAAAGAACGGACCGGTGGCCCCAAGGAGTCGACTGACCAGCACGCCGTCGGGACTTTGGAGGGGCAAGGCCGAGGAATCGACCAGGAGTTTCTGGAGAGCTCCGACCATCTGCTTGCGCATCGCAGGATCGGGTTCATTGAACCATTTAGCAAGTAGGCTTTCAGGTGGAATCAATCCCGTCGAATGAGAGGCTCGATTGCCCAGGGCCGTTTGGGTGAAAAACTCCCACACCCCTGGATTTCCTTTGGAGTCTGCATGCGGGTTGCCATCAAGAATATTCGCATGCAGATCCTCCGAGAGATTCCAACGCTGCTCAGGGCCGGTGGCCGTCGCAGCGGCACTGATGGTCATATCGATCGTGGTTAAATCACAGGAATGATTCGCATCGCGAGGCTCGATCACCAGAACCAACTCATCTCCTGATCGAACTCGCAGCGACCGGTGCGGCCCGATCGGAACATCCTTGGCCCCCGCCGAAAATCCTGAGGATAAGACTTGGTACAGCGAGCCTCGCCTAAGCTCCAAACGCCAAGCGATCCCATTGCCGCATTCGGTGTGCGCATGGCGTACCGTGGCTTGGCAATCGATCTTCATCGGCCCGAGAGCTTTCCAAGACGTACAAATACCTCGCGATGGTGAGGGATGAACCGCGATGCTCTTTGGGGGCATGTTTCCAGGGATGCGAACATGCTGATCCGACGAATTAGCGACGATGCTCAGTGCGTCCTGAGCGACCCACCCAGTGACGAAGGCATAATCGGACATGCTTTGGGCTTTGTTCACAAGCCTTTGGCGATCGGGGTTGGCAGCCGCCGCATCGGAGTGATCGGAAAGCCCCAAGGTGCTTGCCCAGGCTTTCAACAGCGCTGGAGGAACTGCGATTTCACTTGCAAGGCTTTCCAAGGAACGCCCCTTGGGATCCTCGATCCAATCATCCAGAGCTACGAGAATCGGTTGCGTTTGCTCGACCCAGATCTTCTGCTTGGTCTCGAGGGTCTGGACCAACGCGTCTAAACCCCGCAAAGGCACATCGGGCCGCCCAGGCGCAACGAGCCGTGGGTTGCGAAGAATCACTGCATCGTCTTGATTCCCATCCCCAGCATCGGAGACTTGCAAATACATTGTCACATCGCCGCGGCCCAAACCCTGGTTCTGAGCATCTTGATTGGGAAGGTCTTGCGGGATGGCCAGACGAAGCTCTTGCTCGTTGCGGATTGGATTGACCGGCTCTTGCCATGCCTTGGGTCCATCCCGCTTGCCGATGTGCCCGACACTGGAGAATTTCCAAAGAGCCTTTTGCCAGGAGAGAACTTCACCGATAAGCAACCCCGGAGCATCGACCGTTGTAGCGTTCCATCGCCTTTGAAGCGTTGCCAAAAGCCCCTTGGCTTCAGGGTCATGAAGCTGGTTCCACAGGGTGCTCAGGTACTTGGTATTGAGCTGTTGGGATTTGGCGATCGCATCGATGGCATCGGAGATCTGCTGTGGAGTCGGCTGCGCGTTGGACTTGAGCATCTCGCGTACACTCAAGGTTCCGACAAGGTATTTCTCGACTGGCAATCGTCCACCTTGGTTGGTCTCAAAGACGATCCCTTGCAGATTGACAGTAGCACCGCCGGCTTGGTCGCTAAACGGAGCGTAAAAGCGTCGGATGGATTCGAGCGTTGCGTTGGTCATGTCGGCCCGCGAGGGATCCATGGCAAAGGTGATCCCATCGGGGAGCAAGACCACATGCTCGGCGATCGATTTGGCCGCGTCGAGATACTTCCGCACGAGCGAGGGCGACATGACCAAGGCGGCTCCGGTGTTGGAGAACCCCTCCCCGGCGGCACTATCGGCAGGAAACTCCTTGGTTGGCTCAATCTCTGCTAGGCCTGTCAGGTCCCGAATCGTATTGGTGTATTCGGCGTTGTTGAGCCGACGAAGGATCACAGGGCCCGGATCACCAGCATACTGCTCGGCTTGCAAGGTCAACCATGACTGGATCCACTGCATGAGTTTTTGTCGATCTTGGTCTGTCGGTTGAGGCTCCTCGGGGGGAGGCATCTGCTGGGTTTGAAATTGCTCGAGCACCCGCTCAAGCGTACGGGTCTGCTTGCTGACCAGCTCCCATCGGCTCCACTGCGATAGGTCGACTTCGGCCTCGGAAAGTTTTTCGTTGTGGCACTTGCTGCAATGCTTCTGAACAACGCTTTGCACCGAAGCCGGAAACGCTTTCTGGAGCTCATCCGAGCGTGCATCGAACGAATTTGGGGTTTGAGCAAGGCTCGAAACGACTAGCCAATTTGCAAGCAAAACAATTGCAAGGATCCGTAAAGCGGCAGGATAGCAGCGCATGATGTGAGGTGGGATTGGCAGGAGGCAGTGGCAGGCTCGGATAGCAGAACCGCCCATGATAGTCGATTCTGACTTTGATTGCACGATGAACGGAGTTTCATGGGAGAGGATGATTCGTGGGGTTTGGCCGATGATGAGGTTTTTCCATAAAAATGGTCTTTCGCTCAAGGTGCAGGAATTGCTAAAGCATTGCTGGTGTTGTCATAGGGAAGATCCACAGGAACCGTTGAATGTTTGCAGGAACCCGAAAAAACGTTCCAACGCGAGCGGTATTGCTTTGTGGACTGCTATGCATGTTGGCAAGCTCTACCGGTTGCCAGCAATGGCCTGGCAATCATGCGATGCGTCAGTACCAAATCGAGAGCGAAAGGTTGCTCTCGGAGTATCGAAGTCAGAAAAAGCGGGCTGAGGAACTCGAACAACGGAACATGCAACTCGAACGCAGGCTCGGAGAGAGCGAACGGGAGATTGCCAAGTTGCAAGGGCGAAACCCCAGTTCACGTATGGCCGCAGTCCCAGGCACGGGAACCGGTTCGAGTGGGGGAATGATTTCAGGTTCTGGATTGCCTGAGGCCAGGCCTGGAACCCAAGGGCGATTGTCCTCTGGGAACCCTTCGGTGGGCCCGAACCAATGGAGACCGATCCCGGGGCGTTAAATTCCTGGACGGACCGTTTATACTCTAGGCCTTGAATTCCAAAACCACCTAGAGCCGATCCCGAGAGTTTTGCATGCTGGATATGCAGATCCGCCAGTCGCGCGGTTTATCTGAAATAGCCCACGTTCGCCAAGTGCGATTTCTAGTGCTGCGTGAACCCCTGGGACTCCCCTACGGGGAAACCCTCTTTGCAGGGGACGAAAATCCCAATACGTTGCACGTGGTGGCTTATCGCAATAGCCAACCCAATAGCCAACCCATCGGGTGCTTGACCCTCATGCCCCCAGAAATCATTTCTAACGAAAAACAACAGACTATTTCCGTCCAACTTCGCGGCATGGCGGTCTTAGCAGAACTGCAAGGCATGGGTGTCGGTAGCAAGATGCTTGCCTACGTGGCGGAACTGGCCCAAGAGCACCGCTGGGATTTATGGTGCAAGGCCCGGCAAAGCGCCGTTGGTTTCTATGCAGCAAGCGGTTGGCGAGTTGTCGGAGATGTTTTTGATATCCCCAAGATCGGTCCACACTTTCGCATGGAACTCACTTGTGAAGCTAACTTATAAGGGCTTTAAAGTCCACAAACGCGTCGCGCTTGCCATTAGCCGAGGGACTCAGTCGAGTTCTCAAAACTGGGAAATTCGAATCCTGAAAGATGGGCTTGAAGGGATTGGCGAATCGGCTGAATTCTCGATACCCCATTCAACGCAGTCGTTCACGGACATCGAGCATCATCTGGAAAAGGCAACCCAGATCCTCAGGCACATGGACCCTTGGCTCCGCCATCAAATTCACGATACGCTGGTCGAAAACCAAATCGCTTCCTCTGCCATCGCAGGGATCGATATGGCCATCTGGGACTGGTGCTCCAAGGCATGTGGGCAACCCGCATGGAGACTCCTGGGCCTATCCCAAAACTCCCATGTGCCAACTTCAGTGACCATCGGCATCCAATCTCCTCAAGCTGCCTTGGGGCGATGGGCCCAGTGGCTTGAGCTTGGCACTATCCGCGCCGTGAAGGTCAAGATGGGGTCTCCCGAAGGCATCCAGGCAGATCAAGCCATGTTCGAGGCATTGAGCAAACTCCTCCCGGATTCCATCCATCGCAGCGTCGATGCCAACGGCGGCTGGAGTGTCTCGGATGCCATCGAGATGTCGCAGTGGCTTGCCAAGCGTGGTGTCGATCACATCGAGCAACCGACCAACCCAAGCGACCTGGAAGCGTTAGCCCAAGTGCACCGCGAATCGAGCCTCCCGATCATGGCCGACGAAAGCTGTCGCACGGCAAAAGACATCCCAGGTTTGGTCGGTCGCTGCAGCGGTATCAACATCAAAATCCTCAAGTGTGGAGGGATTACCGAAGCCATCCGAATGATCCACACGGCCCGTGCACACAATCTAAAACTGATGTTAGGATGCTACTCGCAAACGAGCCTCGGTAATAGCGCAGCTTGCCAACTTGCCAGCCTCG
>JAGWZB010000567.1 GCA_018969045.1 Planctomycetota bacterium | reverse complement strand
TGCAGGGTCATCAAGGGCAGTTCTTGGCGATCTTGGCACAATGCCAAGTCCCACCTGACTATCCGATCCAAATCGGAGATCGGAAGTTTACTGTCGAAGACTTAGTGCTCTACGAAATGGCGACTTGCCGTGAAAAATCGGAATTGACCTTTAAGCTAATCGGCCTTTCGTATTACTTGGACTCTGACAAGCAATGGCGGTCCAATGATGGTAAGGTCTGGAGCATTCAGAAGCTCATTCAAGAGGAGCTTGCGCAACCGATTGTAGGCTCTGCATGTGGAGGTACGCACCGGCTTATGGGATATTCGTTCGCTATCAAGCAGCGAGTTCTCCAAGGTCAACCTTTGCAGGGCCAGTACCTACGTGCAGCGAAGTTTATCAATGAGTTCATCGAGTACACTTGGCAGCTTCAAAATCCAGACGGTAGCTTCAGCACCAATTGGTTCGAAGGTCGAGGGAATGAGCCCAATGTCGAGCGCAAGGTTCAAACCACCGGTCATATGCTCGAGTGGCTTTTGTTTACGGTCAGCGACACCGATGTGAAGTCGCGCCGTGTCGAGAAAGCAATCGATTTCCTTATGGCAAACATCTATGACAACCGTCAATTGAAGTGGCCGATTGGACCGCGAGGGCATGCCGAGCGTGCACTTGCGTTGTACCACAAGCGTTTGAGCGACCTTTTATCTGAACCGCAAGACGAGGCTTCAGCTTCCGAGAGCACCAACATCGCTGGTGGCACCTTGAACAATGCTGATGCAGTGATAGCGCAGCCCCAAAGCGCGATGCCTCAAGGAGCAAATCGCAATGCGAGTACGACTCCCAACAACACACAGTATCGCACCAACAGTGCCCAGCGGGTCAATCGTCAAGTTCGTCCGCGACGTTAATGGGTTTTGGTGATGATCTCTTGCATCGAATGCTGCAGTGGTCGTGTTGCAGCGGCGATCAGTGCGCCCCCGAGCGCTTGATCGTCTTGTCCATGGAAGTCGCTGACGACACCACCTGATTCACGCACAATGAGGACTCCAGCGGCTATATCCCATATCTTAAGGGTCCCGCCCCAGTATCCGTCAAGCCGACCGCATGCTACATAGCAAAGGTTCAATGCAGCCGACCCAAGACGCCTTAGACCTTGGCAGGCAAGCAGCATTCGTACGACCTGCTGAATCTCAGGTGAGTCTTGTCTGAGGTTCGGCGACAGGCCGGCAGCAACCAGTGCCATCGATAAATTGTTCTCTTGGCTGGTATGGATGGGTTTGTCATTGAGCTGGGCACCTAGACCTTTAAGTGCGCTGAACATTTCGTCGGCTTCGGGATCGTAGATGACACCCAAGATAGGTTCCCGGTAGAACATCAAGGCGATGCTTACTGCATACTGAGGCAATCCGTGTGCGTAATTGGTCGTACCATCCAAAGGATCTACGACCCATCGATAAGCGGAATTTGTTTGGGGCATGATGTTGGATCCAACGGTTCCCAGGTCTCCTTCTTCGCCTAGAAAGTCGTGGTCAGGGTAGGCGGTTAGCAAATGATTGGAGATGGCAACTTGGGCGGCAAAATCCGCATCGGTGACCAGGTCCTTGCCGCTCTTTGCGTGGACTGTTGCCGAACCTTTCATGGAGAGTAGAATCGACCCGGCCAAGCGTGCCGCTTGGCAAGCCGCTTGCATTGCTGCGGATAATTCGAGATCCAAAGTCATCCTTTTTCATTCCAAATCGAGAAAGCCGAATTCGGGGCTTTTTTTCAGCACGAATCCAAGTTTAGCCATTGAGATCCTCATCGCATAGGAGCAAAGCGGGCTGCCAGTATGCTTCCCCCGCATCGACGTACCTGGGTAACCACATTATATTTGTACACTTGCGATGAC